>JANNDT010000540.1:0-26839 GCA_031387905.1 Deltaproteobacteria bacterium
GTAGCTCACGTCCACCGCGAGCGTCTCGATGCGGCCCGCGCCCTTCGCTTCGTGCGCGGCCTCCTCGAGCTTCGAGCCCGCGAGATCCGTGAGCAGCACGCTCGCGCCCTCGGCTGCGAGCCGGCGGGCTGTCGCGCGGCCGATCCCGCCCGACGCGCCCGTCACGATTGCGATCTTGCCTGCGTAACGAGACATCGATGGCTCCTTTTCTCGTGGCCGAGTCACGCCGTTCGCGGGCGCAACTCCTTCGGCGCGCGGCGGCCGAAATAGCGCCGCGGGCGATTGGTCAGGGCTTCCGCTGAAACCGCGGCCGGGCGCGGCGTGTTGTCGCCGGCGGCGCAGGCCGCGCGGCAAAACCATTCGTCGCCGATGCGAACCGAGGCGAGGTCGAGCTCCGCGCGGCAGCGCGCGCAGGAACCCGTCGCCGATTTCTTGCCACTCACAGTTTCTCCTGCGCTTGCGAAGCGCCGGACGTTATCAGCATCGACGCTCCGGGCTAGAGTGAGTTCGTGACTTCCGCGCCGCGCTTCACGCTGCATCTCGGGAAAGCCGACTTCAAGTTCGCAGCCGCGCACTTCACCTGGTTCGCCGATGGCACGGCCGAGCGCCTGCACGGCCACAATTACCGCGTGCGCGTGTGGCTCTGCGGCGCGGCGCTCGATGCGAGCGGCTTGCTCGTCGAAGCGCGTGTGGTGAAGGATGAAGTTCGCCGGCTGTGCGCGGCGCTCGACGAGCGCGTGCTGCTGCCCGAGCCGAGCTCCCACGTCGCGATCGAAGCGCGCGGCGGCGAGATCGAAGCGCGCGTCGCGGGGCGCAGCTACCGGCTACCGGCGAGCGACGTCGTACGGCTCGCGGTCCCTAACATTTCGGTCGAGTGCCTCGCGCAGCACGTATGGCGCGAACTCGCGCCGAAGCTCGCGGGCCTCGGCCTCGAGACGCTCGGCGTGGAAGTCGCCGAGAGCGACGGCCAGAGCGCGAGCTGCGAGGCGAAGCTCTAAAGCCGCGCGCCACTACAGCAAGCGCTCCCATTTCGTCGCGGCATCCGGCACGCCCGCGCAAGCCCAGAACTCGCCCGTCTCGGGAGTCATGACGCTCGCCGCGTTGGTGCTGATGCCGTCGAAGTCCTGGCGGCAGATCGCGAGCGAGCCGCCCGCCGAATCGGCATAACACTCGCGCAGGAACGCGGCGTCGAGCTTGCCGGCGTGGGCGGCGAGCAGCTCGCGCATGCGTGCGAGGCGCGCCTCGGACGACTTGCGCGGCGTATCGGCCTCGAGCGCGATGTGCGCGGGCACTTGGCAATGGTTGGTGTGCACGTGCACGCCGCGCTCGACGACGAACCGATGTGCGAGCTTGCCGGTGCACTCGAGCACGGCGCCCGCGCCGCTGCGGTCGAGCGCGAGGTAGCTGTGCGCGCCCGCGCGCGGCGCAGCGGCGATGACTCGCGCAGCGTCGCCCGCGCTGCGCTCCTCGAGCGCGCGATGAACCAGCCCGAGGTACGGCACGCCGACGCCCGAATCGCGCGTGCGCAGGTTCGTGGTGCCGAGCGCGAGGCCGTGCTCGTTCATGCTCATTAGAGACTGGCAGCCCACCGTGGTGACCGACCAAGTCTCCGCGCCCTGCCCGGGGCGCCTGTGCACGAACACCACGAACGGCGCGTTGTCGCTCGCGAGGTCCCAGCTTTGCGCGAGGCGCGGGCGCCCATCGGCACTCGCGTCGCGTTGAACGATCAGCGCGGTGCAGCCCTCCGCGCCCGCCTCGCCGAGTTCGCCCCAAGCGAGCGCGTCGCGCAGATCCGTGAGCCCGTTCATCGCGAGCACCTGCTCTGCGCTGAGCTGCGCGCCGCGCGCGATGCCGCGAAGTTCCTCGGTGCCGCGCGGATCGAAGCTCTCGCTCGCGGCGAGGCAAGCGCGCGCCAGGCGCAGCAAGTCGACCTCGCGCGTCGCGCGGCCTTTGTACTGCGTGGCCTGACGCAGCGCGTTCGCGAGCCGCAGCGCATACAGCTGCGCGATCTCGCCGCGAAACGCCTCACCGAACGCCTCGCCCATCGCCGCGTGTGTTCCACTCAGCTCGATGCGCCGCATGCCCACCTCGACCCGGGACGTTCCACGACGAACGCGACGAAACACCCCGGGACGTTCCTCGACGAAATTGACGAAACGAACCTCGCACCCGCGATCACCCGAGATTTCGGTGAGTTGGCGCGTTTCGTCAAGGAACGTCCCCCTACACTGCGCGCGTGTCCGCCGGAGAAGCAGCAGCAGCAGAGAGCCCCCGCGCGCACGACCTCGCTCGGCTCGCGCGCCGCTGCTTCGGGCTGCTGCGGCCCGTGCGCATTCACCTAGCGCTACTCGGCGCGGGCTTCGGCGGCCTCGCGCTCGCCTTCTTTCCGCTCGGCGTCTTTCTGTTCGACCTGGTGTGGACGCGCGCGCTCGAAGGCCAACCCCTCACGCCGCTCGCCGCAGACTGGCTCGGCCTCCCGGTCGAGGCGCTGCCCAGCGCCGAACTCCGCCGCACGATCCTCGCGCGCGCGGTCGCGATCGGCGCGCTCAGCGCAGTCCTAATCACCCCGCTCTTTCTCGTGCTCTACTACTACCAGGTCTGGATCCTGCAGCGCGTGAACCAGCTGCTGCGCGTGCGCTTGGTCGAGCGCCTCCAGCAGCTCTCGCTGCGCTTTCACGCGCGCCAGCGCATCGGCGACGCGCTCTACCGCGCGCTGCAAGACAGCGCGATGGCAACGCAGCTCGTCGAGCTGTTATTGCTCGTGCCGGCGGCAGGCGTCGCGCGCTGGCTGTTCGCGATTACGCTGTGCGCGCTGTTCTCTTTGCAGCTCGCCGCGCTGTTGATCGTGCTGGCGCCGCTGCTGGGCGGGCTCGGCTGGCTGTTCGCGGGCCCACTGCGCACGCGCTTCCGGGCCGCGCGGGAGGCGCAGAGCGCGCTCACGTCGCGCGTCCAGGAATCGCTCGCGGGCATCCGCGTGCTGAAGGCGTACGGCGCCGAGAGCTTCGAGCAGGCGCGCTTCGAGCGTGCGAGCGAATCGGCGTTCAGCGCCGCCTACGCCGCGCGCGGCCTGTTCGTGAAGTTCAGCGTCACGCTTTTTTGGACCTCCTCGTTCGCGCTCGTCGCGGCCGGCGCGCTGCTCGCGCTGCGCACCGCGAGCGCGGCGCCGATTCCCGGACTCGACGCGCTGGGCCTCGGCTCGCTCGGCCTCGGCGTCTTCACGCTCGCCACCTTCAACTACGCAAAGCTGCGCTTCGGCGACGGCGCGAGTTCGCTGCGTCAGCTGTTACGGACGCTCGGCCGCGCGCAAGACGTCGCAATCGGCCTCGACCGCGTGTTCGAGCTGCTCGATCTCGAGCCCGAAGTGCGCGACGCACCCGGCGCTCGAGCCTTTACGACGCTCCGCGAGGGCCTGCGCGCCGAGCACGTGCGCTTCGCCTACAGCGAGGATCGCCCCGTGCTCGCGGACGTGAGCTTCGAGGCGAGCGCCGGCAGCGTGGTCGCGGTGGTCGGCGCGACGGGCGCGGGCAAGACCACGCTGATGTCGCTCGTGCTGCGGCTCGCCGACCCGCAGGCCGGCCGCATTACGGTGGACGGCGCCGATCTGCGCTCGCTCACGCTCGCGAGCTGGCGCGCGCACACTTCCGTCGCGCTGCAGGAGAACCTGCTCTTCCGCGCGACGATCGCGGAGAACATCCGCTACGCCTCACCCTTTGCTTCCGACGCGGCGGTGCGCGAGGCCGCGCGCATTGCCTGCGCCGACGAGTTCATCGAGCAATTGCCGGAGGGCTACGCGACGCAGCTCGGTGAACGCGGCGCAAAACTCTCTACCGGCCAGCGGCAACGCATCTCGCTCGCGCGCGCGCTCGTGAAGCAGCCGCAGCTGCTGATCCTCGACGAGCCCACCGCCTCGCTCGACGGCGACACCGAGCGCCGCGTGCTCGAGAACCTTCGGAGCTGGGCGCGCGGCCGGCTCGTGTTCCTCGTAACCCATCGCCTCGCGACCGTGCGCCACGCGACGCAGATCCTGGTGCTCGCGGACGGACGCATCGCGGAGCAGGGCGCACACGCGGAGCTGCTCGCGCGCGGCGGGCTCTACACGCGCATGCTCGCGCACGACGGGGTCGCCGCTCGTGACGCCGCAGTCGAAGAAGCGAGCCCCGCGTGAGCGGAGCGCTCACTTCGCTGCGCGTGCTCGCCCGCGCTTTCCACTATGTCGCGCCGTTCCGTGCGCAGTTCGCGCTCAAGGCGCTGCTGATGTTCGCGAGCTCCTTGCCGTTGTTATTGCTGCCGTGGCCCGTGAAGCTGATCGTCGACCACGTGATCGAGGGCATCCCGTTCGGCGCGCAGCCCCTACCGCACCCAGCGTTCATCGACGCGCTCTTCACGCCGTTCGCGGGTTCCCCGGAGCAGTTGCTGTTCGCGTGCGTCGCCTTCCAGCTCGCGCTCGCGGTGCTGGTCGGCGCCGTCGGCTCGAGTACGAGCGAGCGCAGCCAAGCCGATTCGCAGCTCGCTGGCGGCTTCGACCGCGCCTCGCGCACCGAGAACGAAGCCAACGAGGGAGCGAGCTGGGGCAGCGGCCTCGTTGGCCTCGCCGACGCGCTCTTCACGCTGCGCCTAACACAACGCCTCAACCACCACTACCGCGCCGCGCTGTTCGCGCGCCTCCAGCGCCTACCCCTGCGCGCCTTCGACGACGAGAGCGTCGGCGACGCGCTCTTCCGCGTGCTCTACGACACGCCCGCGCTCACGCAGGCCGTCTACCGCATCGCGCTCTCGCCGCTCACCTCGGGCGCGTTCGCCGTCTGCGTCGTACTCGCGATGAACGCCACGTTCGGCGCGCACCCGCTGCTCTGGCGACTCGGCGCGGGCCTGCTCGCGGTCGCGTTCCTCGCGACGCTTCCCTTCGCGGCAGCCATGCGCCGCCGCGCTGAGCGCGCGCGGTCGAGCGGCTCGGGCGCGGTCGCAACACTCGAAGAGAGCCTGCACAACGTGCTCGCCGTGCAGGCATTAGGGGCGGGCGCGAAAGAACGCGAGCGCTACGACCGCGCCAGCTGGGATGCCTTCGCGAGCTACCGCAGCGAGGTGGCGCTCGGCATGGGCGCGTTCGCCGCCGCGCTCGTGCCCGGCGCCGTGCTCGGCGCGATCGCGTTCTTCCACGTCGGCGGCCTCGTGATCGATGGCCAGCTCTCGCGCGGCGATTTCGTGCTGCTGCTCTCTTATTTCGGCTTGCTCGCCTTCGCGTGTGTCGATATCGGCGGGCTGTGGCTGCGCTTGCAGGACGCCTCGTCGGGCCTCACGCGCGTATTCGCCCTAATGGATCTGCCAGGCGAGACCGATGGCCCCCGCGGCACGCTCGTCGCGCGTCTCCAGCAAGAGATTGCGCTCGAGAGCGCTTCGTTCGTGCACCCGAGCGGCGCGCGCGTGCTCGACGGCATCGACCTGCGCCTGCGCGTCGGAAGAGTCACCGCGCTCGTCGGCCCCGCCGGCGCCGGCAAGACCACGCTCGCCTACCTGCTGCCGCGCTTCCTCACGCCGAGCGCGGGCCGCATCAGCTGGGACGGAGCGGATCTCGGAGGCGCAGATCTCGATTCGCTGCGCGCGCAGATCGCGTTCGTGTTCCAAGAAACCCAACTCTTCGACGCCACCCTCGCCGAGAACCTGCGCGTCGGGAAGCCGAGCGCGACCGACGACGAACTCTGGCGCGCTCTCGCGCTCGCGGGCGCCGAGGACTTCGTGCGCGCGCTCCCCCAACGGCTCGCAACGCCGCTTGGCCGCGCCGGCGGCGCACTCAGCGTCGGCCAGCGCCAGCGCATCTCGATCGCGCGCGCGCTCGTGCGCGACGCCTCGCTGCTGATCCTCGACGAACCCAGCAGCGCGCTCGACTCCGAAACCGAGCAACGGCTCGTCGCGACGATTCGCGAAGTGAGCCGAACCTGCGCGGTGCTCGTGATCGCGCACCGCCTGAGCACGATTCGCGACGCGGATGAGATCTGCGTGCTGGACGGCGGGATGATCGTGGAGCGCGGGACGCATGCGGAACTGATGGCGAGGGAAGGCGGCGCGTATCGCGGGCTCGTGGATGCGCAGCGAAGGCAACACGATCGGTGAGATGTTAGGCGATCCCGAGGCCTCTGAGGATTGCCGCGCGCTGCTCGCCCAACCGCGGCGGCGCCTTTGCCGTGCTCGCGTCTCCCTGGGTAGAAATCTTCATCGGGTTCCCGGCGACCAGCACCCCCGCGTACTCCGGCGCATCGATCGGCAGCGCCATGTTGCGCGCGCGCACCTGCGGATGCGCGAGTACCTCCGCGACGTTCTGCACGGCGGCGCACGGCAGCTCGGCGGCTTCGAGGCGCGCGAGCCACGTCTCGACGCCGTGGCTCGCGAGCGCCGCTTCGAGCGCGGCTTTGAGGGCGGCTTCGTTTGCGCAGCGGTCGGCGTTGGTGGCGAAGCGAGGATCCAGCGCGAGCGCTGGCAGCCCTAACACGCCGCACAGTTTGCGGAACAGGCCGTCGTTTCCAGCCGCGATCACGATCAGGCCGCGCTGCGTCTCGAACGCGCCGAAGGGCGTAATCGACGGATGCCGCGAGCCGATCGGGCCGGGCACTTGGCCGCTCGTGACGTAGCGCGCAATGGCGTTCTCGAGCAGCGCGACCTGGCTGTCGAGCATCGAGACATCGACGCGCGCGCCAAGCCCGGTGGCGCTGCGTTGCAGCAACGCAGCGGTCGTGCCGGTCGCGGCGAACATGCCGGCGGCGATGTCGCCGATCGAGCTGCCGACGCGCGTGGGCTTGCCGCCCGCTTCGCCCGTAATGCTCATGATGCCGCCCATCGCCTGCACGACCATGTCGTAGGCCGGGCGCTCGCGGAGCGGGCCGCTGTCGCCGAAGCCGGAGACGCTCACGTACACGAGGCGCGGCCAGCGCGCGTGCGCTTCCGGCCAGCCGTAGCCGAGCTTTTCCATGGCGCCGGGGCGGAAGTTCTCGACGAGCACGTCGGCGCGCTCGACGAGCGCTTCGAAGACTCGGCGGTCTTCGGGCAGCTTGAGATCGAGCGCGATGGATTCCTTGCCGCGGTTCACGCTCGCGAAGTACGCGGAGCCGGCCGCGGTGAACGGGCCGATGGCGCGCGCGTCGTCGCCCGTTCCCGGGCGCTCGACCTTGATGACTCGCGCGCCGAGGTCGCACAGCATCATCGTGCAGTACGGGCCCGAGAGGATGCGCGTCAGGTCGACGACGGTGATGCCGGCGAGCGGGCCGGCGCCAGGCGGCTCCACTCAACGACCCCGCAGGCCGCGGAAGAGCGCGCTGCGCAGATCGGAGACGAAATCGCGCGGCGGCGCCGGTGCGGGGCGCGGCTCGCTCGCGCGCGCCACCGCAACCGGCGCGCGCGGAGCGCCCTGCGCGAGCGCATCGCCGATCCCCAACAACTTCGTCACTTCTTCGGCGAGTTCGCGCAGCTGGCGATGCACCGCCGTGCCCTTCGCTTCGTGCAGGATCGCGCGCGGGCGCGCACTGCCGGAGTTGAGCGCCTCGACGCGCGGGCTGCGCGAGAGGTGCGCCGTGAAACGTGGCCAACCCTCCGCGTCCACCGCGGCGATTAGGCGCTCGTAGAGGTCGCGGCCCTCTGCGTCGAGTTTGGTGCGGCGATCGACCAGCGTGAGCAGCACGCGCCCGCGCTCGCGCCGGCCGCCGCGTTCGCCGAGCAGCGCGAACGCCTTCGCAGCTTCTTCGAACGAGGCCTGATCGGCGACGGGCAGAATCGCGAGATCCGCCG
Source organism: Deltaproteobacteria bacterium (assembly GCA_031387905.1). Lineage (GTDB taxonomy): Bacteria > Myxococcota_A > UBA9160 > UBA9160 > UBA6930 > VGRF01. Next base: position 7,774 of record JANNDT010000540.1, read on the forward strand.
CCGCCAGCGCGCTGCGCGTCAGCGCTTCGAGATCGCTCTTGGTGTCGAGAATGACGAGGCCGTCCCAGCGCGTCGCGTCGAGCATGCGCTTCAGCGTGAGCGGCTCCGCGGCGCGAACCTTGAGCGCTTCGAGGTCTGCCGCCGGCGGCACGAAGGACACGCCGTATTGGCCGAGTTCGCTGCAGCCGTCGAAGCTGCGGTTCGCGAAGGCGTGCTTGAGCGTGCGCGCGTCCGCGGCGCGCGCGCCGATGCGGAACATCCGCTCGACGATCGACTGGTCGTCGAGCGTCACCAACAGAATCGGCAGATCTTCGTGGAGCGCGCGCAGCGTGATCGCGAGATTCGTCGCGATGGTGGTCTTGCCGACGCCGCCCTTGTTGGAGGCGATGGCGATCACAAAGCGTTGGCTCGTCGGAATCACAGGCGCGCAAGTTACCACGCGGCCCAGGCTAGGATGCGCGCGTGCACGCCGTCGGCATCATTCCTGCGCGCTTCGCCGCGAGCCGTTTTCCGGGGAAGCCGCTCGCGCAGATCGCGGGCAAGCCAATGCTCCAGCGCGTGATCGAGGGCGCGCGCAGCGCGAAGCGGCTGCGCGAGCTGATCGTTGCGACCGACGATGCGCGCATCGCCGAAGCTTGCGCCGCCTTCGGCGCGCGCGCCGTAATGACTTCGGCCGCGCATCCCACCGGCACGGATCGCATCGCGGAGGTTGCGGCTGGGCTCGACGCTGAGATCGTGGTGAACGTGCAAGGCGACGAGCCGCTGATCGAAGGCTTCGTGATCGACGCGGTGCTCGATGCCCTAATTGCAGCGCCAGAATGCGCGATGGCGACCGCCGTGCACGCGGCGGAGCCCGGCGCCGCTGCGGACCCGAATCGCGTGAAGGTGGTGCTCGATCGCGCGGGTAACGCGCTCTACTTCTCGCGCAGCGCGATTCCGTTTTCGAGGGCGCCCGCGAAGCCAGCGGCGCTCTGGCAACACGTCGGGCTCTACGCCTACCGCCGCGCGTTCCTGCTCGAGTACGTGAGACTGCCGCAAACGCCCGCGGAGTTGGCGGAGGACCTCGAGCAGCTGCGCGCGCTCGAGCACGGTCACGCGATTCGCTGCGCCGTAATCGACGGCTGGCGCAGCGTGGCGGTGGACGTGCCCGCCGACGTGGCTCGCGTGGAAGCGCTGCTCGCCGAACGCGGCGCGCGCGCGTGATCGAGGCGCGGCCGGGCGACCCGCGCTCGCCGCTCGGGCTCGCGGCGCTGCTGTTCGCGCTCACCGGGGTCGGAGCGCTGATCGTGCAGACGCTCTGGATGCGCGAGCTGCGCCTTGCGCTCGGCGGCGCGAGCACTGCGATCTCGGCGACGCTCGCTGCGCTCATCATCGGCCAAGCATCCGGCGCGTGGTTCGGCGAGCGCGTTGCTGAGCGCGCAGTCTCGCCGCTGCGTGCCTTCGGCTGGCTCGCGCTGGGAGCGGCCCTCGCCGCGCTCGCGACGCCGCACTTGTTGGGGGCGACGACCGCGCTGCTCGATGCGCAGTACGGCACGCTGCTCGCGCACCCGGCTCGGCTCGCGTTCGCGCGCGGCGGCGCAGCGCTGATCGCGACGCTGCCTGCGACGCTCGCGATCGGCGCGCTCACACCCGCGCTGTTCGCGGCCTGCCTCGGCGGCGCGCGCACGCTCGCAAGTTCGGGCGTCGCGCTCTACGCGCTGAACGCGCTCGGCGCGGCGCTCGGCGCGGCGCTCGCGACGTTCTGGCTCGTCGAGCACACGGGGCTCCGCAGCAGCCTCGCGTGCGGAGCCGCGCTGCTCGTGCTGGCTGGCGTTGGCGCGCTGTTCGTCGCACAGCGCGCGGAGCGCGTACCCCTGCGCTCGGCAACCCTCGCCGACGAGGCCGAGCGCGCAGCGCTGCCTCGACCCCCCGCTTGGATGGCATGGACTGCCGCGCTCTCGGGTTTCGGTGCTTTCGCCGCGCAGGCGCTTTTCGCGCAGGCGCTCGGCCGCGTCTCGAATCAATCTGCCTACGCCTTCGGCACGGTGCTCGTGGTGGCGCTCGTCTGCGTCGGCCTCGGCGCGCTGTTCTGCTACTCGCTCTCGCGGCGCTCGCGCCCGCAACTCGCGCTCGGCGTCGCGCTCGCCGTAACCGGCGGCGCTCTGCTCGTGTTCCCGGCGTACTTCGTCGCCGTCACCGGCGGGCTCTCGGTCTTCAGTGTCGCCGCACCTTGGCCCGCCTACTTGTGGAGCTTCGGCGCGCTCGCTCTCGCCACCGCGGGCTCGGTGTTATTGCCCGCCGCGTGCGTGTTCCCGAGCCTGCTCGCAGCGGCGGCGGCGCTCAGCGCGCGCGACGGGCGCAGCCTCGGCGCCGCGACCGCGCGCCTACTCGCGTGGAACGCAGGCGGCGCACTCGTGGGCGCGCTGCTCGCGCCGCTCGCGCTCGTGCCCGCGTTCGGGCTATGGGGCGCGCTCGCGTGCGTGGGCGCCGCCTACTTGTTGGGGGCGCTGCGCCCGCTCGCACAGGCGACGGCGCCGCGCTTCGCCGCCTACGCCGCGATCCTCGGTGCGCTGCTGTTCGTCATTGCGCGCCCGTACGCACAGCCCGCACTCCACATTCCTGAGGGCGAGCGCCTGCTGAATCTCGAAGAAAGTGCGGCCGGGCTGGTTGCGGTCTTCGAGGGCGACGACGGCCGCAAGCTGCAACTCGATAATCACTACTTCCTGGGCGGCGCGCGCGATCGCGTCCGCCAGGAACGCCAAGGGCATCTCCCGCTGCTTCTGCACCCGAACCCGAAGCGCGTGCTCTTCTTAGGCAGTGCGACCGGCAGCTCCGCGAGCGCCGCGCTCGCCCACGATGTCGAGTCGATCACGCTGGTCGAGATCGTTCCGGGTGTCGCCCGCGCGGCGCGAGAATTCTTTCGCGACGAAAACCGCGGCGTCTACGACGACCCGCGCACGCGCGTCGTCTCCGATGATGCGCGCAGCTTCCTGCGCTCCAGCCGCCTGAAGTTCGACGTGATCGTTGGCGACCTGTTCGTGCCGTGGCAATCGGGGAGCGGAGCGCTGTTCTCGGTGGAGCACTTCGCGAATGCGCGGGCGCGGCTCGCGGCGGGCGGAGTGTTCTGTCAATGGCTGCCGTTGTACCAGCTCACGCAGGACGAGTTCCTGCTCGTCGCGCGTTCGTTCGCGCGCGTCTTCCCTTCCTTCGACGTCTTCCGCGGCGACTTCTACGGATCCGCCCCGATCGTGTCCCTGTGCGGAACCGCGCGCGAGTCCGGATTCGACGCGCTCCGCGAATTGCGATCGCGTCCCGAACTCGCGGACCGCTGGGTCGCGAGAGCCGGCGGGCCCATGAGCCTCTACGTCGGGCGAGCGAACGCGAGTTGGCTCGACGACGGAGCGTTCGAGAGCGACGCCACACCATTGCTCGAGTTCGCCGCGGCGCGTGCACATGCGGGAAACGCGGTTCGCGAGCCTTTCGTTGGCCTCGCGTGGATCGGCTTCTCGCGGCGGATTCTCGGAGACGGCTCTCCCGAGGCGCTCGCAGGCGGAGGGCTCCAGCTACAGAACGCGAGTGCGCTCTTCAGCGCAGGGCGGGTCGCGGAAGCCAGCGCGGCGTTCGCGGAAGCGGAGCAGTTGCTTCCAGCCGAACTCGTGCGCGGCGCCCCACCCGACTCGAGTGCCGCCGAGCTCTGGCACACGCGCAGCGATTAGGCCGCCGCGCCCCGAAGCGCCGCTTGCTACTTCGCGCCCGCGCCGGCCGCGTGGCGTATCAGCGCGCCGTAGAAGCGAATGCCCCAGCCGATGTTCTCGACCGAGATGCGCTCGTCGGTTCCGTGCGGGCGCCGGAGGTCGCTCTGATCGAAGTAGAATGGCACGAAGCGGTAGCCGGCTTCGGAGATCTGGCCGTACCACTTGGTGTCGGTGCCGCCTAACACGAGCCCCGGCGCGACGGGTAGCCCCGGATCGACTTCGTGCAGCGCGGCCACGATCGCCGCGAACTGCGGCCCGTCGGTTTTTGCTACCGCCGAGGCTTCGTCGGCGGTGCGCTTCGCGATCTCGATGCCGTCGTCGTCGAGGATCTCGCGCACTCGTGCGATCACGCCGTCCACCGTGTCGCCGGGCAGCAGGCGAAAGTTCACGGTCGCGGTCGCGGACTGCGGCAGCACGTTTTCCTTGACGCCGCCGCGCACCATGGTCACGGCGGTGGTGGTGCGGATCATCGCGTTGGTCGCGGGGTCGCGGGCGAGAAACCATTCGAGCAGCGGGCCGAACACGGCGCGGTTCTGGATCACCAGCCGGCGCTCGACGGGCAACTGATTCGCGAGCGCATCGAAGGTCTGCGCCGCGACGCCCTCGATGCGCGCAGGCAACGGATTCTCCTCGAGCCGCTGCACCGCGCGCGCGAGCCGCCCGATCGCAGATTCGCGAGACGGCGTGCTCGAGTGGCCACCCGGCGCGCGAGCAGTCAAGTCGAGCGTGAGGAATCCCTTCTCCGCGATGCCCACCAGCGCGGCCGAGCCCGTAATGCCCCCTGCGCCGCGCACGACCGCGAGGCCTTCGTCGAGGCTCATCCACAAGCGCACACCGCGCGACCGCAGCAGCTCGGTGATCGCCGCTGCGCCGTGGCCGCCGCCGATCTCCTCGTCGTGCCCGAACGCGAGGTAGATCGTGCGCTTCGGCGCGAAGCCGTCCGCGACGAGCTGCTCGACCGCTTCGAAGACCGCGATCAGGCTGCCCTTGTCGTCGAGCGACCCGCGCCCCCAGACGAAGCCGCCGGCGATCTCGCCCGAGAACGGCGGGTAGTCCCAGTCCGGCAGCGCCTCGGGCGTGACGGGAACGACGTCCAGGTGCGCCGTAATGAGAACTGGCGCGAGCTTCGCGTCGCTGCCGCGCCAGGTGTAGAGCAGGCTGTAATCCGAGACGATCTCGCGCGTGAGTCTCGCGTGCGTTTGCGGATAGGTGGCTTCGAGAAAACGGTGCAGCGCGAGAAACGGCTCGCTGCGAAACTGGGCCGGATCTTCGTGCGAGATCGTCTCCAGCCGAATCGCGGCGGCGAGGTGCTCTTCCGGGGCGGCTGCGAACGCGGGCGAGGAGAGCGCGAGTACGCAGACCACAACAGCGAGCCGCATCACATTCTCCTGGTTTCTCAGCGGCGACTCCGGCGGATTTTTTGCGCCAGAAAAAAGAAAAACCCCGGAAGCAGGTTCACGCTCAGGGGCGTGTTCCCTGGTGCGGCTACGGCGTCCGCGCTTCCGGGGCGGTGGCTCGGGACGCTGTCCCAATAGTCACCGAGAAGATGGCTTCTTCGGCTGAGGTTGGCGTCTAAGACGCCGCCACCTCACTCGCCGTAGAACTACGTTGGTCCAATTGGATCACCTCCTTCTCGGCGTAAATAATTTCGGACGAGACCCAGTGAGCTCATCCACCCGCGTCCGTTAGGCGCCGTACCAGACGACCGTGGGGCGCCCCGCTGCGGCACATACCGCCTCGGAACTTGGGAGCTGAGTGAGGCCCCCTGGTTTTCCCAACCTATCGGAGCGCGGCAGCGGCGGCTAGAGAAAAGTTGCTGCCTCGCCCCTATGCTGCGCCGCCCATGACCGCCCCCGCTTCGCAGCCCGCCACCGCCACCATCCTCGTCACCTGCCCCGATCGGCGCGGCATCGTGGCCGCGCTGGCCCAGGTGCTGCACGGCCACGGCGCGAACATCCTCGATTCGGATCAACACACCGACCCGCTCGCCGCGAAGTTCTTCCAGCGCATTCGCTTCGACTGCGCCGAGCTGACCAGCGACCGTGGCACGCTCGAGCGCGCGCTCACCGAGGTCGCTGAGCGCTTCGGAATGAGCTGGCAGATCGCCTGGGAAGGCGTCGCCAAGCGCGTCGCGATCTTCGTCTCGAAGTACGACCACTGCCTTTGGGATTTGCTGCTGCGCCACCGCGCGGGCGAGCTGCGCTGCGAGATCCCGGTGATCGTCTCGAACCACGCGGAGCTGCAGCCGATCGCGGCGCAGTTCGGGATTCGCTTCGAGCTCTTCCCGATTGCGAAGGATACGAAGCGCGCGCAGGAAGAGCGCGAGGCGGCGCTGATGCGTGAGCTGCGCGTCGATCTGGTGGTGCTCGCGCGTTACATGCAGGTGCTCTCGGGCGAGTTCATCGCCTCGCTGCCCGCGCGCGTGATCAACATCCACCACTCATTTTTGCCCGCGTTCATGGGCGGCAAGCCGTATCACCAGGCCTTCGAGCGCGGCGTCAAGCTGATCGGCGCGACCGCTCATTATGCGACGAACGATCTCGACGAGGGGCCGATCATCCATCAGGGCGTGGTCGCCTGTTCGCACCGCGACTCGATTGACGACCTCGTGCGCAAGGGCCGCGACCTCGAGCGCACGGTGCTCGCGCACGCGGTGCGCTGCCACGTCGAAGACCGGATCGCGGTGTACGACAACAAGACGGTGGTGTTCGCGTGAACACCGATACGCGGGCGGGGCTGCTGATCGCGATGCTCGTGCTGCTCGCCGGCATTTGGGGCATGGCGTTTCTGTCGAAGCACTTCGAACGTGCGGCGGGCGCGGTGGCGCCGCTCGAGAATGTGTCGCTCGAGCGGCTCTCGATCGTCGTCGTCGGAAGTGGCGGCACGTTCGAGAACCCAGACCGGCGCGGTCCGGCCCTAATTGCTGGACGCGGCGGCGACCTCGCGCTGTTCGATGCGGGACGCGGCGTGGCCGACGGGCTGCGGCGCGCGGTGGTGCCGGTGCGCCAGCCGCGCGCGCTGTTTCTCTCGAGCCTGATGCCCGAGAACGTGGCTGGCCTCGACGAGCTCTGGCTCCAGGGCTGGCTCGATGGCGCCGAGGCGCCGCTCACGGTGTACGGCCCGGCGGGCACGAGCGAGTTCGTCGCGGCGCTGATGGCCGCGCACAAGCGCGGCGCCGATGCGCAGGCCGCCGCGTTCGCGCTAGCGCCTGCGGGCGGCCGCATCGAAGCGCATGAACTCGCGGATGGCGCCGAGGTGTTGCTCGGCGCGCTGCGCGTAAAAGCGTTCGCGCTGGCAGGCGGCCCGCTGCCGGCGCTCGCATACCGGCTGAGCGACGGCGCGAAGACGCTCGCGTTCGCGGGTGCCAGCTGGGATGCCGAGGCGGTCGCGCGCGCGGCAGAGCGCGCCGACTTGTTGGTGACCGAGGGCGTCTATCAGGGTTCGCTGGCTGCCGCGGCCGCGGCGGGCGCCGACGTCGATCGGCTGCGCTCCGAAGCGGAGCTGCACGTTGCGCTCGAAGCGGTCGGGGCGCTCGCTACGCGCGCCGGCGCGCACGGCATCGTGCTCACGCGCCTGCGGCCACCGCCCGCGTTTCACTTTCAGTACAAGCGGCTCGTGAGCAAGACCTTCCGCGGGCCCGTGCGCGTCGCCGAGGATGGCGAGACGATCAAACTGTGACTTCGTCGCCGGGCGGGAACTCGAACTCCGCGGGCGGGCGCGGCTGTTCCTTGCCGTCCGGCGATTCGGGCGCGCGGCTCGGCTCGACAGGCGCCTCGGGCCGATCCTCGGCCGCGCGCTCGCCCGTGAAGCGCCTCCGCTGCTCCTCGTAATAAGGCACGCCCGGCGCGAGCACGATCGCTTCGTCGATCGTCGCGATCGCTTCCTCGCTGCGGCCTTGGGCGAAGTACACCTCGGCAAGCGTGTCGAGAAGCGTCGGCTCGCGGCGGCCCGTAATCATTACGGCGTCGCTCGCGAGCTGTTCCGCCAGCGCGAGCGCCTGCTCCTTCGGGCTCTCAGAGGTCGCGATGCTCCACGCCAAGTTGTTGGCTTCGCCCACCGAGACGATGGGCCTCGCGAGCTGCGCTCGCGCCCGGCGCACGAGCCCGCCCGCCGGGTCGACGAGTTCGTGCGCGACTGCGCCGAATGCGGCGGTGGCGGCAATCGCGGTGGCCGCTGCTCCAACCAGCACGAACTTACGCGCGCTCTCGCGCATGCAGAGCGCGGCGAAGCCGCCTGCGAGGAAACCGCCGATGTGCGCGAGGCCCGCGGTCTCGGGCAGCCAACCCGGCAGCAATCTCGGCAGCCAGCTGTCGAGCGCGACTTGCAATAACAGCACGCCCACCAGGATCGCGCGCGGGATGCGCACGGGCGCAGGCAGCTCGCCGGGCGCGAGGAACTCGAGCGCGGTCAGCGCGCCGAAGAAACCCGCCGCGATGCCGGAGGCGCCGAGCAGTTCGCTGTAATGCCCGAATTGGCTGACGAGCATCGTGCCGGCAGCGGACGCGCCGATCACGAACAGCATTCCCATGCGCCCGATGGCGCGCTCGAGGAAGCTGCCGGCGACGAGCGCGGCCACCGCGTTTACCGCCAGGTGGCCGAAGTTCACGTGCAGCAGCTGGGTGGTCGCGTAGCGCCAGCTTTCACCGAGCTGCAGCAGTTCCGGCCGGTAGACGGCCGCGTCGTAGAAGCCGGGGATGAACTCCTGCAGCGCGAAGGCCAGCGCGCTGAGCGCGACCAGGCTCGCCGCGATGATCGGACGCCGGTTCACCGCCAGCTTGCGGTCGAGGCGGTCGAACGCGTCGCGGCGCATGGCGCCGTCGGGCAACGCTTCGATGTGTGCGAGCACGGCGCGCGCGAACGCCGCGGCGCCCGCCTCGAAGCCGAGTCGCGCGCGATTCAACAGCACGACGCTGCGCTGCGTGCCGATCGAGACGACGCGCGGCTCCACAGCGACGTGCGTGATCTCGCGGTACGCCACGAACTCTTCGCCGCGCCCTGGCCAGCGCGGCGCGCGAAAGCCGCTCGTGCCGAGCTCGAGCGAATAATCAGCGCCGTAGGGGAAATGCTCGTCCGCGGGGCGCTGGGGTTCGCTCTCGGGCTCAGCGGTCATGCGCGCGCAGTGTATGGATCAGCAGCGAACGCGCTCTAGCAGCTTGCGCTTCAGTGCTTCACCGGCACGGCCAAGAAGCGGCTTCGGTACAGCATGTTCACGAGCGCGAACGCGCCGAGGAAGCCGAGCGCGGTTCCCACTTGGGTGACGCCGACGAAGGCGTGGTCATTGGTGGTGAGCGACGGCCAGATCAGCACGTTGCGCTCGATCCAGAAACCGAACAGCGAGACGCACGCGATCGTGCCGACGAACCACCAGGTCTTCTTCGGCTTCTGGCCGAGCAGGAACCAGAACGGGATCACCCAGATGCAGATCCACGCCGACAGCGAAACCTTTACCCACGGCTCGTTGAGGCGGTCCCACCAGCCTTCCCAATACCAGGTGCCCATCAGGAACTCGCTGCCAAGGCGCGCTTTGAAGAACTGCGTCTCTTCGGGCAGGTTGCCGTACCAGATCCCCAAGTACTGCGAGAAGAACAGGTACATCCAGAAGATCGAGAACGCGAAGATCAGCTTGCCGAGATCGTGCAGGCGCGCCTTGGTGATCTCGCCCTCGAGGCCGGGGTGGTTGCGGTGCAGCACCGCCAGCAGCGTCGTGCTTGTTACGGCCGAGAGCAGCCCGCCCCAGGCGAAGAACGCGCCAAACAGGTTCGAGTACCAGGTGGGCGTCAGCGACATGATCTGGTCGAAGCACAGGAACGAGTAGCCGAACGCGTAGGCGAGGATGACCAGCGGCGCGAGGTTCTTCATGCGCACGCGCGCGGCGTCCTTTTGCGCATCGCTCGCGCCGGGGGTCGCGGTGACGCGCGAAGCGGCGAGGAAGAACTGCGAGAGCACTGCGAGCAGAACGAGCGCGGTGAGATCCGTACCGAGCAGCCGCGATTCGTTCAGCCAGTGCGGCTTCGCCTCGAACACGGGCAGCCACGGGTAGATGTGCTTGCGGCCGAGAAACCAATCTGCCAGCGCGAGCACGGGAGTAACCGCCGTCCACGCGCCGAGGCTCTCGGCGAGCCGGCGCACCGGGCCCGGCCACTTCGCGCCGACGATCGTGAAGATGCACGCGAACACGACGCCGCCCTGCGCGAGCGCGCCGAAGTACAGGTAGTTCACGTGGAAGGCGCGCCACGCGGTCTCGGCGTCCGTGCGCAGCCCGTTTGCAAAGAGCACAAAGCCGGCGACCGCGAGCAGCGCGGCGATCGGCGCGAGCTTCGACAGGGGGCTAGGGCGGATCTCATCGACGTAAGCGGATGCCTCGCTCACGGCTGGCCCCCATTCTGCAAATGCCGCACGTAGTTGACGATGTGCCAGCGATCTTCGGACGGGATGCGCTTGTAATTAGGCATCCGGTCGCCGCCGTTGCGAATCAGGTTGTAGATGTAGCCGTCGCTGCGATACGAAGCGGTGACGAGCGGGAACACGCCCGCAAACGGCCCCGGCTTCACCGGGTTGCCCATGCTGACCGGGCCGTCGCCCATGCCCTGCACGCCGTGACATGTGAAGCAGTAGATCGAGTAGACCGCCTTGCCGCGCGAGAGCGACTGAAAGCTCGCCGGCTGCGCGGGATCGGGACGCGTCGGATTCACGAACGCGCCGACCGCGACGTCGTACGCCGCCATCGTCTCTTCGGTCATGTTCTCGGGCTTGAGGCGCGGCACCGGCGGCGGCTCCGCGCCGATTTGCACCGCGCCGTCCGGCGGCATGAACGGGTTGATCTGCGGCTCGCCGGGCGTCTTCTCGAACTTCACGCGCTCGAACGCCTGTACGGCTTTCTGCCATTTCATCTGCGGGAACCAATCCTCGCTCCACTGTTCCCAACAACCGACGTTGCCGGAGATCAGCACGAGCGAGAGCGCGAACGTGAGGTGCGCGCGCAGGTGCTTACGCTGCCGTAACAAGGTTGACCTCCTTCGCGTGATGCGCGCGCAGGAGCCCGTCGACTTCGGCGACGTCGCGATCCTTGCAGCACACCGCGAGGCCGAACTCCTCGCCGGAGAAACGCGGGCTGTAGGCGGCGTCGTGTTTGCCGAAGGTGCCGTAGGGCAAGCGGCCGACGACGAGCAGGCCGATTAGGGTCGCGAGGCCGCCGAACAGGATCGCGAGCTCGAAGCCGATGATCGTGTAGGTCGGGATCGCCGCGAACGGCTTGCCGCCGATCATCACGGGCCAGTCATACGAGGTCCAGATCGGCAGCGCGTAACCGCACACGACGCCGAGCAGGCCGCCGATCAGCGTGAAGTAACGGACTTTGCTTGGGCTCGAATCGAGCGCGTCGTCGAGTTCGGGGAACGCCGCGGGCGCGTAGATCTCGAGATCCGAGAAGCCGCGCGCTCGGAGACGCTTCGCCGCTGCCGCCACGTCGCCGGGCGCGTCGTAGATGCCGACCATCTCCACCATCTCAGTGGGCTCCCTTGGCGTGCGCCCGCGCGTGAATCGCGAGTTCCTTCACCTCGGAGATGGCGATGAAGGGCGCGCCCTTGATGAACAGGATGATGAACTGCGCGAAGAACGCGAAGCTGCCGGCGAAGATGATCAGTTCGGGCCAAGCCGGCGTGTAGACGTTCCACACCGCCGGGTCGTACTCGCGCGAGAGCGAGCCGATGATGATCACGTAACGCTCGAACCACATGCCGATGTTGACGAAGGTCGAGACCACGAAAATGGTCGGGATGTGGGTGCGCAGTTTTTTGAACCAGAACAACTGCGGGAACACCACGTTGCAGGTGATCATGATCCAAGTCGAGACCCAATAAGGGCCGGTGAGGCGCAGCCAGAACGCGGTCTGCTCGGGCTCGGCGCCGCTGTACCAGGCGACGAAGTACTCGATCCCGTAGGCGTAGCCGACGATCCACGACGTCAATAACAAGAAGCGCGTCATGTTCTCGAAGTGGTAGTCGGTGATGTAGGCCTCGAGCCCGTAGATGCGGCGGAACGGGATCATCACCGTCAGCACCATCGCGAAGCCGGAGAAGATCGCGCCGGCCACGAAGTACGGCGCGAAAATGGTCGCGTGCCAGCCGGGCACGATCGACATGGCGAAGTCCCAGGACACGACCGAGTGCACCGAGAGCACCAGCGGCGTCGCGAGCCCTGAGAGGTGCAGCACCGAGCGGCTGTGCGCCTTCCACTGGCGCGAGGTGCCCTGCCAGCCGAGCGCGAGCGCGGTGTAGATCAGCTTGCGCAGGCCCTTGGCGCGGTCGCGCGCGATCGCGAGATCGGGGATCAGGCCGATGAAGAAGAACACGATCGAGATCGTCGCGTAGGTCGAGATCGCGAACGTGTCCCACTCGAGCGGCGAGCGGAAGTTCACCCACAGGCCGCGTTGATTCGGGTACGGGAGAATGAAGTACGACTTCCACATGCGGCCGACGTGGATGCCGAGGAACTGCGCGGCCGTGAGCACCGCGAACACCGTCATCGCCTCTGCGCCGCGATTGATCGAGTTGCGCCACTTCGCGCGGAACAGGTAGAGGATCGCGCTGATTAGGGTGCCGGCGTGCGCGATGCCGACCCAGAACACGAACGTCACGATGTAGACGCCCCAGAAGATCGGGTGCGTGTAGCCCGCGATGCCGAGGCCGATGTAGACCTGATAAACCCAGGTGACACCCGCTGCGCCGACGAACAGCAGCGCGACGCCGAGCAGCGCGCCCCAGCCGAGCGAGACACCCTCCATCACACCCAACAGATCGCGGTTGATCTGCGAGTCCCCTGGCTTCACGACCGAGCGCATCGACTCGGCGACGGAAATGGGAGGCGGCGGCGTCATCGAGGCCCCTTAAACCGCCGGCCCGCGCACGACCTTGGAGAGGTACGTCACGGCGGGCCGAGTGTTGAGTACGTGGAGCGCGTGATAACCGCGCTTCGAGTCCGCCTTCAGCGAAACCGCGCTGGCGTCGTCGCGCAGGTTGCCGAAGCTGATCGCGTTCGACGGACACGTCTGTTGGCAGGCGGTCTGGATCGCGCCGTCGGCGATCACCGCGTTGTGCCCGCCAAGATTCTTGGCGTCCTGGCGCGCGAACTGGATGCGCTGCACGCAGAACGTGCACTTCTCCATCACGCCCTGGCCGCGAACGGTCACGTCGGGGTTGAGCCCGAGCTCCATCGGCGACGGCCACTTGGTGATCTGGTTGTCGAAGTAGTTGTAACGGCGGACCTTGTACGGGCAGTTATTGGCGCAGTACCGCGTGCCGATGCAGCGGTTGTAGATCATCCCGTTGAGGCCTTCCTCGTTGTGGTAGGTCGCGATCACAGGGCAAACCGGTTCGCACGGCGCGGCGCCGCACTGCTGGCACATGATCGGCGCGTTGCGCACGTCGACTTCGCCGAGCTTCTCGCGGCTCGGCGCTGTCTGGATGCGGCCCGTCTCGTTCATGAAGTCGGTCTCGCCGTCGCCGATCCAGCGGTCGATGCGCAGCCAGGTCATCGGGCGGACGTTGCGGATTTCCGTCTCGCCGACCACCGGGATGTTGTTCTCGACGTAACAAGCCGTGATGCAGGCGCTGCAGCCCGTGCACTTGTCGAGATCGACCGTCAGGCCCCAGCGGTAGTCCGAGGCCTTCACGTTCTTCTGACCGCGCGCCTGGAAGGTGCGCTCGTACTGCTCGTCCGCGGCGTCCGCTGCCGGGTCGTACTCGACGCGCATCTCATGCGCGCCGTGGTGAGCGGCGTGCTCGTCGTGGCCGTTCAGCGCCGCCAGCGTCACCGCTTCACCGAGCTGGCGGCCGCGCTTGTTATCGGAGAACTGCAGCATCGGCAGCCGGCGATGGCGCCCAGTGTTCGAGACCGCAGCTTTCTCGGTCAGCCACGCCTGCCCGCCCGCTTCGTCGGTTTGCCCGGAGAGCAGCGCCGCGACGTTGACGCCGCGCGCCATGCCGGGCATGCCGACTTCTTCTTTCGAGGCGTACCAGCCGACCGTGTGGCCCTGGCCCGTCGGGATCGCGATCACGTCGTCGCGGATGCCGCCGCGCACGTAGGCCGCAACTTCCAGATCGCCCGCGCCGGTCGTCACCGTGAGAATGTCGCCGGTCTCGGCGCCGAGCTTCGCCGCCGTCGCGACGCTGATCTCCGCCCAGCTCTCCCAGAGCACGTGCGTCACCGCGTCCGGCACTTCTTGCAAGAGGCCGAGCGCCGCGCCGCGGCCATCGCCGAGGGTGATGTGCGGGAACGCGAGCAACGTGAACTCGCCCGAGCCACTGAGTTCCGGCAGCGCGACGTCGAGCTTGCTCGCATCGAACAGCGCGTTCGCGGCGGGCACCGCCGCCGCGAACACGCCGCCGCGCTGAAGCGCCGCGCGCGCGTCCGTGTCGGCCCAGGCCGCGTTCACGATCGAGTGGAAATCGCCCGCGGGCAACGCGGCCGCGCTTGCGCCGCCAACTTTGCGCGCGATCGCGAGCAGCGAGTCCGCCAGCGACTGCGTGTCATACAGCGGTTTGAAGCTCGGCTGAATCGCGCCGCGCACGCCGCTGCGCGGCCGCAGATCGCCCCAGGATTCGAGCGGCGCGTGGTCGGGCAGCACGAGCTGCGCGAGTGCGCTCGTCTCGTCGGCGGCGGTCGCGAACGAAACCACCAGGCCCACTTTGGCGAGCGCCTCGCTGAAACCCGTCGCCTTCGGCAGCGAGTATGCCGGATTGCCGTTGTGCACGAGCAGCACGGAAACGCCGCCACTCTGCATGCGCTTGGTGAGCGCGAGCACGTCGGCGTACTTGGCGCGCGCGCGCGCGCCTGGGATCTCCGCCGAGACCGTGACCGAGCGCCCGATCGCGCCGAGCACTTGGTTCAGCACGAGCACCGCGGCGTTCGCGCCGACTGCGCGACGGCTGGTGACACCAACGCCCGGCGGCAGCGCGAGTGCGCTGTTCGCTCTCGCGAGCGCCGCGCCGAGACTGCGGATCACGTCCGCGGCGATGTCCGTCTGCGCTGCCGCGGTGTCCGCGTCAAACTTTGCGAGCGCACCGCTGAGCAGCGCCGCGTGAGGACTCGCCGCGCCGGCTGCCTTCACCGCCGCGTGCGCGAGCGCGAGCGCGAGCACGCCCTCGGAGCCGGGCCGCGCGGCGAGCCACTGATCCGAGGAAGACGCGGTAAGCGAGAGCCGCGAACCGACGTACACGAGCCGCGCGCCGCCATCGAGCGCGTGCGCATCGATGTCGCGCGCTTCCGCCCACTGGCGCTGATGCTCGACCGGCGACGGCCCGCTCTCGAGCAACTCCGCACCGAAATCGAGCACGAGATCCGCGCCCGAAAGATCGAACACCGGCTCGCTCGCGACGCCGAACACCAGCCGCGCCGCTTCGCGCAACGCCTCGCCGCTGAACGGGATGTACGTCGTGCGCTGCGCGCCGAGCGCCGCGACCACCTGATCGATCACCGTATTCGCGGTATCGCCCGGGTCGCCGCCGAGCACGTGCACGCCGGCCGGGCTCTTTTTCACGGCCTCGGCGATTTGCGCGATCGCCTCATCCCAAGTGATGGGCAGCAGCGCGCCGCCCGCATCGCGCCGCAGCGGGCCTTTGAAACGATCCGGCGAATAAGTCCGCCCGATGCTCGCCTGCGCCTTGCTGCACAGCTTGCCCTTGTTGACCGGGTGCTCGGGGTTGCCTTCGAGCTTGATCGGCCGCCCTTCGCGCGTCTTCACGAGAATGCCGCAGCCGACCGAGCACTCGGTGCAGGATGACGCGTAGAACACGGGCTTCCCGGGCGTCACCTCTTCGGGCTGAACCACGTACGGGATCAGCTGCTCGACCTTCTCGGCACAGCCAGCCGCCGCAGCGCCCCCTGCGCTCACGCCCACCAGCTTCAAGAAATCTCGACGTGCGATCTCGGGCATCACTCTTCCTAACGGGTCGACTTCGCTCGGCTACGCCTCGCTGCGCGCTTCGCTTGCGTCGCCCTTTCTCTAGTAATGGCAGGTCAGGCAGTCCTGCGACGCGCCGTTGTCTCGGTGACACATCACGCACCAGCCCATCTCGAGCTTCTTCGTGGGCACGCCCCAGGGCCACCACTTCGTGTCCGGCGTCAGCAGGACCTTGTCCATGGTCTCGACCGGGCCGTGGCAGGTCTGGCACTGGATGCCGAGATCGCCGCGCCGCATGTGCGCCTGATGCTGGAACTTCACGTGCTCGGGCAGCCGGTGGATCTGCGTCCACTGGATGGAGCGGCCTTCCCGCCAGTGCTGCTTCAGCGTCTGGATGCCTGACAGCTCGTCGTATTCCGCAGGGAACTGTTCGTGGCAGCCCATGCACAGTTCGACCGAAGGCACGCCCGCGGCGCGCGAGCGATCGGTGCCGCTGTGGCAGTACTGGCAGTCGATCTTCCACTCGCCCGCGTGGTGCTTGTGGCTGAAGGGAATCGGCTGGACGGCGCCGTCCGTGTCCGTGCGCAGGGCCGCCGCGTGGGACTTGCACGCGGCTGGCGTCGGATAGTCGCGGTTGAACTCCTCGGGGATCTCGATCTCGAGGCCGGGGTTCTTCGCCTTCTCCGCCTTCAGTTCATGGGCGTTGCATACGCTCGTGGCGATGCGCGGCTCAGCGGCCGAGGCCGGCTCGTTGCCCGCGAAAGGCGCGAAGAACAGAACGGCGCCTGCGGCAATCGAGAGTGCGGTGACGAGCGCGAGACGTCGGGGCGAGCAATGGCTTCCCATGCGATCTACGAGGCGCCCCCTGCGTGTCGTGAGTTCGGTGTCGCGCGCTCCACCTTCACTGCGGACGCAGTGCCGGTCGAACGGCGCGCGCTTTCTAGCGCCTTCCATTTGGCAGTTCAATGCTGGAACGACACGCTTTTCGACGGCTGCGCACAGGTAGAATCGGGCGCTTCGAGCGGGGACGTTCCGTGAGAAGTTAAGTTGTTCGCCCGCCCGCGGAGAACGCGATGATCGACTTCTCGCCTTCCGAAGAACAGACGCTCGTCATCGACACGGTGCGCCAGTTCGCGGAGAAGGAGATTCGCCCGGTCGCGCGCAAGTGCGAGGAGGCGAAGCAGCTGCCGGCCGGCGTGCTCGCGCGCGCACACGAACTCGGCCTGGTCGCGAACGCGTTGCCCGAAGCGTTCGGCGGAGGCGGCGAGCGCAGCGCCGTAACCGGCGCGTTGATCGCGGAGGAACTCGCGTGGGGCGATCTCGCGATCGCGCTGGCGGTGCTCTCGCCGGCACTCGGCGCGCTGCCGATCGCAGACTTCGGCAGCGAGGCGCAGCAGCGCGCTCACCTGCCCGGCTTTCTGGGCGAGCGCTTCGCGCCCGGCTCGCTCGCGATCGTCGAGCCGCGCGTCGGCAGCGACGCCTTCCGCCCCGCGACGACCGCGCGCCGCGACGGAAATGAGTATGTGCTCGACGGCGCGAAGTGCCTCGCGCCGTGGCTCGAGGGCGGCACGCACGTGATCGTCACCGCGAGCGAGGGCGGCGCCGCACACGCTTTCGTCGTGCCGCGCGGCGCCGCGGGCCTAACAGCTGTGCGCGACGCGACGATGGGCGTCTCCGCGCTGCCGCTCGCCGATCTCACGCTGCGCGGCGTGCGCGTGCCGGCCGACGCGCGGCTCGCCGGCTTCGACGTGCGCCGCCTGGTCGCGCGCGGGCGCGTCGCGCTCGCAGCCTGCGGCGTCGGCGTCGCGCGCGCAGCCTTCGAGGTGGCGCGCGATTACGCCAAAGAGCGCGAGGCGTTCGGCAGCAAGATCGCCCAGAAGCAGGCCATCGCGTTCAAACTCGCCGACATGGCGATCGAGATCGACGGCGCGCGCCTGCTCACCTGGGAAGCCGCCTGGAAACTCGACCAAGGCGACGGCGCCCTTCGGGAGGCCACGCTCGCAATCAATCAGGTGAAGCGCATCGCGCTCGACGCCGCCGACGGCGCCGTCCAGGTGTTCGGCGGCCACGGCTACATCCGCGACTACCTGCCCGAGCTCCACCTGCGCAACGCGCGCGGGCTGGCCGTCTTCGAAGCCATCGCGCTTGTCTGAGGGAACGAGGCGCCACGCAGGGGACGTTGGTCGAATTGTTCAGGCAACGAGTCGAACCCCGCGTCGCAGACGCGAACAAGTCGTCCAACGTCCCCGTTCACCCAACTCCCCCTGACCACCGTGCCCCCCGCCACGAAACGAGGCCGCAATGTCCATCTCCTTCGCCATCACCGACCGCTCCGAGAAAGCGCGCACTCACTTTCGGCGCATGGCCGCCGACCACATGCGCCCGATCGCGCGCAAATACGACGACCAAGAGCACGACTCGCCCAGCGAGTGGGTCGATTGGTACTGGAAAACCGGCCGCTTCTCGCAGCCCGGCGGCGAAGGCGCGAGCGACGGCTTCGTGCAGATCTGCATGCAGGCCGAAGAGTTGTGTTGGGGCGACGCCGGCCTCTACCTGAGAACTCCGTTCGCGGGTCTCGGCGGCTCCGCAGTCGCCGCCGCCGGCACGCCCGACCAGAAGAAGAAGTTCCTGGCCGTGTTCTCCGAGATCGGCGCAGAGCCAGCCTGGGGCGCGATGGCGATCACCGAAGCCGGCGCCGGCTCGGACAGCGCCGCGATAAAGACCACCGCCACGCCCGACGGCGATGATTATGTGCTGAACGGCACCAAGATCTTCTGCACGGGCGGCGAGGGCGCCGCGAAGTCGCCCGCGGGCTTCGTCGTGGTCTGGGCAACCGTTGATAAAACTGCCGGCCGCGGCGGCATCAAGGCGTTCGTCGTGCCCGCCGGCTCGCCCGGCATGACGCTCGTCGGCCTCGAAAACAAGCTCGGCATTCGCGCAAGCGACACCGCCACGCTGCGCTTCGAGAACTGCCGCGTGCCGCGCGCCAACTTGTTGGGGAGTGACAAAGTCAAGCGCGACGACGACAAGAGCGCCGGCGACAAAGGCTTCAAAGGCGCGATGGCCACCTTCGACGCCAGCCGCCCCATCGTCGCCGCGATGGCGGTCGGCGTCGGCCGCGCCGCGCTCGACTACGTGAAGGAAGAGCTCGCCAAAAGCGGCATCACGCCGCGATACGACGCGCCGCCTGCCGAACTCACCGCGATGGAGCGCGACCTTGCCGAGATGGAGGCAGAACTCCAGACTGCGCGCCTGCTCACCTGGCGCGCCGCCGCCATGATGAACCGCGGCAAGCCCAACAGCCTCGAAGCCTCGATGGCGAAGGCAAAGGCCGGCCTCGCCGTCACCAAGATCACGCAGAAGGCTGTCGAGTTGTTGGGGCCACTCGGCTACTCGAAGAAACTGCTGGTCGAGAAGTGGATGCGCGACGCCA
>JANNDT010000552.1:0-2375 GCA_031387905.1 Deltaproteobacteria bacterium
CTCGACGGGCCCTACCTGAGAACTGGCCGCGAAGCGGGGCGCGTGTTCTGGCGCGACCGCAGCCGCGCGGACGAGTATGGCGCGCAGGTGCTCGCGCCGGCGCGCCTACGCCGCTCGCCCGCGCGCATCTCGCTCGCGCTCGAGGCGCGCGCCCGCCGCGCGCTCCCGCGCAGTCGAGACGCTGCGCCGGATTGACTAAGCGCGCACGCTCGGGTCGAGTGCCCGCGCGCGCGCGCCAAGCTGCGTGGCCCGGACGTCCTCGCGCAGCTCGCGCAATAACAAGCTCATGCGCATCAGCAGCTGCGGCTTCTCGCCGCCCGCGAGTGCGCGCTCGAAGTGAGCGAGGGCTCGCTCGTTCTCCGGCGGCTGCTTGCGGTGGAGGGCCCAGCCGAATGCCGCGTGATACTCCGGCTCCGCGTCGTAGGTCTGGACCGCGCGCTCCAGAAACTCGGCGGCGCCGCGGAAATTGCCGCCGCGCATCAACAACTCGCCGCGCTGGAAGTACTGCTCGGCCTGAGCCGCGAGCAGCGCCTGCGTCTCGCTGACGCCCACGGTTTCTTCGGTGTAGCGCGCGCGCTCGTCGTCATCGCTGAGCACTTCGTGCGCGCGCGCGATCTGCGTGAACACCTGGTTGGCTGTTTCCTTCAGGTCGTCGAGTCCGAGGCGCATGAGATGGTCCGGATGCAGCCGTTTCGCGGCCTTCAGGTAGGCGCGTTTCACTTCGGCCGGCGGCGCAGTGCGCTCGACGCCGAGGATCTGCCAATGGTCGAGTTCGGCAAGCTGCCTGTGCAGCGCAACGACTTCCTTGCGCAGGGCCGCAGCTGCGGCCTCGCGCGCAGGGTCGCGCTGGGCCATCTGCGCGGCGCTGGCAGCGTCCGCGCTGACGTCCGCACTGCGCGTCGCGACGACGATCTCGAACTCGGGCCCGCTCGCGCGCTTGTCGTCAGCGCTCCCGGCCGGTTCGTCCTGATAAACGAGCAAGCCGCTTGCGTCGAGCAGCCAGAGCGCGGCATGCGCTTGCGGATGCCGAGCTTCACGCAGCGCCTCGAACGCGCTCTTGGCGCCGCCGAGTTGCGCGAGCATCGCCTGCATCGCGGGCAGCTTCGCGAGCTTGGCGCCGAGTTTCGCTTCCGCCCCGGCGGCCAAACGCGGGAAGCGGGTCGCCCGCTCGCCGAGTGCGATCAGCGCTCGGTCCTTGCGCCAAGTCGCCGCGACGGACTCGAACACGATCGCGTAGAGCGAGAGCGGCAGGCTGGGCGCGTTGCCGGGCGCGGCCTCGAAGGCGAGCTCGAAGCTGCCATTCGCCCAGCCGAGACAATCCGCGAGCGCGCGCTCGAGCGCGGCGGCGATGGCCAGTAACAAGTCCTTGGGCGCCACGCCGGCGGCCGCGAGTGCGGCGAGTTCGTTGCCGGGTTTCTGCGCGAGTCGCTGCGCGACATCGCCGGCTTGGCCCGGCGTCAGCTGCCCACGCGCGCTGAGCAGCGTCGTCACCGAATCCTCGGGCCGCGCCGAGACGAGTTGAATCGGCGCGCCCTTCTTCCAGCGGAAGCGGCGCGCGTTGCCGGAGCGCTCGAGCGTGAGCCAGCCGTCGAATTGGTCGCGGACGAGGCCCAACAACAAGGTCGGCAGCGGCGTCTCGGCGAGGTTCCCCACGGGAGCGGTTTCGGGTGGTGCGCACGCCGACTTGACCGGCTGCGCGAAGCGCCGCCAGCTAGATCGCGCGCTTCATCGCGTCGGCGATCTGGAACGCCGCGGCGATCGCCGCGGGCAGATCCTTGCGCACCACGAGGTGTGAGACTTCGAGCCCGGCGACGGTGCGCTCCGAGAGCGGCGAGATGCCAGTCAGGATCGGCTCCGCGCCGAGGCGCTCGATGGATTCGAGCACGCGCTCGAGTTCGAGTGCGCCGAAGCTCTCGTCGATGATCGCGCCCGCGAGGTCGATCACGACGACGCGCACATCGCGCGCGCCAGCGTCGCGGCGAATTAGGTCGAGGCCCGCGATCGTCTCGTCGGCGCCCGCGTACGGAATCACCATCACCGGGCCCCAGACGTGAATGATGGGCGCGCCGCGCTCGATGCTGGCGCTGTCGGCGTCGTCGTCCTTGGCCGCCTGCGAGGCGAGCTGCCGCGCCACGAGGTCCCGCAGCGGCGAGAACGGGAGGCGCGCGAGGTCCTCGTTGTCGGCGTCGCCAGCTGCGGCCCAGTCTTCCGGCGTGCGCGCTTCGAACTCGCAGCGGGCGCCGCCGGCTGCAGCGCAACAGCTCTCGCGTGCGAACAGGTCGGCGTCGAAAAGTCCTGACAACCAGCCCGAGGCGTAGCCGCAGCTGAGCGCGCACATCGCCTGGCTCTGCGCGCCGAGTGCGCTCGCGAGCGCG
>JANNDT010000007.1:0-1930 GCA_031387905.1 Deltaproteobacteria bacterium
CCACCTGAGAATCCGCGGAGCACGCCACGCGAAACAGGTGGCGGACCGCGGCGGAGTCGTGCAGCTCGTAGAGCGCGCCGTCGAGCTCCGCAGCCCGCGGCGCCTCCTCCGGCGCGAGCTCGCGCTCGAAGAACGAGCGCATGCGCACGCGCGCAGATTCGAGATCCCTCGTCGCGACCAGCACCTCGACGCGGTTGCAGGTCGAGAGCACCACGGCCTCGTCGATCTCCGCGCTGCGCACGAGCTTTCCGAGCGCCGGCGCCGCGTCGTCGACCGCGTAGCGCTCGCGCAGATCGAGTGGCGCAGTGCGGTGGCTGATCCCCAGCAATAACAGGTTCACGGCAGCACCCGCAGGCCGAGCACGCTGACCAGCAAGAGCGCGAAGCCGAACGCGGACTGCAGCGCCGCGCGGCGCGCGCTCTCGTGCAGACCGAAGCGCAGCACCGCGACCACGGCGTAGAGCGCCCAGGCCGCGAGCGTGGCGTTCGCGTGCACGCCGCCGGGCCAGAAGCGGCCTTCGCTCTCGAGCACCCACAGCACGCCGGAGAGCACGCCGAGCGAGAGCAGCGTGAAGCCGAGCGCGAGCGCCGCGGTGTTCGCGCGATCGAGCGCCTCGAGCGAGGGCAGCGCCGAGTGCGGCGAGCGCTTCGCCTTGATGCTGCGGTGGTGCGCGAGGTAGAGCACGCCCGCTGCGCCCGCGACCCCCAACAATGCAAAGCCCGCGCTGGCGAGCACGACGTGCAAGTGCGCGAGGAGCGGGTGCAGCTCGTGCGCGCCGCCAACGCGCACGCGCAGCCAGAGCGCGCCGGCGAATGCGCCGAGGAATGCGCCAGGCGCGACCAGCGCGGAGAGCGCGAGGCTGCGCACGCGCGCGAGCAGTAGCAAGAACGAAACGACCGCGAGCCAGGCCATTAGGGAAGCCGCGAGCGGTGGCTCGGTCAGCGATGGTGTGGGTACGAGCGTGTGCAGTCGCCAGAACGCAGCGGCGTGTGCGGCTGCGCCGCCTGCGAGCAGCGCGACTCCGGCGTGCTGCAATGAGCGCAACCCGAGGCCGAGCCCGGCCACGGCCGCGAGCGCGGCGAGCAGATACGCCGCGGCAGTCGCATTGTGGAGTGCGTACGCCAAGCCGCTCCCTAGTTTGCTGGCCGCACGCGCTGGCGCAGCCTCGCCATCTGATCGGCGACCCGCGAGGCGTCGTTCACCATCTCGAACATGCGATAGACGGGCTCGCCGAGCAGCACGAAGCGAATCTCCTCGAGCGTCGTCTCGGTGGCGGCATGCACGCGCGCCTCGTCGATCAGGACCTCAGCGCAGCGCTGCAGCGAGAAGCCACCGCTGCCTGCGCCGAGCGCCGGCACCGCGAGCGTCTTCACGCCGAGTTCGCGCGCCCGTTCGAGCGCGCTGCGCATCGCGCTGCGCACACTCCCCTCGGTCACCACGTCACCCGGCGGCGCTGCGGCGGCGCGGATCACGAGGCGCGCAGCGAGATTGTCCGTGCCCGTGACCGGGCTGTTGCCGGCGGCCACGATGGCGTCGGCCGCCTCGCTCGCGATGTCGCCTTCTTTCAGCGTGATGCGGACGCTCATGCAGCCGAGCCTCAGTGGGGCCCGGGCGCGACACAGCGCGAAAACCCGAGCGAAATCGAGAGGATCGAAGACGTTGCAGCTTAACGATCGCGTTTCGCCGCTGCTATCGGGCGCGTGTATCGCGCGCTCGCCAGCAAGTTGCTTGCGGCGCGCGTGTGGCTGCGCTGACGTCGCTGCAAATGCGAGCGCGCGCGAGAATCGTTTGCCACGTTCCGCCGCGATCCGCGAATCAGCGATCCAACAGGAGAGAGCACATGGCAGGCATCATCGACGTGACCGACGCGACCTTCGAAGCCGAGGTGCTGAAATCGGACCTGCCGATCGTGATCGACTTCTGGGCCGAG
>JANNDT010000030.1:0-20241 GCA_031387905.1 Deltaproteobacteria bacterium
GCATTCGCGGCATCGGCGAAGTGAAGCTGCGCGATCTCGGCGCAGTCTTCGCAGCGGAGATCGCGGCGGCGCTCGCGGAGGCGCGCGGGGCGAATTAGGCTCCGCCGCGATGGGCGATTCACCCGAGCCGACCGCACCCGAGAGCGACGCGAAAGCCGTCGGCGACGCCCTGCCCGCGATCGCGCAGTGGCTCGTCGACGGCTTCAACGTGCTGCACGCGCACCTCCTGCGCGGCCGCGACCGCAAAGCCTGGTGGACCGAGGAACGGCGGCGGCTGGTGATCGCGGAAGCGGAAAAGCTCACCGCGCGGGGCGAGCGTGTGTGCGTGGTGTTCGACGGCAACCAACCGGCCGGTACGGAAGCCGAGCCCGAGGACGCGCTCCTGCGCGTCGTGTTCGCGCCCGACGCCGATGAATGGATTCTCAAGACGATGCGCGCGGCGCCCGATCCAGGCGGCGTCGCGGTTGTTACGGGAGACCGCCCGGTGAAGGACCGCGCGCGGCGCTTCGGCGCGCACGCGGTCTCGCCGCGCGCGTGGCTGACGCGCTGCGCGGAAGCCGCCTCGCAACCTCTGGAGTAGCCGCGTGCCGCAGCGCGTCCGCGTGCTCGAGGCCGACATCACGACGCTCGCGCTCGATGCGATCGTGAACGCCGCGAATGAACTCATGCTCGGCGGCGGCGGAGTGGACGGCGCGATTCACCGCGCTGCGGGTCGCGAACTCCGCACGGCCTGCCAGCAGATCGCGGAAGTGCGGCCCGGCGTGCGCTGCCCAACCGGCGAGGCGCGCATCACGCCCGGCTTCCGGCTGCCCGCGAAGCAGGTGATTCACACTGTCGGCCCAATCTGGCATGGCGGCGGCGCGCGCGAGGCCGACTTGCTTGGCTCTTGTTATCGGAACTCGCTGCGATTGGCGCTCGACCACGGTATCGAGTCGATCGCCTTCCCCGCGATCAGCTGCGGCGTCTATCGATTCCCAGTCGAGCGCGCCGCCAAGATTGCCGCGACGACGATCGCGCAGACGCTCGCGGGCACGGAGCAGCTGCGCGATGTCGTGCTCGTCGCGTTCGACGCCGCGATGGCGCGCGTGCTCGAGGCCGCGCGCCAAGACGCGGTGGATTCAGCCGAAGCGAGCTGAGTTCTCAGGAACGAGCGGCGAGTCGCACGTCGTTCGCACAGCGCGGCAGCGCCTCCCCGCGCAGCCCGGCGATGAGATTCCTCACGCACAGCTCCGCCATGCGCGCGCGCGTCGCGAACGTCGCGCTGCCGAGGTGCGGCGATAACACGAGATTTGGCGCCGCGAGCAGCGGGCTGGCTGCGGGCAGCGGCTCGCTCGCGAACACGTCCAGCGCCGCCGCGCTCAGGTGCCCGCTCGCGAGCGCCGCGCACAGCGCGTCCTCGTCGACGATGCCGCCGCGCGCCGTGTTCACCAGAATCGCGCCGCGTCGCATGCGCGCGAGCGCGCGAGCGCCGATCAGGCCGAGCGTCTCCGGCGTGCGCGCGACGTGCACGCTCACGAAATCCGCAGCCGCGAGCAGCTCGCCGAGATCGCATACCCCCGTAACACCTGGCGCAGCACGCCCACTGCGCGACCAGCCGAGCACGCGCATCCCGAAGCCTTGCGCGCGCCGCGCCACCGCCGCGCCAATCGCGCCGAGCCCGACCACGCCGAGCGTCGCGCCCGCCAGCTCCTTTCCCAACAACAAGCTCGGCTCCCAGGCTTTTACCCAGCGGCCCTCGCGCACGAAGCGGTCCGCCTCCGGAATTCGCCTCGCCGCCGCCAAGAGCAGCGCAAACGCCAAATCCGCCGTCGCCTCCGTCAACACGCCCGGCGTATGTCCCACCGCAATCCCGCGAGCCGAAGCCGCCGCGAGATCGACGTGATCCACGCCCACCGAACAAGTCGAAACCACCCGCAGCCGCGGCGCCGCCCCCAACAACTCCGCATCCACGCGATCCACAAACGCGACGATCAACCCCTCCGCCCGCGCCGCCTCGGACAGCAACACCTCCCGCGGCGGCGCGTCCGCCCCCTCCCAAACCCGCAACTCCGCCACCTCGCGCACCAAATCCCACGGCGCACCAGGCAACTCCCGTGTGGCGAACACATACGGCCGACTCGTCACTTCTTCACTCCCCCACCCCCCCCCCAACCCCGCACGCCGACGCCGAATGCAGCGCCGCAACAGCACCGAAGAGCTGCGCGCGCGGGCGGGCCGGCTGCGGCGAAGTAAAGCGGAGCGAGGGCCCAACACTCCGCCACGCCTTCAATGCCAAGCCCGCGCGCGAGCCAACGCCACTTCCCGTCAAGGCCCGAGTGAGCCATGAGCCGCAGCCGGCCCGCCCGCGCGCGCAGCGTCGCAACTAGATCGGCCCTCAGGCCGCACTCCCGTACATCAGCTCCAAAATCCGCGCGGCATTCTCTTCAATGGCTTTCCCCGTCGTATTCACCGTCCGCCACTGCCGCGAATTAAACAGGCGCCGCGCGCGCTGCAACTCCTCTGCAATCGCATCCGGATCCGCATACGTGATGTACGGCGACGCCTGAAGCTGACGAATCCGCGCGCGCCGAATCTCGAGCAGCGGATTCGGGTCGATCACGAGGCCGATCACCTTGCGCGCGTCCACTTCGAGAAGTTCGCGCGGCGGCTCGATGTCCGGAACGATCGGCACGTTGCCTGTCTTGTAACCGCGCTGCGCCAGATACATCGAGAGCGGCGTCTTCGAGGTGCGCGAGACGCCAGCCAGCACGATGTCCGCCTGATGCAGCGTGTGCAGGTTCGCGCCGTCGTCGTGACGCACCGCGAACTCCACCGCCTCGACGCGCCGGAAATACTCATCGCCGAAGCCGTGCAGCACGCCAACCAAGTGTTGGGGAGAAAGCGCGTAGTGGTGCGACATCGCGGAAATCAGCGGCCCGAGCAGGTCGACCGCCGGCACGCCCATCTCGACCGCCATCGCGCGCACGGAATCCTTGAGCCGGTCGTTCACCAGCGTGAACACGACCAGCGCGCTCGCTTCTTTGGCGCGCTCCATAATGCGCCGCGCCTGAGAATCGTGACGCGTCTCGGCAAACGTGCGCAGCCGGAAGCGGCGTTGGAACTGCGTGGCCGCAGCGCGCACCGCATGCGTGCCGGTTTCGCCGGTGCCGTCCGAGAGCAGAAAGATTTCGATCTGTTCGTCGCCGCTGCGCGCCATCGAGCGACTTGGTAGCGATGCAAGCGGAGTTTCGCCGCGCGCAGCGAGGCGAAGCCGAGGGAAGCCGAACAGTGGCCACCCTACTCGTGGCTCCGAGGTGCCCGGGTTCGCGCAGTCGCGCGCGCGTCCCGTTGACGCTGTGGATCGCTGCGGGCAACTTGGCCCGCCATGTCGTACCACCCGAGAGCGATCGAGACGCGTTGGCAGCGCCTGTGGGCCGAGCGGCAGACGTTCCGCGTCGAGATCGACCTCGCGAAGCCCAAGTACTACGTGCTCGACATGTTTCCGTATCCGTCGAGCGAAGGGCTCCACGTCGGCCATCCGAAGGGGTACATCTCGACCGACGCGATCTCGCGGTTCAAGCGCATGCGCGGCTTCAACGTGCTGCACCCGATGGGCTGGGATGCGTTCGGCCTGCCGGCCGAGCAGCACGCGATCCAGACCGGCACGCATCCGCGCACCACGACTAAGAAGAACACCGAGAATTATCGGCGCCAGCTCGAGAACCTCGGGCTCTCCTACGACTGGAGCCGCGAGATCGACACCACCGACCCCGGTTATTACCGGTGGACGCAGTGGATCTTCTCGAAACTCTACGAGCGCGGCCTCGCCTACTTGGCGGAAGTGCCGGTGAACTGGTGCCCCGCTCTCGGCACGGTGCTCGCGAACGAAGAAGTGATCGACGGCAAGAGCGAACGCGGCGGCCACCCGGTCGTGCGCATGCCGATGCGGCAGTGGATGCTGCGCATCACGAGTTATGCCGAGCGGCTGCTCAGCGATCTCGACGAGCTCGACTGGCCCGAGAACATCAAGAAGATGCAGCGCGACTGGATCGGGCGATCCGAGGGCGCGCGCGTGCGCTTCGCGCTCGCGGAGTTCCCCGACTCGTCGATCGAGGTGTTCACGACGCGGCCCGACACGCTGTTCGGAGCCACGTACATGGTGCTCGCACCCGAGCACCCGCTTGTTAAGGAGATCACGGCGCCGGCGCAGCGCGCGGCGATCGCCGCGGTTGTGGCGGAGGCGGCGCGCAAAAGCGAGCGAGCGCGCATGGCGGACGCCGACGACAAGACAGGCGCGTTCACCGGCGCGTACGCCACGAACCCGGTGAACGGCGCGCGCATTCCGGTGTGGATCGCGGACTACGTGCTCGCGAGCTACGGCACCGGCGCGATCATGGGGGTGCCGGGGCACGACGAACGCGACTGGGCGTTCGCGCGAAAGTTCTCGTTGCCGATCCTCGAGGTCGTGCGCGGCGGCGACGTCGCGAAAGCTGCCTACACGGGCGATGGCGAGGCGGTGAACTCTGGCTTCCTCGACGGGCTCGCGACCGGAGGCGCGAAGCAGCGAATCACGGCGTGGCTCGCCGAGAAAGGCCTCGGTGAAGGCACCATCTCGTACAAACTGCGCGACTGGCTGTTCAGCCGGCAGCGTTATTGGGGCGAGCCTTACCCGGTGATTCATCTCGAAGACGGCACCACGAAGCTCGTGCCCGAGAGCGATCTCCCCGTAATGCTCCCCGACCTCGACGATTACCGGCCGACTGGCGAGTTCGAGACGCCGCTCTCGCGCGCGAAGCATTGGGTCGCGACGAGCGACGCGGTCACCGGCAAGCCCGCGCAACGCGACCCGAACACGATGCCGCAGTGGGCGGGCAGCTGCTGGTACTACCTGCGCTTCTGCGATCCCCATAACAACCGTGAGGCGTGGTCGCAGGCAGCGGAGCGCTACTGGATGCCCGTCGACCTGTACGTCGGCGGCGCGGAGCACGCGGTGCTCCATCTGTTGTATGCGCGCTTCTGGCACAAGGTGCTCTACGACGCAGGGCTCGTTCACACCAAGGAGCCGTTCACGAAGCTGCTCAACCCCGGCATGATCCTCGGCTACAGCTACAGGTATTATGACGACAACCTGAGCGACGACCCGAATGCGAAACCGCGCGCGTACGCGGCCTCGGCGGTGCGCCTCGATGGGGAGCGCGCGCTTTCGGCGGCGACGGGCCAAGAGTTGAAGGAGCGCTGGGTCAAGTCCCACGAGGTCCGGCGCGCCGCCGATGGAACGCCGCTGCACCCGGCGCTCGACGATCTTCCGCTCGAGGAAGTGATCGAGAAGATGTCGAAGAGCCGCGGTAACGTCGTCTCGCCCGACGAAGTGATTGCGGAGTTCGGCGCGGATGCGATGCGGCTCTACGAGCTGTTCATGGGCCCGCTCGAAAAGGGCGCGCCGTGGTCGACGGAAGGCATCCCTGGCTGCTTCCGCTTCTTGCAGCGCGCCTGGCGGCTGTTCGTGGAAGAGGATGCGCCCGGCGAACCGACGCGAGCGCTCGCTCCGGGCGCGGGCACGCGCGAGCAGGCGCGGCTGACTGCGCAGACCATCGCGGGTGTTACGGCCGACATGGAGGCGGTGCAGCCCAACACCGCGATCTCGAAACTGATGGTCTGGGTGCGCGACATCGCGAAGGACGCGCCGCTGCCGCGCGAGGCGGGTGAGGCGTTCCTGCGCATGCTCTCGCCGTTCGCGCCGCATCTCGCCGAGGAACTCTGGGAGCGCCTCGGCAATGCGCGCGAGGTGACGCTCGCGAGCTGGCCCGTTGCGGACGAGAAGCTGCTCGTCGCGGACACGATCTCGCTGCCGGTGCAGGTGAACGGGAAGCTGCGCGACCAGATCGAGATCGCGGCGGGCGCGAGTGAAGACTCGATCCGCGCAGCCGCGCTGGCGGCACCAAACGTGCAGAAGCACCTCGCGGGGCGCGAACCGAAGAGAGTGATCGTGATCGCGGGCCGGCTCGTAAACGTGGTCGGGTAGCGCGCGCTTGGCCTCGCGCCGCGCGCGCACGCTCGCGTTCGCGCTCTTCGGGCTGCTCGCGACGCTCGCGCTCGCCGCGGGCGTCGCGTGGGCGAAGCGCACCGCGCTCGCGGAGTGGCTCGCGCTGCGCGAACTCAGCGCGCGCGGCGTGCCTGCGCAGTTGCGCATCGTGCGCCTCGATCTCCGAGGCGCGGAGATTGCGGGCGTCAAACTCGGCGCGCAGGCGGCGCCAGATTTCGCGGCAGAGCGCATCGCGCTCGCCTGGTCGTACGCGGGCCTGCGCGCGCGGCGCCTCGACCGCGTCGAGGTGCGCGGCGTGCGCCTGCGCGCGCACCTCGACGAAGCGGGCGTCCACCTCGGCGCGCTCGATGCGCTGCTGGCGGGCGATGCGAGCGCGAGCAGCGCCACGCTCGCGCTGCCGTTCGCGGAGGCGGTGCTCGCCGACGCGAGCGCCGTAATCGATTCGCCACAGGGCGCGCTCAGACTGCGCGCGGAGGGCAACGCCATGCCCGAGGGCGACCTCGTGCGCGCGACGTTCTCGCTGCACGGCGAGTCGCCGCAAGGCGCGCTCGATTTCGGCGGCGGCGGGACGCTCGGGCTCGCGTCGCAAGAAATCGCCGCGGCGGGAGCGCTGCGCGGCGTAACACCTTGGGGCAGCGCCGAAGGGCAGGTGCGCGTCCTCGGCACGTTCGCGGTGCCGCAGATCGAGTTCGCGGGCAGCGCGCTGCCCGATGCGGCGGCGCTCTCGGTGCGAACGGCGGCGCCGATCGCCGTGCAAGGAACCGCGACGCGCGATGCCGCGGGCGCCATCAGCGCGGATGTCACGCTCACGGCGACGGGCGTCGAGGGGATCGATGTCGGCAGCGCGGCGAACGTCGAAGTAACGGCGCGGCTGCGCGGTGAGAGCGCCGAGGCCGAGATCGCGCTGCGCGAGATCGAGTTGCCCGATCTCGCGCGCTTCCCGAGCGCCTCGCTGCGCGTCAAGCACGCGGGCGGCGTAGTCACCGCCCAGATCGAGATGCCGCGCGGCCTCGCGCCCGAGCTCGCGCGCTTCGAGCAGATCGCGATCGACGCGCGTTACGCGGAAGAGAGACTCGAAGCGAGCGTCACCGTGGCCAAGCTGACCGAGCTCTCGAAGCCCGCGCTGATCGCGCCGCTGCGCGTGAAGGCGCAGTTATCAGGCCCGCTCGAACGGCTCGCGCTCGTGGGCGAGGCGCGCACGCCGGGCGACGGCCTCGTCTTCGATCTCACGGGCGCGCTCGAACCTGCGGCGGCGCGTCTGGAACTGAAGATCGTGCTGGCCGAGACCGATCTCGCGCCGAAGACGCGCCAGCCGCAGCGCGTCTTCCCGTGGCTCGATGGAGTCATCGAACGTGCGAAAGGCAACGTCGGCGGCGAGGCGCTCGCGTCCTACGAAAACGGCGTGCTTGCCGCGAGCGCTGTGATCGCGTTCAACGGAACGGACCTCGAGACCGAGTACGGCGCGGTTCGCGGGCTTACCGGCGTGATCTCGGCGATCGGTCCCGAGCCGCTGCTGACGCCGCCCGGCCAGACGCTGTGGATGAAGACGTTCGACGGCCCGCTCCCGCTCGCGAATGGCAGCGTTCGCTTCGAGCTGCTGCGAGACGGCGTGCTCGCGGTCGAACTCGCTGCGTTCAGCCTCGCGGGCGGAAAGCTCAGCCTCACTGGCAATTTCCCGATCGACGTCGAAGAACGCGACCTCGTGCTGCGCGCCGAGGGCATCTCGGTTGCAGAACTACTCGCCGCGCTCGACCTCGACGGGCTCGCGGGCACCGGCGTGCTCGCGGGCGTGATTCCCGTGGAGCAGCGCGGCGCGCGAATGTTCGTGCGCAACGGCGAGCTGCGCGCGACCGAGACCGGCGTAATCCGCTTCACATCCGGCGAGAGCGGCGCCGCGCTCGCGAAGAAGCAGCCGACCGTCGCGCCGGTGCTCGGCGCGCTCGCCGATCTGCACTACGAAGAACTCACCCTCACCTTGAACGGGGACGCCTCCGATAGGATGGACGTGAAGATGCACATTCGCGGGCGCAATCCGAATTATCAGAAGGGGCGGCCCGTCGTACTGAACGTGAACGTCGATGCTCCGATCGGCAGCCTGCTGAAGGCGGGCATGGTCGCAGCCAGCGTTCCCGAAGAAATCGAAGGGCAAGTGAAACGCTACTTCGGCGGGGAGAAGGAATGAGACGAGCACTGGCGACGGCAGTTTTGGCGGGGTCACTCGCGGGCTGCACACACACCGTGAACATCAAGGCCGAGGAACCGATCACGATCAACCTCAACATCAAGATCGAGCACGAGATCCGCATCAAGGTGGACAAGGAACTCGATGACCTGTTCAAGGCCGAGCCGGGCATTTTTTAAGGAGATGCAAATGCACAAGAAGGCACGCTGGAGTTGGCTGACTGCACTGATCCTGGCGATCGCGCTGCCCGCGTTCGCGCTCGACCTCGATGAGGCGCGCGCGAAGGGTGCGCTTGGCGAGCGCTCGGACGGCTACGTCGCCGCGGTGAAGGACTCTCCCTCTGCAGAGATCGTAAAGCTCGCGGCGGAGATCAACGCGAAACGGCGCGCGGCGTATGAAGACATCGCCAAGAAGACGGGCGCTCCGCTAGAAGCGGTCGCGGCGTTGATGGGCGAGAAGTTGATCGCGAGCCGGCCGGCGGGCGAGTGGATCAACGCGGGCAGCGGCTGGGTCAAGAAACCCTGAACGCGGACTGCCTTCAGCGCCGAGGCGCGGAGTCCGCAGCCGTGGCTTTCTTCACGACCCAATAGATCCCGACGGCGAGCGTGGCGATCGGGATGACCGTCATGAAGATCGCGGTCAGCAGATAGGCGACGCGGCTCTCGTCGCGGCCTGAGAAGCAGACGGCGCAGGCGACGGCTTGCTGCGCGGGCAGCGTCGCGGCGGCGAACGCGATGGCGGCGGCGATGCGCTTCATGCTCACCAGTACACCCGCCAGTAGAGCAGCGGCCAGAGCCCGACCACGAAATACCAGAACACGCGCACGGCTTGGAAGGTGCTCGCGGCGAGCACACCGCGAGTCAGGCGGCGATACAGCCAGGCGAGCGCGGCGATCGCCGCGAGGCAGTGCAGCGCGTGGATGCCGATGATGAGGTAGAAGAAGCTGCCGTGCTGGCTCGAGGTGAGCGTGAGCCCCTCGCCAAGCAGCTGCAGCCACTCGTAGCCCTGGAAGAGCACGAAGAACGCGGCGAGCCCCAGTGCAACCAGCATCGGTGTCGCAGCGCTGCGCCGATCCTTCGCGTGCGCGCGCCCCGCGTACCAGAGCACCAGCCCGGAGGCGAGCAGTGCGAGCGTGTTGAGCGCGGTCGCCTCGGCGGGCAGCCGCGGCTGCCCGGGCGGCGGCCAGCCGAGCAGCGAAGAGGCGCGCGTGATCGCGAACGCGCTGATCAATCCCGCGAACAGCATCGCCTCGCTGAAGACGAAGAGGCTGACTCCGAGCACTGCGCTCGGCAGCGCGGGAGCGGGCCGCGGATCCGTAATCACTCGCAGCGGAACGCCGGTGCGGCTCTGCATGTTGTAGGCCTCCCGGGGGAGAAGGCCGCGGCTACTCGTGGTGAGCGCCGTGAGCTTCTGGGTGTAGGACGCGCTCTGGCCGGCCCGCGTCCGGGTCCCTCTTCTTCCAGTTCGCGCCCTCGTGCTCCATCACGTCGGGCGCGGTGCCCGCGAAGAAGAGCAGCATGAACACGAGGCAGGTGCCCATCAGGTACATCACGAACTTGGGCTGCAGCGTGACGTGCATGAAGTGCTTCGCGACCAGCCATGCCTTCACGACCGCGATGCCGAAGGCCGTGACCATCGTGACGACGCGGATGCCGACGAACGGGCCCGCGAAGCTGATCAGCAGCAGCACCAGCAGGATCACCCAGATCTTCTTGTAGTGCGCTTCGTGCGCCGCGGGGTCGCCGTGGTCCGCGTGCGCAGCCTGTGCGTGGTCAGACATGGCGTCACTCACTTCGCGATGTAGAGGAGCGGGAAGAGGAAGATCCAGACGAGGTCGACGAAGTGCCAGTAGATCCCGGCGTTCTCGACGCGGTGCAGGAACTTTCCCTTGGCGGCGTCCATCGCAACGACGGCCATCGCGATCATGCCGGCGATCACGTGCGAGGCGTGGATGCCTGCGGCGGTGTAGTAGAACGACCAGAAACTGCTCGACGAGATCGTCATGCCGTGGCTGATCTCCATCCGCCACTCGAAGCCCTTAGTGATCAGGAACACCGCGCCGCCGCCGATCGTGTACCAGAGCCGGCGCGCGGCGAGCTTGCCATCGCCTTGCTGCGCTGCCGAGTGCGCGAGCACCGCGAACAAGCTCGACGTCAGCAGCACGAACGTGTTCCAGAGCCCGATGTAGACGTTCGTGTTCGCTGCTTCTACCGCCCACCAGTCATGGGAGAGGCGGTGCATGATGTACGAGCACAGGACGCCGCCGAAGATCACGATCTCGGAGGCCAGCAGCCACCACACCCCGAGCGTACCGGTGGGAAGCCCGGCGGTGCTGCGCGACGTTGCAATCGGTGTCATCGGATCTAGCTCTCCATAACTACTTCGGGTCGTGAGACCCGCGAGCTTTCAGCCGCTCTCTTCAAGCCGGCGAGTTTTGCGGCCAGAAATCTTCCTTGCGGTCGGGATGGCTGTATTCGTACGGGCCGCGGTACACGGTCGGCAGTTCGGCGAAGTTGCCGTGCGGCGGCGGCGACGGGCACTGCCACTCGAGCGTGTTGGCGTTGTACGGGTTCGGGCTCGCGATCGCGCCGCTGCGCAGGCTCTTGAAGAAGTTGAAGATGAAGATGACCTGCGCGGCGAGCATGACGAGCAGCGACACCGTCGCGAACTGCCGGATGCCCTGATACTTCCAGAGCTCGTCGAACAACTCGTAGCTGTAGATGCGGCGGTGCTCGCCCCACAGGCCGAGGAAGAAGAGCGGGATGAAGATGCAGTTGAACGGGATGATCGTCAGCCAGAAGTGAAGCTTGCCTAGCGTCTCGTCGAGCATCCGCCCGAACATCTTCGGGAACCAGTGCGTGACGCCCGCGAAGGTTCCGATGATCGCGATCGGGAAGAACGTGTAATGGAAGTGGGCGAGCACGAAGTAGGTGTCGTGGAAGTACACGTCCGAGCCGGCGGTGCCGAGATAGATGCCGGTCACGCCGCCGATCAGGAACGTCGCGATGAACCCGAGCGCCCACAGCATCGGCGTCGAGAGCGTGATCGAGCCCTTGTACAGCGTCGCGATGTAGACGAACAACATCTCCGCGATCGGCACCGAGATCAAAAGCGTGGTGATCGTGAAGACATTTGCCATGCGCGGGTCTATGCCACTGATGAACTGGTGATGCGCCCAGACCGTGAAGCTCAGAATGCCGGTGCCGAACATCGTGTAGAGCACCGTCTGGTACGCGAACAGCTTCTTGCGCGCGAAGACGCAGATGATCTCGGCGACCATGCCGAGCGTCGGCAGCAGCACGACGTACACCTCGGGGTGTCCGAAGAACCAGAACAGGTGCTGCCAGAGCACTGGGTCGCCGCCCATTGCGGGGTTGAAGAAGCCAGTGCCGAGGTTTTGGTCGAACAGCAGCATGATCGCGCCGGCAATCAGCGGGCCGACCGAGCACATGAACAGAATGCTCGCGATCACGATCGTCCAGACCACGATCGGAATGTCGTAGAGCTTCATGCCGGGCGCGCGCGAGTTCATCGAGGTCGTGATGAAGTTGATGCCGCCCAACAGAAACGCCACGAACTCGAGCGCGACAGCGAGCACCCAGAACGTCGAGCCCGCTGGCGTCAGGTTGTAGTTGCCGACCGCCGAGAGCGGCGGGTAAGCCGTCCAGGCGCCGCCGAAGCCGCCGCCGGGTACGAAGAAGCCAGCGATTAGGACGATCGCCGACAACAGAAAGATCTGATACGAGAGCCGGTTCAGCTTCGGGAACACCATGTCGTCGCAGCCGACCATCAGCGGGATCAAGAAGTTCCCGAACGCTGCGACCAGCACTGGCATCGCCACCCAGAAGATCATGATCGTGCCGTGATTGGTGACGAGCATGTTGTAGTCGCTCGGCGTCACCATGCCGAAGCCCGGCACATGCATGCCGGGGAACGCGTTCTGCATGCGGAACGCGTAGGCGAAGAAGCCGCCGATCAGCGCCATGAACATGCCGGTGAACATGTACTGCTTGGCGATCATCTTGTGGTCGGTCGACCACAGATACGTCATGAAGAAGCTCTGCTCGTGATGACCGTGGGCGTCGTCGTGGGCGGGAGCGTGGTCGACTGCGTGGGCCATGGTGTCCTCGACCTAACTAGTTCGCGGCGATTCGCGCGGTGGGCGTGTGCGCCTGCATCCAGGCCGCGTGCTGCGCCGCGTCCTCGACGTACAGCTTGCCGGGCATCAGGCCGTGGCCGATACCGCAGATCTCCACGCACTGGATCTCGTAAACGCCCGCGGCGTTCGCATCCATCCAGCCCTTGATCACGCGGCCGGGCACGGCGTCCTGCTTGAGGCGCATCGCCGGCACCGAGAAGCTGTGCAGGACGTCCTTGGCCTCGAGCTCCCAGATGTATTTTTGGTTCGTCTGGATGTGCAGGTCGTCGACGCTCTTGATGTCGTCATCCGTGCCGAGCTGAGCATCCGGCCCCGGGTGCACGAAGGTCCACGCCCACTGCTGCGCGATCACGCGCACGTGCGGCACCGGCTCCGGCGGCAGCGTCTGTTTCACGTCGAGCCACACGCGCACGCCGATCACCACGATGAAGACGTCGAACACCAGTACCGCAGCGTGCGGGCGGCTGATCCAGCGGAACAGCTCCGGCTCTTCGCCGGTGATGTACGCCGCTCTCGGCGAGTTCTGCTTCCGGTACTTGAAGATGAAGTAGAAGAACACGGCCTCGGTGAGAATGAACCAGAAGCCGACCATCACCGTGACCCAGCCGATCACGTCGTCGATTGGCGTCGCGAAGCTCGAAAGCGCCGGGAGTCTGGTGAAATTGAAGATGTCCACTTTCGGACCTCAGCTCAAAATGATGTAGAAGGCGGCCGAGATCCAAGCCGACAGGCCGGCCAGCGTCAGCCAGAACAAGTAAGAAGCGGTGCCCTCTGCCGTTCGCTGTTTCGACATCGCTCGGGGCTCCTACTTCTTCAGGGTCGAGCTGAAGGCGACTACGTCCTTCATCGCCTGCTCGTCGGCGAGCACGTTCGACATGCCGGCCATGGTGGCGCCGAACGGATCGTTCGGGCCGTCGTAGCCGCGCGTCATCGCCTTGTACTTCTTGAGCGACGAGAGCAAGTACCAATCGCTCTGGCCGGCGAGGGGCGGCGCGCTTTGCGGCTCACTGCCCTCGCCGCGCATGCCGTGGCACGAACCGCACAGCGCCCAGTTCGCCTCGCCGTTCGCGAGATCCCCACCCGTGACCGTCGCCGCCGGATTCGTCGCCGGCAGGCTCGCAACGAACGCCGCCACATTCTCGATGTTCGGATCGAGCTTCTCAGGCCGGCCCTCGGCGACGAACGCTGCGCGTTCCTTCTCGAGTTCACCGCTCGCGTGGCGGCCTGCGGTGAGCCACAGCGACATCGGCCGCATGCGCAGGCCTTCGGCGTCGTCGAAGTGCTTGCCGCGCAGGCCCACCGAGAACTTGCGCAGCTGTTCCTTCACATACCAAGCCGGCAAGCCAGCGATCGCCGGCGCGCCGATGTTCTGCTTACCCTCGGCTGCGTCGCCATGGCACTTCGCGCACAGCGAGAACAGCTCCTCGCCGCGCGCGAGATCGGGCTGCGCGCCCTGGGCGGCCGCGAGCGAGGGGGTAACGAGGAATGCCGCAGCAATCAGACGAGCGGCCAGCGAACGAATCGAGTTCATGAGGGTCCTTGCACGCGTGCTCTCGCGGGGCTGACGCGCGCGGCGGACTCATCGGATCACAGCGGCGCGCCCGCCGAGAAGCGGCGCGCAGTGTGAGCGGGTGGCCTTCGGTTTTCAAGGGACCGAGCGCCGAAAACACGCGAGAAATTGCGAGTCGCGTTGGCTCTTCGCGGCGAGGCATCGCGCCACGCGCGCGCGCTCATTGAAGCAGCGGGTTCACGTGGTAGAGCAGCGCGTAGACCACGACGCCGGTGATCGAGACGTACAGCCAGATCGGCCACGCGATGCGCGCGAGCCGGCGATGCCGCGCGATCTCGCCGCGCAGGCCGAAGCGAATCAGCGCGAGCGCGAGGAACGGCACCAGCATCGCGAGCACGACGTGGCTCGCGAGCAGCGCGAGGTAGGCGGCCTTCGCGATGCCGTGTGCATTGAAGGTCGTGTTCTGGAACGAGCGCGATGCTTTGTGCGCGACGTAGAGCGCGAGGAACACGCTCGAGACCGCGAACGCCGACAGCATCACGCGGCGGTGCGCGTCGATGCGCCCACGCTTCACGAGCGCGCGGCCGTAGAGCAGCAGCACCGTCGCGACTGTGTTCAGCGAGGCGTTGATCGCGGGCAGCCCGGATAAATCCACGGCCGCGCCCTGGCTACGCGATCAGCTTCGGCGCGATCAGATCCACCAGCATCGCGAGAACCAGCAGCGCGAGGTACGCGAGCGAGACGCGGAACACGCGCTTCGCGGCAGCGTCGGTGCGCTCGCGGATCAACTGCACACAGGCCCAGACGAACCACGCGCCGAGCACTGTGGCGGTGACCCAATAGATCGGGCCGAGCAGGCCGAGCAGCGCCGGCGCGATCGTCACCGGCAGCAGGCCGAGCGTGTACCAGAGCATGCGGCGGCGCGTGCGCTCGTCGCCGACCACCGCGGGCATCATCGGGATACCGGCCGCCGCGTAATCACTCTTGCGATACAACGCGATCGCCCAGACGTGCGGCGGTTGCCAGAAGAACACGATCGAGAACAGCAACAAGCCTGGCCAGCCGACGCTGCCGTTCACTGCCGCGTCTGCGATCAGGGGCGCCGCTGCGCCCGCCGCGCCGCCGATCACGGCGTTGTAGGCGGTGCGCGGCTTCAGCCAGATCGTGTAGACGAACACGTAGAAGAGGATGCTCGCGACGCCGAGGAGCGCGGCGGGGGCGCCAGCGATCGCGAACAGCGCGACGGTGGCGATCACAGAGAGTGCGAGACCGAATACGAGCGCAGCCTGAGGCGCGATCTCCGCGGCCGGCAGCGGGCGCGTGCGCGTGCGCTCCATCAGCGCATCGCGATCGCGCTCGATGTACATGTTGAGCGCGTTCGCCGCCGCGGCCGCGAGCGAAATCCCCGCGAGGATGCCGACGCTGTGCAGCACGGGCGGCCAACCCGCCATCCCGAGCACGGGCAGCGCGGTGAAGATCACGAGCGGGAGAATGCGCGGCTTGGTGAGCGCGACGTAATTCGCCGCCGTGCGCGCGAGCGATGAGCGCGCCGGTCCGGGCAACAATGCTGCGCTCATTGGGGAAATCTCCGACGCCGAGGGCGACACCATAGGCTCTCAGGTTTGCGTCGTCATCGAGCCGACGGAGGTTTGTCGGTGCCCGGCGCGCGCGCAGCATTCGAGGAGGCGGATCGCCACAGCGCCACCTATATGATGCGTCGCCGTGAACGCCACCGAGCTCGCGCTAGTGCTCGTGAGCGCGCTGCTCCACGCGGTGTGGAGCGTCGCGATCAAGGGCGCGCGCAGCCCGCTCGCGTTTGGCGCCGCGCAGCAGCTCGCCGAAGTGCCGCTCGCGCTCGCGGCCCTCGCCTTCATCGACTTCGCCGATTTCACGCCCGCCCTTTGGGTGCTCGTCGCGGCGACTGGCCTCGCGCACGGCCTCTACGGCTACTGGATGAGCCTCGCTTACACGCGCGCCGAGTTGACACGCGTCTACCCGATCATCCGCTCGACGCCGGCGCTGCTGCCGCTGATCGCGATCCCTCTCGGCGAGGTCGTCACGCCGCTCGGCGCGCTCGGCATCGCGATCGTCGTCGCCGGCGTCTGGCTCGTATACGGCGGGGAACTCTCGCTGCGAAAGCTGTTCGCCCCGGAGTTGGTGTACGCGTGGCTCACGCTCGCGACGACGGTCGCGTACTCGCTGGCCGACAAGTTCGCGATGGCGGAGTTGCACGCGGGCGCGTGGCACGGCGCGCTGCCGACGCCGCTCGCGTGGTATGCGCTGCTCACGCTCGCGAGCGTGTCGGTGCGCACGCCGCTCGCGCTGCGCGCCGTCGGCGCGGGCGCGCTCGCCGAGGCCGCGCGCAGCGACCCCGCGCGCGTCGGGCTCTCCGTAATTGCTGGCCTGGCCGGCTACGGCTTGATCCTGCACGTGCTGCAAACCGCGCCCGCGAGTTACGTCGTCGCGGTTCGCCAGCTCTCGGTGTTATTCGCGGCGCTGTTCGCGATGCGCTTCCTCGGCGAACAGCCGAGCGCACGGCGGCTCGCGGGCGCGGCGCTCACCGTCGCGGGCGTCGCGACAATCGCGGTGGCGGGATGAGCGCACTGCGCTCGCTCGCGGGCACGCTCGCCGCGCTCCTTCTGCGCGCGCTCGGCGCGAGTTGGCGCATCGAGGCCTCGGGCGCGCTACCCGCTCGCGCGCCGTTCGTGCTGGTGACGTGGCACCAAGGCCTAATCGTCGCCGCCTTCGCGCTGCGCGACCGCGCGCTCTGGGTGCCGCTCAGCCTCTCGCGCGACGGCGATCTCGCGGAAGGCGCCCTCCTGCGCCTCGGCTTTGCGCACGCGCCGCGCGGCTCGAGTTCGCGCGGTGGCAGCGCGCTCCTCCGCGAGATGATCCGGCGCGTGCGCGCGGGCGAGAGCGGCGGCGTGCTGCCCGACGGGCCGCGCGGGCCCGCGTTCGAGGCGAAGTCCGGCGTGCTCGCGCTGGCGAGTGCCACCGGCGCGCCACTCGTGCCGCTCGGCATCGCCGCCGCGCCCGCACGCCGGCTCGGGAGCTGGGACCGCGCGCTCCTGCCGCTGCCGTTCGCGCGCGTGCGGCTGCACTACGGAAACCCGCTCGAAGTTCCGAGAAGTGCGGACGCCGCAGCGCTCGAAGATTGGCGCGCGCGGCTCACGGAGGAGCTGCAGCGCTTGGACCGAGAAGCCGCACAGCAGCTCGCGAGCGAATGACTGCGGCTCGCCTCGGCGGCGCGATCCGCCTGCTCACCGCGAACTTGTTCGCCGACCGCGCCGACCCGGAAACGTTCGCGGAGCTGCTGCGCGAGCTCGCCGTCGACATCGCCTGCTTCCAGGAATTAGGCGCGCGCCAGGCCGAAGCGATCGCGCGTGTGCTTCCACACGGCAAGCTCGAGCCGGGTGCTACGAAGCGCGACTACGACGGCATGGGAATCGCCGCATGCCGCCCGCTCGCGGTGAGCCGGTTCACGCTGCCGCGGCGCGACGCGCGCATCGCCACGCTCGCGCCTAACGACTGGCCCGAACTCGGCGCCGCGCTCGAGCTCGTGAACCTGCACATCCAAGCGCCGCACACGTTTCCGCAGTGGCGCGCATTCGCGACGCGCCGCGCACAGCTCGCCGCGCTGCTGCCACACCTCGATGCGACGCCCGACGCCCCGCGCGTCGTGTGCGGCGACTTCAACGCGACCCCGCTCTGGCCCGCCTACCGCGCGCTCGCCGCGCGCCTCCCGGATCTGGCGAGCGAACACGCTGCCCCGCACGGCGCTCGCCCGCGCCGCACTTGGGGCCCCTGGCCCGGCTCCGCGCGCGCGCTGCGCATCGATCACGTATTTGGAAACGGCGTGCTCGCAGCGAACGTCCAGGTAGTCGCGGTGCGGGGCAGCGATCATTCGGCGCTGGTGGTGGATCTAATCAGCGAGGCGTGAAGTTCTGTCCGCCAGTGAGCGCGAATCGCGCGAGCGTTTCGTTTGCGGCGTTGACGAGCGCGATGCACTCGACGCGCATGCGTTCCGCCGGCTGAAGTCTCGCGAGTTCGCGCCATGCGTCGTTCGCGCGCGCCGCCGGGAAGCGGCGTTCGACGGATCCGCTGCCGCCAGATAGATCCCGTCGAGCGGCGGCTCGAAGCGCCTCGGCGAGCCAACCATCAGGTCGAACGGCGCGATCTCCATTGCGGCGGCGGCGATCCGTGCGCGCAGAAGCGCTTCCGAGGTCGCCTCGTCGTGATAGATCAGCGTCACGTGCGCGGGATTGTCGGATGCGCGTTCGGGGTTCCAGCGCGCTCGCAGCGGCTCGATTTGATCGCGCAGCGCTCGCGACAGCTCGATCCGCAGCTGGACTCGCGTGCGCTCTGCCCACGCCACGTCGACGTTCGGTGCAGCGCTGCGGCCGCTCACGTCGAGGCCGGCCTCGCTCAACACCGCTGCGACATCTGCCTCCGCTTCGCCCGTGTTCCGGTAGTGGCAGAGGATCAAGCGTCCGCCGGCGGAACCCGCCGCGAACTGGCGGCGCGCGAACTCGACCCAGTCCGCGCGCGGCGTGTACTCGAGATTCGTGCGCACGAAATCGTACGTGCGCGTGGGCTCCCAATAGAACGCGTTCGCCACCGAGAACGAGTCGCGCTCGTTCGGGAAGCGGCGCTGCGCGAGCGCAACGAGTTCGGGCACGAAGTCGATGCCGTGCGGTTTGAGCGTGAAGCTGCGCTCGCGCGCCCAGCCAATCACGCTCTCGAGCAGCAGCCCGTTCGCGCAGCCGACATCGAGGAAATCGCCGCCGCGGTGCATCGCATCGGCGATGCAGCGCCGAGTTTCTTGCCAGCGACCCGCGCCGCTGGTTCGCCCGGACTGGCGGAACGGGTTATCAGGTTCCGCGAGGTAGTGACTGGAAACCGCCTCGCGCAGGGCGGCGAACCACACGTCGCGCGGCGAATCGGCCGGCAGCGAACGCCAGCGCTCCTGCGCCTCGCTCAGCGTCCCGCGCTGCCGCCGTTGCCTTGCACGATGCGGCGCAGGAACTCGCCCAAGTCCGGGTGCTCGAGCAAGCCCGCTTCCGCGAGCCGCGCGGCGGCGATCGCGCGCACTTCGGCGACGCTCGCGGATTCGAGCGCGCGGCGCGCGTCGTCGGCGACGGTGTGGCTGTCGAGCGCGCGCACGATTTCTTTGACGAGCGGCACTTGGCTCGCAACGCCTGATAACTCGCCGAGACCGAGGCCCACCAGGATCGGCACCGCGAGCGGGCTGCTCGCCATCTCGCCGCACAGCGAGATCGCGATGCCCGCTTTGCGCGCGGCGCGCACGCTGCGGTCGATCAGCGCGAGCACCGCCGGGTGGAGCGGGTCGTAGAGGTGCGCGACGCGCTCGTTGCCGCGGTCGACGGCGAGCGTGTACTGCGTGAGATCGTTGGTGCCGATCGAGAAGAAGTCGCACTCGCGCGCGAACACGTCGGCGATTACGGCGACGGACGGCACCTCGATCATGATGCCGAGCGGAATGCGCGGATCGAACGGCACTTCGGCGCGCGCGAGTTCGGCTTTCGTCTCCTCGACGAGTTCCTTCACGCGGCGCAGCTCATCGATCGCCGAGACCATCGGGATCAAGAGCCGCACGTTGCCGTGAGCGCTGGCCCGCAGAACCGCGCGCAGCTGCGCACGGAACGCGTCGAGGTGCGAGAGTGAGAGCCGGATCGAGCGCCAGCCGAGCTGCGGGTTCGCCTCGGCCTCGAGCGCGAGTTCGGGAATCGC
Organism: Deltaproteobacteria bacterium; assembly: GCA_031387905.1. Classification (GTDB taxonomy): domain Bacteria; phylum Myxococcota_A; class UBA9160; order UBA9160; family UBA6930; genus VGRF01. Next base: position 19,625 of record JANNDT010000030.1, read on the forward strand.
CTTGTCGCCGCCCAGGTCGAGCGTGCGAATTGTTACTGGCCGGGGCTTCATCGCGGCGGCCACCTGCTCGTACAGCTTCTCCTGCTCCTCCTCGGTGGGGAAACCGCGGTGCACGAGCGCGAGCAACTCGGTGCGGAACAGGCCGATGCCCTCGGCGCCATGTTTGTCCACGAGGTGAAGATCCGAGAGCAGGCCTGCGTTCGCGGTGAGGCGCACGCGATGGCCGTCGCGCGTTTCGGCCGGGCGCCCGGCCAGCGCGTCGAGGTGCTCGCTCGCGACCAGCGCGCGCTGCTGCGCCTTCGAGTAAGCGCTCTTCATCTCGTCGTCGGGCGAGAGGATCAGACGGCCCGCGTCGCCGTCGACGATGGCGATCTCGCCGGCGCGCGCGGCCGCGAGGATTCCGGCGACGCCCGTAACCGCTGGGATCTCGAGGGCGCGCGCGAAGATCGCGCCGTGAGAAGTCGGCCCGCCGTGCTCGGAGACGACCGCCGCGATCTTCTCGACGTCGAGCGTCGCGAAGTGCGCGGGCAGAAGCGCCGAGGCCACCACGATCGCACCGTCCATCAGTTGCTGGTCGTGGTGCCGTACGCCGAGCAAGCGTGCGACGACGCGCTGGC
>JANNDT010000048.1:0-8771 GCA_031387905.1 Deltaproteobacteria bacterium
CTATCCGTCCGCGAACCGCGATGAGCGCGAGTTCGCGCGACCCGACGTGTTCGATATCTCGCGCAAGCCGCCGCGCATCGCGTCCTTCGGCGCCGGCCAGCACGCCTGCCTCGGCACCCACGTCGCACGCCTCGAAGGCAAGCTCTGTCTCGAAGCGATCCTCGCGAAAGCGCCCAAGTATTCCGTGGACCTAACACGGGCGCGCCGGTTCAACACCGAGTTCGTACAGGGCTTCGAGGCGCTCCCGATCACGTTCTGAGCGCGAACTTACTACTCGTACACGAAGGCCTTGTCCTCGAGATCGATCGCGGGCACAGCGTCTTTCTCGGCCCAGTAGTCCTGCGTGTGCTGCCACTCGGGCTTGTCGCCGCGCTTCGGCAGCAGGTGCATGGCGCGCATCAGGTAGCCCGGGTTGAAGTTCTCCGGATCGATCCAGGGCAACAGCGGCATGTCCTCGTCTTCGGGCCGGAGAGCGACCGTGACTTTCCGCGCGCCCTTCTCCTGCATGCGATTCAGCAGCCGGCACACGAAGTCGCCGAGCAAGTCGACCCGCAGCGTCCAACTGGCTCGGAAGTACCCGAACACCCACAGCATGTTCGGGACGCCAGTGAACATCATGCCGCGGTAGGTGACCGTGTCGTTGAAGTCGAGCGGCTTACCGTCGACAGCGAACGCGATGTCGCCGAGCACGCTGATGTTGAAACCCGTGGCCGTGATGATGATGTCGGCTTCGAGCACTCTGCCGGACTTCAGCAGGATGCCTTTCGGGATGAAGCGGTCGATCTCGTCGGTGACCACGGTCGCCAGCCCGGCGTTGATGCCCTGGAAGAGATCGCCTTCCGGAACGAAGGCGATGCGTTGCCGCCAAGGCCGATACGTCGGCGTGAAGTGCGTCTTCACGTCGTAGTCGGGCCCGAGGTAGGCGCGCACCCCGGCGAGCAACTCCTCCTTCACCGTGTCCGCTTCTTCGAGCGCGCGGCGCGTGAACACGGCCTGCTCATGCATGATCTTCCGGCGCACGATCTCGTGGATCCAAGCCTCGTCGATCTTCAGCTCCCGCAACATGTCGGCGACTTCGTTCACGTTGCGCGCCGGAATGAAATACGTCGGCGAGCGCTGCAGCAGCGTCACGTGGCCGCAGTCCGCCGCGATCGCCGGCACGAGCGTCGCCGCCGTGGCGCCGGAACCGATTACGAGGACGTTCTTGCCGCGGTAATCCAGGTCCTCTGGCCAAGTCTGGGGGTGAACGATCTTGCCCTCGTAGCTCTCCATGCCTTTCCACTCGGGCGTGTAGCCCTCTGCGTGGCGGTAGTAGCCCTGACACATCCAGAGGAAGTTCGCGGTGAAGCGGACCGACGCCCCGCTGTCTGTGCGCGTGCCCTCGAGCGTCCAGAGCTTGTCTTCGCTCGACCAACGCGCCGACGAGATCTTGTGCCCGTAACGGATGTGCCGCCCGAGGTCGTTCTCGTCGATGACTTCGCCCATGTAGCGGCGAATCTGTTCGGCGGTCGCGATCGGCGCGCCCGTCCACGGCTTGAAGCGGTAGCCGAAAGTGTAGAGATCGCTGTCGGAGCGAATGCCCGGGTAGCGGTGCATGAGCCAGGTGCCGCCGAAGCTTTCGAGCGCCTCGAGCACGACAAAGCTCGTCCGCGGGCATTGCTTCGTGAGGTGAAAGGCAGCGCCAACCCCGGAAATGCCTGCCCCGACGATCAGAACGTCGAAGTGCTCGGCGGGCTGCCGCGCCGTCTCGCTGAGTGCGTTCGTCCCGCGCATGGATCTCCCCTCCCGCTCGAACTGCTGCCTCGAATACCTTGCACGCAGCGTGCCCTCGCAAAGACGCAGCGAATCGCGCGGCTCGGGGCGCAGCGCAGCGCCCTCGCGCCACAGCCTGGGGCTGCGTGCCGTCCTTCCGATGCGCCGTGACTTGTTACGACCTGGGCGTCTGGCACGCCGCTTGCTCAGTTCGAGCCCGAGCCCTGGCGCGTGAGGAATCGCGCCTCGCGCGTCCAATGATCGGGGGATGCCCATGCGTCGATTGCGCGGCCTCGACGCCGCTTTTCTCTACGCGGAAACAGCGGCGGCTCCGATGCACGCTGCCGCGCTCCAGATCTTCGAGCCGCCCGTGGACGGCGGCGATTTCTTCCAGAGTTTCCGGGCGCATCTGCAGGAGCGGATTCCGCTGCTGCCGCACCTGCACGAGCACCTGCATGCGACGCCGCTCGGCCTCGATCATCCCGTCTGGGTCGCGGATTCGGCGGTGGACATCGGGCGCCACGTTCACCTCGATCGCTTGCCGCCCCCGGGCTCGCTCACACAACTGACCCAGCTCGCCGAGCAGCTCTACCCGCCGCTGCTCGACCGCTCGCGCCCGCTATGGGATTACACCGTGATCGAAGGCCTCGAGCGCGGGCGCAGTGCGGTTTTCGGAAAGGCGCACCACGCCTGCCTCGACGGCATGGCCGCCCAGGCGACGTTCGAGCAGATGTTCAGCGGCACGCCCGAGATCGAGCCGCCCCTGCACGCGAGCGAACGCCGCGAACAGGAGCCTCATGGTTTTCCCCTGCTGCGCGGCGCGCTGGCGCACTTGCGTGAGCAGCCCGCGCGCTCGCTGCGCGCTTTGCCCGACGTCGCACGCGGGGCTTGGAAGCTCGCGGAGCGCGCGCGCGAACACAGCGGCGAGCCGCGCACGCCGCAGACGCGCTTCAACGTTGCGGTCGGCGCGCCCCGTCGCTTCGAGGTCGCGAGCGTCTCGCTGGCGCGAGCGCGCGCAATTGCACGCGCGCAGCGCGTGAGCGTGAACGACGTCGTAATGGCGGCCTGCGGCGGCGCGCTGCGCAGCTATCTCGCCGAGAAGCGCGAGCTGCCGGACGAACCGCTGGTGGCGTTCGCGCCGGTCTCACTGCGCGCGAAGGGCGACAGCGGTGCGAACAATCAGGTCTTCGGCATGCTCGCGTCGCTCGCTACCGACGTGCCGGACCCGCGCGAACGCTTGCGGGCGGTACACGCGTCGGCCCACGACGCGAAGGCGCTGGTCGAGGATCTGCGCTCCGTGGCGCCCTCGGATTTTGCGATCCCGGGCGCGGCAACTTTGATCCCTGCGCTCGTGCAGCTCGCCATGGCGCTGCACCTGCCCGAGCACGCGACGTTTTTCAACGTCGTGATCTCGAACGTTCCGGGCATCGCGCATCCGGTCTACATGCACGGCGCGCGCATGATCGCGGAGTATCCGATGTCGATCGTGACGAACGGCGCCGCGCTCAACATGACCGTGATGGGCGTCGAGGATTCGCTCGACTTCGGGTTGGTCGCCTGCGCGAAAGCCGTCCCCGACCTCGACGTGCTGCGCGATCACCTGGTCGAGGCGTTCCGCGAACTCGACAAGCTCGCGGCGCCTCACGAAGCCTGAAACGCCGAGTTAGAGCGCTTCCGGCGCGATCGCGCCCTTCGCCCTCCGCGGCGCGATCTGAGCGTGGCTGCGTTACAGACCGATCCGTTCGACCGGCGGCGGACGCTGGTCTTTACGACGCTCCCCCCATGACCTCGCCCCGTAATCACCAAGGAGCAGCGGATGAAGACGAGCCTCGACCAGTACTGCATCAACGTGAGCAACCTCGAGCGATCGGTCGCCTTCTACGAGAAGGTGCTCGGGCTCGAGGTCACGCATCGAATCGAGATTCCGAACGCGAGCGAGGTGGTCCTCGCGGGCGCGAGCGGCAATCGGATCCAACTCGCCTGGCATCACGATCACAAGGGACCCATCGATCACGGCAACGCTTTCTGGAAGCTGTACGTGAACACCGACGACTGCCGGGGGCTGTATCAGCGCGCGGTCGACGCAGGCTGCGAGTCGATCGCGGCGCCGGCGCGTCTCGAGCGCTGGCCCGTGACCGCCGCGTTCGTCAAGGACCCCGACGGTTATCAGGTCGAGATCCTCGAGTACCACGCGGAGTGAGCGGCGCTCGGTCGCCAATCCGAGTTCGGCCACGCGCGCCGCGAACACCTCCCCAAACTCGCGAGGATCGCACGGCGCGGCGAGTCGATTCACTTCCTCCCCGCGCAATCTGCTGGGGTTCACGTGCGTCCGCCGATCCAAGTCTTAGGTTCAAGCGTGTGCACCTGTCTCTCTGAGGGATGGGTGGGTCGCGTCGCCGAGGGAATGAGGACGACCTCGTCCCTCCCCCAAAAACCTGGAGACATCTGATGTTCCGAAGCGGGTCGCTCCCCTTCTTCCTGCTCCTGATGACCCATCTCGCGGCGGCTGCCCCCGCGCAGGCAGTCGACGTGGCCACAGTGAGCTTCGACGTGACGATCGCCCGCAGCTCGCTGGTTTCGGACGACATCACGGTGGAGGTTCGCGTCATCGGAACCAACCTCAACAACGGGACGCTCACCCCTCCAACCGTGGGCGCCACGCCGATCACACTCAAGAAGGACGGCGCCGATCTGATCCTTCTCGACAAATCGCTCCGGAGCGAAGCCGAGTTGGCCACGTTCCTGCCAACCGGCAGTTATCTGCTGCGCATCAACAACGACACGGTGCAGGCGACGCTCGTGTATGCCCGGCCATCAGTTCCCTCGCCTGACATCTCGAAGCCCGCTGCCGGCAGCACGGTGGCGCCCGGACCGATCGAGCTTCAGTTCGCGGCGTGCCCGGTCTGCAACCTGGTCGGCGACTCGGTCAAAGCCGCGCTCGAAGACGATCTGGGGGTGGTGCTGGACGAGGAGACGCTGACCGAAACCAGTGCGAGCTGGATTCCCAAGGACGCCGTCGGCGACCTCGCGCTGCCTGAAGCCTCGGCCTTCGTCGCGCGCGTGACGCACACCGCGCTGCGACAGGCGAACACTCCGGCGACCGGCGGCGACAACTCTCTCGTCTTCTCGCACCGCTTCGTGCAGTCGGACGAGATCGACTTCGAAACCGGCTTCCACAGCCCGGCGGGGCACGTCTGCCTCGCGGCGAACTATTCGGCGCCGCCGGCCGGTTGCAAGATGCTGACCGACCCGCTGCTTCAGATTCTCGATCCGAGTGGCTCGTTCTCGACGCAGGTCGCCGGCCACGACGTCGATTACAGCGTCAGCGTTGCGTCGGGCGGCGCGCTCACGGGCTCCGCGACCGCCGACTTGGATGACGACGGCATGAACGAGACCAGCTCTGCGCCGATCAAAGGGAAGTTGCGCGGCAAGAGCGGCGCGCTGCGCTCGAAGCTCTCCATCGCACTCAACAACATGGGTCTGACCGCGAAACTCGAGCTGAAGCTGAGCGACGTTCTCTCGATCCCTGGCAACACGCTCGCGCACACGCAGGGTGCATCAGGCTCGATCGGCACCACCAAGATCAAGGAGACGGCGTCCTCGAACGGTGCGCTCCCGTTTGCCCCGCTCGGCTGGTTGCTCGAGTTCGACATCGATTCCCTCGCCGACGTTGCGAATGCGCTGTTGACCCTCGAGGGCGGCCGCAACTTCCCGCTCACCGCGACGAACAAGTTCAAGTTCGCATCAGGCCTGTCGAGCATGAAGCTTCAGTCGGTAGATAAGGGAATCCGCATCGACCTGAAGAAGCTGACGCTCGACGACGCTACGAACCCGGTCGGCGTGACCGGGGGCGGCGTGAGTGCACGCATTCTCGGCCAGAGTGCGACGGCGACGCTTCCGTAGCGGGAGCGCTCCCGGCTCGAGCTAGGCGACGCGGCGGAACGTGAAGCCGCGCGAGACCGCTGGCGCCGCGCGCGCACGTCAGCCTAATACCGCCTCGTAGCTGTGCGCGTCCTGCACCGCGAGCATCTCGGTGTACTGCGTCATCGTGTACGGGAACTGCGTGACGATGCGGCCCGAAGGCGCGCGGTAGTAGCCGCGGCAGTCGCTGCGCCACACCGCGACCTTGGCGATGTCCTTTTGCAACCGCTCGTTGTACTCCGCCATCGCTGCTGGCCGCACGTCCAGCCACGCCAGCCGTTCGTCGCGCAACCGGCGAATGCAGCGCACGGCGTAGCGGGCCTCCAGCTCGAGCATCGTGATGAGCGAGTTATTATTGGTGTTCGGGCCGTACAGCATGAACAGGTTCGGGAAGCCGGCCGTAGTGATGCCTTGGTACGCGATCGCGCCGTCTCGCCAGGCGTCTGCGATGTGCAAGCCGCCGCGCCCGCTGACGTCGAGCGCCGAGAGGTAACGCGTCGTCTCGAACCCCGTCGCCAGCAGGATCGTGTCCACCGCTCGCAACTCGCCGCGGCTCGTGAGGATGCCTTCGGGCACGATCCGCGCGATCGCATCGTCCACGAGCTTCACGTTCGGCCGGTTGAAGATCGGGTAGTACTTGTTCGACAGCAGCGGGCGGCGGCAGCCGTAACGCCAATCCGGTGTGAGGCGGCGCCGCAGCTCCGGGTCCTTCACCACGTCGATGTTCCGCAGACACGACTCTTCCAGTTCGGCGAGCAGTCTCGGATCGTCGAACAGGATGGCCGCTTCGAGCTGCGCCCAGAGTTCTTCGCGATGAGCGCGCACCACCTCGGGGTGGGCGCGGAAGTTCGCGAGCTCTGCCTCGGTGAAGGGCTCGTCGAGCTTCGGCAGCACCCACTGCGGCGTGCGCTGAAACAGGTCGAGGCGCGCGACGATCGGCGCGATCTCTGGGGCGGTCTGCACGGCGCTCGCGGCGCTGCCGATCAACGCCACGCGCTCACCTGTTAGGTCGTGGTCATCCTGCCAGCGCGCAGTGTGGAAGAGCGTGCCGGCGAAGTCGCGGAGGCCCGGGATGCTCGGCACCGCGATGTCGTTGAACATGCCGATCGCGCTGATCAGCGTGCGCGCCGCGATGCGGCGCCCGTCCGCCATCGACACGCGCCAAACGGCTGCGCCCTCGTCCCAACGCGCGGACTGCACTTCCACGCCGAAACGGCAGTAAGGCAGCATCCCGTGCTTCGTCGCGACGTGTTCCACGTACGCGCGGATCTCCGGCTGCCCCGCATAGGGCCGCGACCAGTCGGGCTTCGGCTCGAAGGAGAAGGAGTAGAGGTGCGACTGCACATCGCACTCCGCGCCGGGGTAGCGGTTGTGCCACCACGTCCCTCCGACGCCGGCCGCCTTCTCGACGATCACGAAGTCCGTGAACCCGGCGCGCGCGAGTTCGATGCCGGCGCAGATGCCGCCGGGGCCCGCGCCAATGATTAGGACGGTCGTTCGCTCAGGCAGAGCGGAAGCGCTGGCTGCAGCTGCGGTCGGAGCGGTCATGCGGAACCCCATTGGGCGCTTCGTTTGCCGCTGGCGAGCGCGAGATGGATCGAACGGCAGCGCGGTTGACGAAGCATCCGTAGCGAAACGCGCGTTGCTCGCGCCAACTGGACTCGAGCCGAAACGATTGATGGCGCCGCGCGGCGCGCGTGTCACTCAGCCGCGGGCGGGTTTCGCACGAGCGCGCGGAAGTTCGCGGTGAAGCCCGCCCGGTCCACCAAGACCTCGGCGACCTCGAAGCCCTTCGACTGCATGAGCGCCTTCGCGTCTTGCTGCGTGAGTGCGTCCGGGTCGCCAATCGTCTCGGTGATCGAGAGCAGGCCGCCGGGCCGGAGAACGCGGTGCAGCGACTCCACGCAGGCGGCGGGGTCGGGGACCTCGCCGAGCACGGCGACGAGGAACGCGACATCGAACGAACCGCTGCTGAATGGAATGCGTGAGCCGTCTCCCTGCGCGAACGCGACATTCGTGGCGCCCGCGCGGCGCAGTCGGCGGCGCGCCTTGGCGAGCATCTCGCGCTGCAGGTCGAAGAGCACCAGCCTGCCCTGCGAAAGCTCGCGCGCCACCTCGACGCTGAAGTAGCCAGGCCCCGGACCGACCTCGAGCACGCGGGAGTCGCGTTTTAGGTGGAGCCGTTGGACGACGGTGCGCGGCGGCTGAATCAGTCGGCGCAGCGGGATCGTGAGGAGGAACGCGAGCTCATGCGGGGTTGCGCCTCGCCCGGAAAAGCGCCGCCAGACGTCGCGCCAACGAGAGAGACCCATTGGGTCAGCCTAGCGACCTGATAACACCAAGGCAGACGGACAGGAGCGAAGTGAGCGAACGGCTAGCCGGCGGAGCGAGCGCCGGTAAGCGCGCGCATTTGTCATGACATCCGTGCTCGGACATTGAAAAACCGCTTCCTTTCCCGCCCCCACGGCTTCAGGATGAGAAGTATGAGAAGGCTCGCCTCCGTCTTGGTGGCGATCGCACTGCTGCCACTCGCCGCGGCGGCCGTGCCGGACTGCCCCGAGCTTCCCGACGTCACGCCCGTACGCGTTGCGAACCTCCCAGCGGAGATCGTCGTGGCGCGGCTGCAGCGGATCGTCGAGGCGCCGCTGGATCGGCGCGATCGCACCGAAGTGATTCGCGCGCTGTGGGGAGCGGCTGGCTGTACCGGGCTCGAGGAGCACCGCCGCGCCAAGAACGGGATCCCCGGCTTCGTCTGCACATTGCGCGGCGAGTCTGAGGAGCGCGTAGTGATTGGCGCGAACCTCACGGGCGACGGCGAGGCGAGCGCGGCGCTGATCCCATCGCTCTACGAGAGCCTGGCGGTCGCGAAACGCAGGCACACGCTTGTGTTCGCCTCGTTCGCCCCGAAGGGGAGCAGCGCGCTGCGCTTCCTCGAAGCCACGCCGCCGGACGCGCGCGCGCAGATCCGAGTGCTGCTGCATGTGGGCCCGCTCGGCTACGGCCCGCTGCGCATCCACCCGCAGAATGCGGACCGCGCGCTCGAATGCGCGATCCGGCGCGCGGGCGTTTCGCTGCGCACGACGGTCGCTGAGGACACG
>JANNDT010000091.1:0-7424 GCA_031387905.1 Deltaproteobacteria bacterium
CGAGCGCGATGCCGCGGCCAATCCCTCGGCCACCGCCCGTTACGAGCGCCACCCGTCCAGCCAAAGTCATCGCGTGCTCCTTGTTTGACGGACGCCCACGCTAGCGGCGCTGGCGCGTGGGCGCGCGCTCGGCGCATCATGGCCCGGCTGAACGCGCGAGGGAAAGTGCTCGACGACCGCGCCACGCCTCGGGATGACGAAGCCTATAACGCCGGCGAGGCGCTGCTCGCCGCCGCTGCGGCACGCGGCGAGCGCAGGCTGCTGCGCTGTGCGGGACGCGAGAGTTCGGGCCGCTCGCTGCGTGAGAACGCGCTCGCGGCCCAGCGGCTCCTGCTCGCGCGCGGGGTCGCACCCGGCGAGCGCGTGTTATTGCTACTGCACGACACGGAGGCGTTCTTCGCCGCGTTTCTCGGCGCACTGCGCGCCGGCGTGCTGCCCGTGCCGCTCTCGACGCTGCTGCTCGCCAGGGATTTCGCGTTCGTCGCGCGCGACGCCGATGCCAAGCTCGCGTTCGTGGATGCGGGCCTCGAGGGCGCGCTCGCGGAGTCGCCGCGACTCCCGCGCATCGGCGCGCGCGACGGAGCGCTCGCGACGAGCGAGCACCACGCCGGCGCTGAGCCCGCATGCGCTGCGACCCGCGCGCAGGACGACGCGTTCCTGCTCTACACATCGGGCACCACCGGCGCGCCCAAAGGCGTGATCCACCGCCACGCGGACCTCGCCATCCCCGCGAGCTGTTACGGACGCGGCGTGCTCGGCCTCGGCCCGAGCGACCGCGTGCTCTCGGGCTCGAAGCTGTTCTTCGCCTACGGGCTCGGCAACAGCCTCACGTTCCCGCTGTTGTTGGGGGCGGAGTGCGTCCTGCATTCGGCGCGCTCGACGCCCGAAGCGATGTTCGCTCTGCTGCGCGACGAGGCGCCTACCGTGTTCTTCGGCGTGCCCACGCTCTACGCGGCGATGCTCGCGCACCCGGACCTGCCCGCATCGCTCGGGCGCGTGCGGCTGTGCGTCTCCGCGGGCGAGGCGCTGCCCGCCGCAATCGCGGAGCGCTGGCGCGCGCGCTTTGGCGTCGAGATTCTCGACGGCCTCGGCTCGACCGAGATGTTGCACATCTTCGTCTCGAACCGCGCGGGCGCTTCGCGACCCGGCGCGAGCGGAACACCGGTTCCTGGTTACACGATTCGCCTCGTAGACGCGGCGAATCGCGAAGTATCAACCCACGAGATCGGCGCGCTGCTCGCGCACGGCGAGAGCGCCGCGCGCAGTTATCACGCGCGGCCCGAAGAGACCTCGCGCACGATGTTCGCGCCCGGCTGGCTGCGTACGGGTGACAGCTACCGGCGCGACGAAGACGGCTTCCTCTGGCACGTCGGGCGCAGTGACGATTTGTTCAAGGCGAGCGGTCAGTGGGTCTCGCCCGCCGAGGTGGAGGCGGCGCTGTGCGCGCACGAGAACGTGCTCGAAGCCGCGGTCGTCGCACACAGCGATACGGACGGCATCGTGAAGCCGCGCGCGTTCGTCGCCTTGCGCGCTGGCGTACTCGCGAGCGACGCGCTCGCGGAGGCGCTGCGCACTCTCGCGCGCGAACGCCTCGCACCCCACAAAGTGCCGCGCGCGATCGCGTTCGTGGACGAGTTGCCCAAGACCGCGACGGGTAAGCTCCAGCGCCACTTGTTGCGGGAGAAACGCACATGACCGGCTATGGCGAGGGCGTGCCCGCCGACTTCGAGTGCGAACCCGCGCGCTACCGCCACTGGCGGCTGCGAGTCGATGGCCCCGTTGCGACGCTCGCGCTGAACGTCGACGAGGCTGGCGCCCTAATGGACGGCGTGGCGCTGAAGCGCAACAGCTACGACGTCGGCGTCGACATCGAACTGCGCGACGCGGTGCAGCGCCTGCGCTTCGAGCACCCGGAAGTCGCGTGCGTGCGCCTCGAGTCCGCGCTGCCCGAGGTGTTCTGCGCCGGCGCGAACATCGGCATGCTCGCGCGCTCGAGCCACGGGCTGAAGCTGAACTTCTGCCGGCTCACGAATGAGACGCGGCTCGAGATCGAGGACGCGACCCGCGCGGGGCAGCGCTGGATTGCGGTGCTGACTGGAACTGCGAGCGGCGGCGGCTACGAACTCGCGCTCGCGTGCGAGCGCATTCTGCTCGCGGACGACCAGCGTGCGGCGGTGAGCCTGCCGGAGCTGCCGTTGCTCGCGGTGCTGCCTGGCACGGGCGGACTCACGCGCCTCGTAGACAAACGTGGCGTGCGGCGCGACCTCGCGGATGTGTTCTGCACGCGCGAGGAAGGCGTGCGCGCGCCGCGCGCGCTCGCGTGGAAGCTGGTCGATGCGATCGCGCCACCGAGCCGCTTCGCGGAACTCGTCTCGGGAGAGGTCGCTGCCGCGCTCGCTGCGGCGGGAAGCGCGCCGCGCGGGCCCGCGGTCTCGCTCGAGCCGCTCGCACCCCGCGTGAGCGAACGCGAGATTGCCTACCGCCACGTGCGCGTCGCGTTGTCGCAAGAGCAGCGCACCGCCGAGATCACGGTGCACGCGGTGACGGACCTAATCGCCGCGCTGCGCCTCGCGCGCGAGCTCGACGACGCGCTGCTGCGCCTGCGCTTCCATCACCCCGAGCTCGGCCTGTGGTTGCTGCGCACGCGCGGCGAGTTTGCGGCCGTGCGGGCGCTCGACGCCGCGCTCGAGGGCGAGAGCTGGCTTGCGCGCGAAGTGCGCGCGCTCCTCGGCCGCGTCTTCAAGCGCATCGAGAACTCGGCGCGCTCGTGCTTCGCGCTAGTCGACGCAGATGCGTGCTTCTCAGGCACGTTCCTCGAACTCGCGCTCGCGGCGGACCGCATCTACTTGCACGCGGAGAACGGCGCGCTCGAATCCGGCGCGTTGAACTGGGGCGCATACCCGCGCGCGAACGGTCTCGCGCGCCTCGAATCGCGCTTCATCGGCGATGCCGGAGCGCTCGCGCGAGTGCTCGCCGCGAGCAGAACGCTCGATGCCGAAGCCGCCCTCGCACTCGGCCTCGCGACCGAAACGCCCGACGCGATCGAGTGGGACGACGCCATACGTCTCGCAGTCGAGGAGCGCGCGAGCTTCTCGCCTGACGCGCTCACCGGCCTCGAACAGAACCTGCGCTTCGCCGGGCCCGAGACGCTCGAAACGAAAATCTTCGCGCGACTCTCGGCTTGGCAGAACTGGATTTTTCAGCGCCCGAACGCCTCGGGGCCGGATGGCGCCCTGCGCGCGTACGGTCGCCCGGAACGTGCGAAGCTCGACATGCAGCGCACGTGACGGCAAGCGGCGCTTCGCCGCGCGCAGCGAGGCGGAGCCGAGCAAAGATCGAGCAATGGCATCGATGTGAATCAACGAGGAAGCAATCCGAACTCGCCGCGGCGCGAGCTTCCGCGCGTTCCTCGGCGCCTCTGAGGACTCCCCGTGAACGTCGATCTCGACTCACTCATTCCTAACAATGTCGGCCTCGCCGACGATCCGAGACTGCGGCGCGCGCTCGAAGCCTGGCGACCGCGCTTCCTGGACTGGTGGCGCGCGCGCGGGCCCGAGGGCCTGCAAGCCGACGAGATCTACCTGAGAACTGCCGTGAGCGTCGATCGCGCGGGCTGGGCGCATTACGACTACGTGCGCATGCCCGAATACCGCTGGGGAATCTTCCTGGCGCCGCCTGAACCGGATCGGCGCATCGCATTCGGCGACTCACTCGGCGCGCCCGCTTGGCAGCAAGTGCCCGGCGAACTGCGCGCCGCGCTGCGGCGGCTGGTCGTCACGCAGGGCGATACGGAGCCCGCGAGCGTCGAACAGCAGCGCGCGCTCGGCGCCCGCGCGCCCTCGCTCTATGACCTACGCAACTTGTTGCAGGTGAACGTCGAAGAGGCGCGCCACTTGTGGGCGATGGTCTACCTGCTGTTTGCGCACTTCGGCCGCGACGGCCGCGAGGAGGCCGAGGCGCTGCTCGAGCGCGAGAGCGGCGTCGCCGATCACCCGCGCATATTGGGCGCCTTCAACCGACCGATCGCGACCTGGCTCGACTTCTTCTGCTTCGCAACCTTCACCGATCGCGACGGCAAGTATCAGCTCGCCTCGCTCGCCGAGTCCGGCTTCGACCCACTCGCGCGGACTTGTCGCTTCATGCTCACCGAAGAGGCGCATCACCTCGCGGTCGGCGAGCTCGGCGTGCGGCGAATTCTCGCGCGCACCGCCGAGCTGATGAAGCGCGATCCGAACGAGGACGCGCGCGCTCAGGGCGGCATCGATCTCGCGCTGATTCAGCGCTTCGTGAACCACTGGTTCAGCGAGAGCCTCGACCTGTTCGGGAGCCCGGATTCGTCGAACGCGGCGGCGGCCTTTAGCTCGGGGCTGAAGGGACGTTTCCAGGAATCGCGCCCGGGTCATTATGCCGACCACCGCTTGATCGAAGGCTCGCACAGCATCGAGAAGCCGGGGCAGAGCGGCGCGATCACGCACGAGGAAGTACCGCTACGCCGCGCCACCAACGCGCTGCTGCAGGAACCCTACGTGCGCGAGTGCGAGAAATCGCTGGCGCGCTGGAACGACGTGCTCGCGGCGGCGGGGATCGGCGCGCGGATCGCGCTGCCGAGCGCGCGCTTCAATCGCAAGATCGGCCCGTTCGCGGGCTCGCACTGGCTACCCGACGGCGCGCCCGCCCCGAGCCGCGATGCGCTCGCGCCGCATCTCCCACTCGCGAGCGACGCAGCCTGGCTCGCAGCGGTCGAGAGCGGGCGGGTGCGCGAGCCGGGTCGCATCGCGAACTGGATCGCGCCGCCGAGCCAGCGCATCCACGACCGACCGCTGGATTTTCCGTACGTGCGTTTCGCCTAATCACCGAAGGAGCGTCGTTGCACGCCGCCGCAATTCGCGCTCGCCTCGATCACCCGATCGTGGATGCGGACGGCCACCTGCTCGAGTTCGTTCCCCTCGTGCGCGACTTCATCGCCGAGATCGCGGGCGAATCCGTCGCGCAGCGCTTCGACACGGTGACGCAGGGCTCGGCGCTCACGCGCGCCCTCGACGTAAAGACGAAGCGCTCGCTCGGCCTCGCGCGCCACGGCTGGTGGGCCCTGCCCGCCCGTAACACGCTGGATCGCGCAACCGCGGCGATCCCGAGACTGCTCTACGACCGCATGGGCGAGATCGGCCTCGACCTCGCGATCCTCTACCCGACGCTCGGGCTCATGCCGATGGCGCTCGACGACGACGAGCTGCGCCGCGCGCTCGCCCGCGCTTGCAATCGCTACTACACCGAGTGTTATGGCGCCTACAACGATCGGCTGCTGCCGGTCGGCATCATCCCGACGTTCACGCCCGAGGAAGCGATCGCCGAGCTCGAGTACGCGACGCAGACGCTCGGCCTGCGCGGCTTCCTGTTCGGCGGCCTCGTGCTGCGCCCCGTGCCCGGCCACGAGAACGTGCGCGCCGCGCGCTGGGTGGACGGCCTCGGGCTCGACAGCGCACACGACTACGACCCGCTCTGGCGGCGCTGCGTCGAACTTGGCGTCTCCCCAACCTTCCACTCGACAGGCATCGGCTTCGGCAGCCGCAACTCGCCCACCAATTATGTGGCGAACCACGTCGGCAACTTCGCCGCCGGCAACGAGGCCATCGCGCGCTCGCTGTTCTTCGGCGGCGTGCCCCGGCGCTTCCCCGAGCTGCGCTTCGCCTTCCTCGAAGGCGGCGTCGCTTGGGGCTGCACGCTCTACGCCGACATCCTCGGCCACTTCGCGAAGCGAAACCGCGACGCGATCGCGCACTACGACCCGGCCGCGCTCGATCGCGCGCAACTGATCGCCCTGATCGAGCGCGACGCGCCCCCCGCGTTTCGCGAGCGCCTCCGCCGCCTCGACGAAGCGCTCGGCTTTCTCTCCGACCCGAACGAGGACCGCGCTGCCCTCGACGACTTCGCAGCCTCAGGCATTTCGGCCGCCGAACAAGTGCGCGACGTCTTCACTCGGCAGTACTTTTTCGGCTGCGAAGCCGACGACCCGACCAACGCCTTCGCCTTCGACACGCGCGTGAACCCGCACGGCGCGCGCCTCAACGCGATGTTCGCGAGCGACATCGGGCATTGGGACGTGCCGGATTTCCGCGGCGTACTGCCCGAGGCGTGGGAGCTGGTCGAGCGCGGGCTCGTCGACGAAGCGGGGTTCCGTCAGTTCGCGTTCGAGAACGTGGTGCGCTTGTTCGGCGGGACGAACGCGAGGTTCTTCGAGGGCACCACGGTCGCGGAGCAAGCCGCGAAAGTTCTCGCGCAAGGGCGCACATAAAGGAGCCAGCATGGCCGACAACACCCAGATCCTGCTGATGGAGCGCCCGCGCGGGCCGCTCGCCGAAACGCACTTCGCGACGCGCAGCGTGCCAATGCCCGCGCCCGCAGACGGGCAGCTGCTCGTGCGCACGATCTTGTTATCGCTCGACGCCGCGAACCGCGCCTGGATGCAGGGCGCGACGTATCGCGCGGCGCTCAACGCGGGCGAGCTGATGTCGGGCTACGGGCTCGGCGAGGTGGTCGAATCGCGCTCGCCCCGCTTCGCGCGCGGCGACCTCGTGCTGGGCGAACTCGGCTGGCAGGAGTGGGCGGTCGGCAAGGCCTCGGGCTTCACGCGCAGCGGCCCGCATCGGCCGCTCTCGCACCAGCTCTCGGTGTTGGGGGTGACGGGGAAGACGGCGTACCACGGTCTGCTGAACGTGCCCGGCATCGCCGCGGGCGAGACGCTGCTCGTGTCCGCGGCGGGCGGCGCCGTGGGCGGGGTCGTCGGGCAGATCGGGAAGCTCAAGGGCGCGAAAGTCGTCGGCGTCGCGGGCGGCCGTGAGAAGTGCGACTGGGTCGTGCGCGAACTCGGCTTCGATGCGTGCCTCGACTACAAGAACGGCGATGTCGCGGCGGCGCTGAAGCGCGCAGCGCCCGAGGGCGTGGACGTCTACTTCGACAACACGGGCGGGCCGATTCTCCAGGCGGCGCTCTTCGCCATGAAGCTGCACGGGCGCATCTCGTGCTGCGGCGCGGTCTCGCAGTACGACGTGGCGTCGCCCAAGAGCCCGGCGGGCGTACCTGGCTTGTTAGTGGTGAAGCGCCTCAAGATGGAGGGCTTCCTCGTGATGGACTTCCCGGACAAGGACGCGGACGCCGAGCGGGATCTATCGGCTTGGACGAAGAGCGGACAGATCAAAGTGTTCGAGGACATCCTCGACGGCGTCGAGAGCGCGCCGCGTGGACTTGTTGGGCTGCTTGCGGGCGAGAACCGCGGGAAGCGGATGATTCGCGTAGGGCCGGAGCCGGCGTAGGGGTTGCTCGCGCGAGCAGCGCAGGCACGGCGGGGCCGGGGGCTGCGGATCCTCGTGGCTCAGCGCGGCCGTGTCGGGAAGCTGCGCCATGAGTATGCGCGCATTCGTTGAAGG
>JANNDT010000093.1:0-8475 GCA_031387905.1 Deltaproteobacteria bacterium
GCGGAAGCGGCTGAACGCGCGGAGCGGCTGGCGGTGTGCGTCGAGAATCCCGCGATGTTTGCGCCTGCGGTGCAGCGCGAGCTCGCGAGCTGGGTCGAGCTCGGCCCGCCCGGCGCGGCTCTCGATCCGACTCGGTTGTTATGGATCTTCCTGCGCAGCGAGGCCTTCAGCAGCGTTGCGCCGCTCGAGGAAACGCTCGCCGAAGTCTGTGAAGTGCCGCTGCTGCGCATTCCGCCGCTGCGCGAGCGCGAGGGCGCCGCGCTCGCGCTCGCCGAGCAGTGGCTGCGCGAGTGGTACGCCACGAAGAACCGCGACCCGCGCGCGCTCGCGAACGAGGCGCGCGAAGCGATCGCGCGCGACCCGTGGCCTGGCAACGCGCGCGAACTCGAGGCCGCGCTGCGGCGCGCCGTGATGGAACCTGGCGAGGCGCCGATTGCGGCCGAGGCGCTCGGGCTTTCGGGCGCGAGCATTTCGGGCGGCGTTTCGAGCGGGACGCACCAAGACGAACTCGACGTGCCCGACGCGCCCAGCGAAGTGCGCGAGTTCGCGACCGTGAGCGAGGAACTCGAGGCGACGCGCGGCTCGGAGGCGAGCGAGCGGCGGCGCGTGCAGGAAGCGGCGCGCGCGCGGACCGCGAGCCAGTACCCGGCGCGCCCGCCAGAGATGCCCGCACCCGCTGAGCAGCGCCCCGCGGGCGTCCCTATCTCTAGAGCGCCTGCGCGCCGCGAGCCTGATCTCGCGGAGGCGCCCGCGGGAAGCCCCGCCGTTGCTCGCGAATTCGCCCCGCCGGCCGCTTCGCCTACGCCCGCACGCCCCGAACTTCGCACCTTCGCGGCCGCCGCCGCGCGCGATCTCGCGCCAGCGCTCGAAGCGCTGCGCAAGAGCGGCGACACCCTCGGCAGCGCGCGCCTCGCCCGCCGCATCGCGCGGCTCGACGCATTCGCCGCGCTCGACCTAACAGCCAGCGCCACCTCTGAGGTAGCGCCTCTCCTCGGCTCGCTGCTCGAAGAGCGCCGCGAGGAGCTGCTCGCGAAGCGCCTGCTCGTGCTGCGAGAGCTCGAAGCCGAGGCCACGCCCGTGCACGGGAGCGAAGCCGCGCTGCGCTTCGCGCTCGGCGCGCTGCTCGATGCGCTGATCGAGGCGGCCCCGGAGCGCGGCGACCTCTACGTGGCGGCGCGGCCAGGAAGTGCGGGCGTGCGTGTGGAGCTGCGGCTGCACGGCGCGAGCGCGCTCGCCGAAGACGCGCTCGACCTCATGCTCGCGCGCGAAGTGCTCGCGCAGCTCGGCGCCGAACTTCGCTCCGAGACGCGCGGCGCAGACTCCGCGCTCGAGATCGCGTTCGCGAGCGCGCCGCGTTAGCGCGGGCGCTTCTTAGCGCCGAGTTCTCCGCGGCGGACGAGCGGAAATGCTTCCGCCTTCTCGGATCTCATTCGAACCGAACGACTGCGGCCATCGGCATCGGGCACCTCCCTTCAGCGCGTCAGCCCGTGCTTGCGAAGCCGATACGAAACTGCGCCGCGCGTCATGTCGAGGCGGCGCGCGATCTCCGCGATGTTGCCGCCGCACTCGCCGAGTAGCGCGATCAGCTGCTGCCGCTCCGCGCTCGTTTTCTCGGCGCGGCGATTCGAGAGGCTGTCCTCGCGCGCAGCAATTACGGCCTCGACCGCGCGGTCGAGCTCGCTGCGATCGATGCGAGAGCCCTTTGCGAAAGCCACCGCCTGCACGAGCGCTTCACGCAGCTCGGGAAGATTCCCGGGCCAGGGCCGCTTGCGAAGACTGTCGAGCGCGCCGGGAGTGAACGAGAGCACGGAGCGGCCGAGCGACGCGGTGATCTCCGCGAGGGCTTCGCGCGCGAAGGTGGGGATGTCTTGAGAGCGCGCGCGCAGCGGCGGCACGTCGAGGCGGAAGCGGGAGAAGCGCACCCAGAGGTCGCGGCGAAACTCGAGCTTGTCGACGCCAGCCGCGAGCGATGGCTCCGCGATCGCGTAGAGCCGTGAGAACTTCGCGGCCGCGTCGCCGCGAAGAACTGCGGCCCAGAAATCCTGCGCCTCGCTCGGCCAGCGCGCGAGTTCGAGGAAGACCACGGCGCAGCGCTTCTTTCCCGCCGTGCGGTCCGACGGCCCGAGCGAAACGAGGGGCGCGCGCTCGCCGGAAAGCGCGTGGAGCGCTCGCACGACGGCCAACCTCCCCGAGCCGACCTCGCCGCTCACCAGGACCGGCACGTCGAGCCCCGCGAGTGCGCGCACTCGGGCGCGCAGCTCCCGCATGCCCTGCGCGTCGCCGGGAATCAGGGCCGTCGCCGCGTCGTCCGGCTCGGGCTCACCGCGCCAAGGCAATAATGCCTGCGCGCGCTGAGGAAGCTGCGCGAGTTCGTCCGGGAAACGCAGGAAATCCGTCGCGCCACCGCGCAGCGCCGAGATGGCGATCGATAAATCCGCCCGAGCGGTCAGCAGAATCACTGGGACGTCCGACACCTCGCGGATCCGTCGCAACAACTCGAGACCGTCCTGATTCGGCATGCGAATATCAGACACCACCAAATCCGGCCGGCGCAGGCGAAACTCCGCCCAGCCTTCGACGCCATCTTGAGCGGTTCGCACCTGATATCCCACCCGGCGCAGCTCGAGCGAGACGAGGGCGATTGCGTCTGGGCTGTCGTCAACCACAAGCACGTCGATCGGGGCAGGCATTCGGGCTCCTCAGATCCCGGGGATCTGCCGCTTCGTTTCGAGCGAAACCATTGAGAATAAATCGTCGGGCAACTCCGCATCGAGCCGCAGCTGCTTGAACTCGAGAATGGTGGACGTGCCGCGTTGCCGGTCTTCGACGCGAATCCGCGCGGGCACTCGGCAGGAGCCTCGCTCGATCATGCGATCGCGGCTCATCCACAACTCTTTGTACGCCTTGTCGGCGTCCTTCTTGAAGTACCGCGTGGCGAGGATCGCGAAGTCCCTGACTGCGACCACATGCTCGACCGACGCGTAGCCGGTTACCTTGCGCGGGCGAGCCGAAATCACCCAGGCTCTCTCACCGGCCTCCGTAACCTCCCCTTCAAGCGAGACCTGATAGTTCCCGCCGCGCTGGCGCTCGAAATCGTGATAACTCAGATCCGTTCCCAGAAACGCATCGTCACTTTGGCTTCCGCTCACGCGGCGAATCTTTCGTAGGCTCGGTAGATAGACGAAGCGCTCCTCGCTCTTCCCGGTCTCGTTCGCCTCGATTCCCAAGAAGGCGACGCCGCGCACATACTGCGGCTCGCGGAACACCGCGTAGGTGTGCAGCCGGTGATCAATCGACTTCGTAGCGACATCCATCCGACGCTTCATCGCCGCCATGTCGCCCTTGCGAGTCTCGATCTCGATAACGCCGGTGATTGTGCAGTCGTAACGGGTGTCGAACGCGCGCTGAAGGAGGGCGTCGGAGGAGGGGGCGGCCTCTTTGCTCGCCGCGACCATGGGGACCAACAGAATCGCAAGCACGATTGAGCGCTGCATGGTTGTCCCTCGATTCAGCAACTAGGTAGAACCGTTTCCGTGTCGCAAGCGGCTAAACAATGACAGCAGGGCGGGGAGCACGAGCAACTCCGACACTGCCGCAGCGGTGATGGCAGCTGCGCTCAGAACTCCGATATTCGCGACGCTCTGGAACTCTGAGATGGTCATCGCCAAAAAGCCAAGGACGAGCGCGCATGATGTGGTGACGACCGCGCGCCCGCAGTGGCGAGTCGCTTCGCGAACTGCCTCTACTGATCCGATTCCACTACGGCGAGCGCGCGCGTAGTGATGGAGAATGTGGATCGTGTCGTCGACCGCGATCCCGATCGCGATTGGGGCCACAACCACGGATCCCCCCTCGATTGGGATTCCCCAAAGACCCATTAGACCGAACAGGATCACCAGTGGGACGAGATTGGGGATCATCGCGAGAGCGCCCCAACGTACGGACCGTAAGAAGATCATCACCAGTATTGACACGAGGATGGTGGAGGCGATTACGCTTTGACGGGCTGTGGTCTCAATGGCGCCGTCGATTGCGAGATGAAGCACGGTCGGCCCGGTCACGGTGTGGGACCATCCGAGGGGAAGCCGATCGAGTTCTTCTGTGACTGCTTCGAGGAGTCGGCGACGTTGTCCGACCTTCATAGATCCAGCGTCCATGGAGATCCGCACGCGTTGGAGATCGAGCGAAACCCACGGCTCGACGGCACCTCCATCAGTGAGCAGGATCATTCCGAGAATGTCGCCAGCGTTCGCTGGATCTGCAGGCTGCCCAACGAGTGCGCGGCCGGCTGAATCGAGGATCGTCGCAATCGATCGAACGCGATCGGGGGCTACGGCTGATCGGAGGCGAGCTTCAACGTCCCTGAGACTGCGAAACACCTCGGGATCGGTGATGGGCCTAGGCGCGACCAGTTCGATCTCAACTCCCTCGAGGGGCTTTAGGTTTGCGGACACCCATTCGATCGCTTGGCGCGTCGGATCGCTCGGCTTGAACGCTCGGAGCGCACTTGGGTCCACCTCCAATCTAGTCAGTCCGAATCCGCACAACACTGTGACGGCGAGAATCGCTCCGAGAACGGGCACAGGTGACGACAGAGGAAAGTTGACTACGCGCAGGAGAATCGCATCCCACCGATCCGTTTCGGTGAGAGCACTTGCAGGCGAGTCCGGCAGCAGCACCAGCAGTGCGGGCAGCACGGAAAAAGTAAGGATCAAGCACGAGGTGACTCCGACCGCCGCGATCGCTCCGAACTGACCGATCGCTGGAGACGGCGTACCCAGGAATGACACCAGTCCAGCGACGTTGGTGAGCGTCGTCATCACACAGGGCCACTGCGTTTCGCGCGCCGCCGCCGCAAGAGCGAATTTTCGGTCGACTGAGAGTCTTCGAATCTCCCAATAACTCGTAAGAAAGTGAATTGCGTCGGCCACTCCCATCACGAGAACGAGCGTCGGCGCCGCTGTCGTGATTGGATTTCGGACCCATCCCAGAAGTGGCAAGAGTCCGACAGCACACGCACTCCCCATCGCAATGCACAGAAGTACCCCCACCACCGATTGCCACGAGCGCAGGAATACGGCGATACAGAGAGCGATCAGGAGTCCAGTGGTCGCGCCGACCACCTGAGTAGTCCGCGCCGTGCCCCGATAGAGGGCCGCCTCGACCCAGGGGCTTCCCGACAGGGCGAAAACAAAGCCCCTCTCCCGTTCGCGGTTGAGACGGCGCTCGATCTCGTCGATCAGCGCGAACTGCTTAGTGATGTTGGTTGTCGGCATCTCCACCACCAACGCGCCAACTCGTGCGTCGCGAGAGACGAGCGCTCCAACCCAGTTCTCGTCGGTCGTTGCTTGTTTAGCTAGAAAAGGCGACGAGTCGACCACGCCGTCCATAACGAATCGATGCGCGAGGATTCCGTCGGGCGTGGCCACAAGAAGCGGTGTATGGGCGGGGCTCGAGACTCGGGAAACCCAGGGCGATGCCCTGAGCTCGTCCCCGACCCTCTCCGCCATAAGGAGCGACGGGTCGTCGAACACCGATCTGCAGGGATCACCGGGCCGGCCGCAGGACCACGCGATGACCACCGGGTACCCGCCCCCAAATCGCTCAATGAAACCCTCGAGATCGCGAACTGCCTGGTGATCCTTCCCTATGTATGCATACGCGCCGGCATTGATCGGAACACGAGCGGCCGCGAGCGCACTAACAGCACTCACCACCAACGCAATCAACACTGTCAAGCGCGGCCAGCGGATTGCGAACTCGGTCAGCCGGTGCATGCGGGAACTCCTGCCTGCGCTCGATTTCGCGATGCAACGGCGAGCAGTGCGGGCAGCACGGTCAGCTCAGTGACCAGTGCTGCGCTGATGGCGGCGGCGCTCAGCCACCCAGGGTCCGCGAGTGCCTGAAGGGTTGACGCCTGCTTCCCCAAGGATCCAAGCTCGAGCGCCAGCGATGTAGTCACGACGGCACGGCCGCCTGTCCCGCAGAGCTCGTTTTGATCCGGCCCGATGTACGCATCCGCACCGTCCGGGAGCGGCGTTCGCAGAAGAGTCTGCAGCCCGAGCGCACCCAGGATCACCGCCAGCAGGAGGGTGAGCCTCGGCCAGCACAGCGAGGCTTTCGTCAGTCGAAGCATGGGTTCCGCCGTCCGCGCCGCTGCAACACCGGGCACCTCATCGCATCACCAACGAGTCGCGCGGCCCATGTTCGTCCCATCGCGTAGGCGAAGGCGAAGGCAAAATGCGCCAAACGGCGACTGTCATCGTGGAACGCGCACGACTGCGCGCATGCCGGGGCCGTCGCGTCTCGCTTCGAGATTGAGGATTCCGCCGAGTAGCGCGACGGCCTGTCGGCTGATGGAAAGACCGAGGCCGGTTCCGCCAGCGCGAAACGATGCGAACGGCTCGAATGCTCGCCGTAGCTGCTCGCGGTTCATCCCAGCGCCGCGATCCTCGACCGCGAACTCCAGCGCTTCGAGGGCCGCCTTGACGCGAAGTTCGACGACGTCGCCCGGATCCGACGCGCGCAGCGCGTTGTCGAGCAAGTTCACCAGCACGCGCACGAGCCGGTCGTAGCCCGCCGGCAACTCGCCGAGATCGGGCAGTTGATGCACCACGATCCGGTCGTCGCCGTGCAGCGAGCAAACCTCGAGGCATGCACGCTGCACGATGTCCTCGAGCTTCGCGCGGCTCTTGCCGCCGGTGGACTGGAGCGCGGCGTTCGTCAGCTGGCGGGCCTGCGCCGCCAAGCGGGCGATCTTGCTCAGGTACGGAACCAGCGGATCGTACGGGTCGATCTGCGCCGCGAGCTTCTCCGCCGTGAGTTCGAGCACACCGAGCGGCTTCCCGATTTCGTGCGCGAGCTCCGCTTCCATGCGGCCGCGCGCCGCGAAACGCTCGGCGACGCGCAGCTCCTGCTCGAGCCGCATCGCCGCGAGGGCCGAGGCGGCGTGGCCCGCGAGCGTCGCGATCCAGAGTTTCTCGCTCGCGCCGAGCAGGCGGCCACGCTTATTGGGAAACACGAGGATGCAGCCGAGCAAGGAGTTGCCGATGGCGACTCTTGCGATTGCGCCCACGCCCGAGTCGTAGGCCTCCTTCGCGAAGCCTTCGGTCTCGTCGAGGCGGTTCAGATCCGCAACGGGCTCGCGAGTCCACTCGGCGAGCCGCAGGACACGCTCTGGATCGTCGAACGAGCGCGCGTCCACGGCGTAGCCCACTTGCAGGCTCTCGCCGTGCGCGACGAACGTCGCGACGCCTGCCCCTGATAACCCCGAGCGCACGGCATCGCAGACGGCCCGCGCCACACCTTCGGAGCTGCGCTCGGCTGCGATCTTGTGCGCGAACTCGCGGCCGAGGCGATCCCAGTCGACGCG
This sequence comes from Deltaproteobacteria bacterium, assembly GCA_031387905.1. Classification (GTDB taxonomy): domain Bacteria; phylum Myxococcota_A; class UBA9160; order UBA9160; family UBA6930; genus VGRF01. The sequence continues at coordinate 7,373 of JANNDT010000093.1, forward strand.
CTGCGAAATCATCAGGGCGCGCACCCTGCGCTTGATGCCGCCGCGCAGCGTATCGACCGGAACGAGCACGCCGTAGATCGTCGCGTACATCACGGTCGGGTGTCGAAACACTTCCGGGATGGTCAAGCGATCCTGCAAGAGCTCGATCGCGAGGAAGAAGGCGCCCGCCCAGAGCGAGAGATAGAGGCCGTGAGCGGCCAGCTTGCGCATCGACGAATCGAGGTCGTAGACCTCGTAGCGCGAGATCGCGTAGCCGACCGGAAACGGCAGCAGCGCGGCGAGCAGCGTGACGGCGGCGAGCCGCGCCCCCGGCGGCCCGAACAACCAGACGAGGCTCACGGGCAAGACGAGGAAGGCGATGCCGGCGAGAAACACGCGCGCTTGGCCGCGCGCGAGGTGAGACTGCGACTCGCGCGCCGCGTAATAACACGAGAGCGCCAGCAAGCAGCCCGCGAGGCCGACGCCCGCGAGCAGGAGGCGGAGCGCGAGCCCGGTCGAGATCGACGAGCCTCCGTAGGCCGCATCGATCTCCACGGCGCTCACGATGTACAAGAACACGTAGGGCGCGGCGATCAACTCGGGAAAGTCCTCGACGATCCCGCGCCGCTGCGGAAACACCAGCGCAAGGTGGACGAGCGCGGCCGCCAGCGTCGCGCGCGCGAGCGCCGACGGAATCTCGAACGCGCTCGACGTCCAGCCGGCCACCGTCACGACGATGCCCACGCCGGCTGCCGCGTGAATCGCCGAGAACGGCAGCGACGCGGGCGTGCGTGCGCGCACGGCGGTCACGAGCACCGCTGCAATCAGGATCGCGGCGAGCAGAGAGGCGCTCGCGAGGCGCGCCAGGGCCTCACCCGGACCAATGAGCACCGGGGAGAGCGAAACCTCGCGCGCTGGCCCGCTGATCGGCTGCACCCGAAAAAGCACGGGCTCGGCCGAAGTGATTCTCGCGCGGATCTCCGCGTCGCCCCGGAGCGGCGCCGTCTCCTCGCCGAGGACGACGCCATCGATCTGTTCCGTGAACTCGAGCGGGCACGCCGCGTGGAACGAAACCGTCAGCGCGACGGTTCCGTTCGGGTAAATCGGGCAAGGCAACGCGTAGC
>JANNDT010000119.1:0-1508 GCA_031387905.1 Deltaproteobacteria bacterium
AGTAAAGCGATGGCCGCTACTGCGGCGACGACAACGATCGCGAGAATGAGAACGCGCATCTTCACGCCGCCCAACTCATATTCGGTTGCAGCCCCATCCTACCCCCCCGTCGCGGTTCCTGTGAAAACGCTGCAAGTCCTCGCAGTGTTTCTCCGCACTCGTGTGGGCTCGCGCGATCCGCTTCCTTCAATCGCGTCGAGAGGATGCGCTGGCACCCGCCTCGTTCGCGCCTCGCTCTTAGGCTGCGGCGCCTCGCAGCCTAAGCGCGAGCTGCGGCGGTAGACGATTCGGTCGGCGTGGCGCGGCCTCAGTCGCCCGAAATCACGACCGCCGCGGAGGCGTCACCGAGAACCGCAGCTCGCATGCGCCGTCGCGGGTGAGGCGCAGCGCGAGCCCCGCCGTCGAGGGCAGCGCGATCTGCGCGACCTCCGCAGCATGGAAGTACTTCGCCGAACCCATGTGGATCCCGGTGAAGGCCCGCGCGAGCGCGAGCTCGTCGACTCGCAGCGGCGACTCCAGCCGGAGCGTGTCGTGCACGTCGATGCGGTCGTCTAGGAAGCGGACGCGGCGCTCGAGCGACAGCGGCGCCTCTTCGACGGCCGTAATGAGTCGCTCGATCACTGCGCGCCTTACCCAGCTGCCGATCGCAGCGCTGCGGAACACGGTGAGATTGAGCAAGCGCAGAATCACGAAGCGGAACGGCGTGAGTTGCTCCTGGCGCACGCGAGCGAAGCGAGCACGAACTGTTGCGGAACCGGCGCCGCCGGCTTCCGTCAGGTCGAAGCGCGAGAGGCCGAGCTGCTGCGATGCGTAAGTACGTCTACCGCTGCGCACGACCCAGCCCGCATCCTCGTGCGCGAGCTCGCCGGTCGCGCGAGCGTGCACGCGGCAGACGCCGCCTTTCTGCATCGCAAACACGCCGTAATAAGACTCGGCGCCCGCGACGACGAGGCCGCTCGAGAAGCGGCGCTCGCCGCGTAGCGCTTCGCACGGCAATGCAGCCGGTGCGAGCGCGGGTGCCGTCACCGAGCACGCGTGCAGGTAGCTGAGGTTCACGACGTAGGCGTTATGCGCGTCGACATTCGCGGGCGTCACGACCTCGCCGCGCGCGAGCCGCGAGCGCAGGAAGGCGGCGATGCCCGCGGCTTCGGGAATCGCGCTCGCGAGAATCTCGAAGCCCGCCGGGAAGTAGAGGCGTGTATGCCGCGAGCCGTAGGCGCCGCCGACGCTGCCGTCGGGGTGTACTGCGTGCGCGAAAAACGCGACGGCGCGGCGCAGCGATTCGAGGACGCCCGCATCGCGTGTGCGTTCCCAATAACGCGCGAGGTACTGGATGCCGAGGGTCTCGTAGCCCGGATCGAAGCCGTCGTACTCGCAGTAGAAGCCGTCGGCGTGCTGGCGCGCGAGGATCTCGCGCACGGTCGCCTCGGCGCGGCGCGTGAGCGCGGAGTCGCGAAGCCACTCGCCCGCGTCGAGCCAGCCGAGCGCGTAGAGCCCCTGATGATTCG
>JANNDT010000297.1:0-1949 GCA_031387905.1 Deltaproteobacteria bacterium
GCTGCTGACAGGGCCTTCAAAGTAGCGGCCTTGCGCGCGCTGCTCGCTGGCCGCAACTTGGTGAAGGGCCCTGCAGCAGAACGCGAGGGTTGTGGCTGTAGAAAAACCCGATTTCCGGGCGAGCCGAGCGCGCACGAGGCGGCGCGGGTGTGTTTTGTGCTTTGCGATGCGCTGCCGCCGGCCGTGTTCTGTTCCGAGGCCGATCCGTTCGCGCGTTGACTCGCCGCGACGCGGGGTCCCGCTCCGCTCGGCTACTGCGCGTACCCGTGATGGGCGAGCTTTTCGATGTTCTGGACCAGGCAGAAGAGCTGCCACTGCGCATTGACCTTGGTCCGCCCTCGGAGCGTGAATCGATCCAGTCCCTTGTTGGCGCGCAGATTGCCGAACACCGGCTCCACCGTCGCGAAACGCCACCCGTACCGCGCGCGCCCCTCGGGCGCATCGATGCGGGCTTTCATGCGCGCGGTGTGCGTCTCACACTCCGCTTCCACGCGCCCGCGAAAGAACGCGACGTTGCGGACCATCGTCGTCGTGGGCGTGCGGAGGCACTCGGTGCGCCGCGCGCACGGGACACAGTCGCGCTTGGTCCCACGAAAGTGTTCGCCGATGAAGCCGTTCGTCACGTTGCTGCGCCCTTTCCGATAGAGGGACTTCCCGGCGGGACACACACAGGTCCGGGCCTCGGCATCATACGTGAAGTCGGCGGGCCCAAAGACCGGCGATGTGGGCGGCGCGGCAGACTTGTCATGGAGCGGATCGGGAAGCGTGGCATACCGACCCTGCGTCACGAAGCGTTCGTCGCGACGCCGCATGTCGTTGTCGGCGATCAAGGCAGGCACGCGCAGCGCGGCGAGCTGCCGCAGATTCGCTTCGCTGTGATACCCCGCATCCGCCGTGATCAACGTGTCGGCGGTGCAGAGGGCGTGCACGGCCGCCACGACGGGGAGGAGCAACTCCTGCTCCGAGCCCGTGCCGTGTGCCTGCGCGTCGACGATGATCTGATGCCGGCGATCGACCGCGGCCACACCCGTGTAGCCCTGAATCACGCCCTTCCCGGTGGCCATCTTCGCGCTCTCGTTGTCGGTGCGATTGCTCTTCCGGATCGCGCCCTTCGGGCCGCGCCGATCGTCGGGGTGTGCCGCGAGCCACGCACGGATCTGGGTGGCGTCGCGCGTGAGCCGCTCGATCCGCTGCGCCGCCTTCGCCGCCAGGTCGGGCTCCATGGGCAGGGCATCCGCCGCGCGATGCCGCTCCACCATGCGGGTCGTCGCCGCTTCGAGCTTGGTGGCCTGCCGCTCGAAGTCGGCCCGCGTGCCACTCCGGTGCTTCGAGGCGTTGCTCGGCAGCTTCACCCCGTCGATGGCAAACATCTCGCGGCCGATCAACCCCTGGGCGTCGCAGATCGCCACGACCGCCGCGAAAACCCGCGCGATGTCCTCGCCCAGCGTGCTCACGAAGTGCGCGATGGTCGTGAAGTGCGGCTGCGTATCGCCGCAGAGGGCGATGAACGTCACGTGCACGCGACAGGCCCGTTCGATGCCGCGGCTGCTGACGATGCCATGGGCGTAGGCGAAGAGCACCACCTTGAGCAGCATCGCCGGCGGATAGGCCGTGGCCCCCGTCTCGTCGTTCCGAAAGCGCGCATCGAACGAGGACAGGTCGATGGCGTGATCGAGCAGGTGGTTCAGCGCGTGCTCGAACGTGCCGGGCAGCAGCTGGCGGGCCAGATCGACGGGCAGGAACCGCGGATTGGTATCGATGTACTTGTAGCGGGCCATGAGCGAGGCGGGCGGGAGGGGCGAGGCGGTCGACACGACCAGTCTCCCCGTCTTCCTTGCATCAGGCGTGCCACGGCGCGATGATCATGGCGAGAGTGTTTCTACAGTCTCGTTGATATGACTGGGCTGCTGTCAAGTGGAGCGTTCAGTCGGCCATGTGTGGTGGTCGGT
>JANNDT010000304.1:0-12464 GCA_031387905.1 Deltaproteobacteria bacterium
GCGGCCCCCCACGCCAGGCCCTAGCCTCCCCCATGCTTTGGGCGGGCGGGGTCCACACCCGTTGGGCCGGCCCCGCCCCCCTCATTTTGGCTACCCCCCAAACCCCGTTGCGGCGCCCCCGCGCCAGCGCGCGAAGCGCGCTGGCGGAGAGGGAGGGATTCGAACCCTCGGTACCGTTTCCGGTACACGCGATTTCCAGTCGCGTACCTTCAGCCGCTCGGCCACCTCTCCGCGAGCCTCTCTTTATATGGGACTCGCCGCAACGCCGCCGCGGCTTTCCCCAGCGAAGTGCCTCAGCGCGCGCGCTGACCCCGATGCCGAAGAGCCCCCGCGCCCAGCGCGTGAGGAGCAAGCGAAGCGCGCAGCGAGCCGGAGTCCTCGAAGGCGAGCGGAGTCGACAAGGAAGACTCGTCGACGCGCCGCGCAGTTCGCGCCCACCGCAAAAACCGAGGCGCGTCGACGAGCCGCCAGCGAGCGAAGTGAGTTGGCGGAGAGGGAGGGATTCGAACCCTCGATAGGGTTTCCCCTATGCAGGTTTAGCAAACCTGTGCCTTCAGCCTCTCGGCCACCTCTCCACGAAGGCGCGGCAGGATACCGGCTTCGCTTCGGCGAGAAAGCCCGAACTCGACGCATGGCAGCTGCGCGTGGAATGCTGTGCACCTCACCGTTGCCGGAGCCTCTTTGAACCGCGCGCCGACTCGCTTTGAATTGCCTCGCTTCCTCGGCGGACGGCGCGCGCGCTTGATCGCGCTCTCCGTGCTCGCGGGAATCGCGGCGGGCGTCGCGGCCTCGGCGCTTGCCGCAGCGCTTCACCTCGGGACGTCGGCGATCGTCGGCCGTTTCGTCGAACTCGGCGGCGCTGCGACCCTGCACTTTGATCCGGCGCTGCTGTTCTTGCCCGCGCTCGGCGGACTCCTGTCGGGCCTCGTCGTACAACGGCTTGCGCGCCTCCCCGTCCAGCAAGGCACCGACCAGATGGTGCTCGCGTTTCACCGTCACGACGGCGTGCTCGGACTGCGCGGGCCCGCGATTCGCGCGGCCGCCGCGGTCGGCGTGATCTCGTTCGGCGGCTCCGCCGGGCCCGAGGGCCCGATCGCGGGGCTCGGCGCCGCGCTCGGCTCGAGCGCCGGCCGCTTGCTGCGCCTGACGCCGCGCGAGCGTCGCGCGCTCTTGATCGCAGGCTGCGCCGCGGGCGTGGGCGCCATCTTCCATTGCCCACTCGGCGGCGCACTCTTCGCGACGAGCGTGCTCTACCGCCGCCCCGAGTTCGAGGGCAGCGCGCTCGTGCCGGCGTTCGTCGCGTCGGCGGTTGGCTACGCGACGTTCACCTCGCTCTCCGGCTCGGGCACCTATCTGTTTCGCGACGCCGACGAGCTCACCCTCGCGAGCGCGCTCGAGATGCCGGTGTACGTGGTGTTAGGACTCGCGTGCGGCGCCGTAGCGGCGTTGTTCGGCACCTGCTTCCGCCGCGTCGAGGCGTTCTTTGCGGCGCTCTCCGCAGTGCCGGTGTGGCTGCGGCCCGCACTCGGCGGGCTCGTCACCGGCGCAATCGCGTGCGCGCTGCCGCAAGTAATGGACAGCGAGTACCGCATGATCCAGAACGCGCTCAGCGGTGAGCTGTTCTCAGGCGCGGTCGGCGCGCGAGACGCCCTCGGCTGGGCCGCGCTGCTCGCGGCGATCGTCGTCGCGAAGTGCGTCGCAACGAGCTTCACCGTGGGCAGCGGCGGCGCAGGCGGCGTGCTCGGGCCAAGTCTGTTCTTGGGCGGCGCAGTCGGCGCGAGCCTCGGCGCGCTGCTTCAGGGCCTGCTCCCCGAACTCGGGAGCGAATCGTTGCGCCAAGCCCTGATTCCTGTGGGCATGGCCGGCGTGCTGGCCGCCTCGATGCGTACGCCGATCGCCGCGATGGTGATGGTCGTCGAGATGACCGGCAGCTTCGGGTTGATCGTGCCGCTCATGCTGGTAGTTGTTACGGCCTACGGCGTCGGGCGGCGCTACGGGCTGGTGGCCGAGCAATTGCCGAGCCCCGCCGACTCGCCTACTCACGCGGGCGACTTGCTCGTGAGCCTGCTCGAGCGCGTGAACGTCGGCGACGCCGCGCGCAGCGTGTGGCCCGCCGTGGTCGAGCGAGCGACGCCGCTCGCGCGCATCATCGCGGCGCTGCCGAGCGGGCAGCCGCCCACGGCGATCGTCGTCGAGAGCGGCCGCGTGCGCGGCGTGATCTCGTTCGCCGAGCTGCGCCAAGTCGTCGACGAAGCCGAACTGCTGCCGATCGCGATCGCCGCGGACCTAATGACGACGCGCTTCGATTCGCTCGCGCCCGACGAGACGCTCTACGACGCGCTCGGCAGTTTCCAGCGCAGCGGGGCCGAGGCGCTGCCGGTGATCGGAGAGGACGGCGAACTGCTCGGCGTGCTCACGCGCGGCGACGTGCACGAAGTCGTCGCGCAGCGCCTCGCGGCCGTGCGCGCCGACTTGCTGCGAGAGCACAGCGGCCTCGCTGCGATCGACGAACACGGCCAAATCGCGCACCTGCTCTCCGGCTTGCCGCCCGCGGAGGCCGGCCGCATCGAGCGCGTGCCCGTCGCGCGCGAATGGCTCGGCCGCTCGCTGCGCGAGATCGACTTCCGCAAGGTGCTCGGCGGCACCGTGCTGGCCGTGCACACCGCCGACAAGCGCTTTCTGTGCCCGCCCGATCCGGGCCGCGCACTCGCCGCGGGCGATCGCTTGGTGGTGCTGAGCGCGGGCGAGAGCGGGGTCGAGGCCTAACACTTCAGCGCGGCGGATGCCCGAACGCGTGGCTCCTGGGCGTGGCTCGCAGCGAGGCCACTGTTCGACTTCGCTCGCCTTCGGCTCGCTGCGCGCGCCACTGCGTGGCGCTTGCACTGGCGGAGAGAGAGGGATTCGAACCCTCGAGGCACTTTCGCGCCTAGCGGTTTTCAAGACCGCCGCCTTCAACCGCTCGGCCATCTCTCCGGGCGCCGAAACTAGCGGGCTTCGCCGCGGCTCACGCCTGCGTGAGCAGAATCATTCGCTCGCAGCGTTCCAGCAGGTCGATGCTGCCGCTCTTGATGCGCGTGGTGCGCGCTTCCAGGTCGACCATGCGGCGCTCGATCCACGAGGCGGCGACGTCGAAGCGGCGCGGGTCGTGCTTGGCTTGGCGTAACAACTCGGTCGCAACGATCACGCTGATCACCACCTCCGCGAGCGACTGCGAGGAGAGCAGCGCGTAGCGCGCGTCCTTCGCTAGCGCGCCGGCGGATTCGAGGATGCGCTTGATGCCTTGGCGCACGCGCTCGGCGTACGCGGCGAGCGGCGGCTCGGTCAGCACGGCGAGTTCACTGAGCGCCTCGTCGAACACCACGCCGAGCGCACCCTTGCCGATTTCTTTGAGCGCAAATGAGACCTGAATCTCGGAGGTGCCTTCGTAGATGGTCGTAATGATCGCGTCGTTGTGGAGCTTGCCGACTTCGGACTCGGCCATGAAGCCGATGCCGCCGTGGATCTGGATCGCGTAGCGCGTGATCTCGACGCAAGCCTCGGTCGCGAGGTATTTCGCGAGCGGCGTGAGCAGACGGACGCGCACGTCGTTTCGCTCCCAGATCGCCTCCCACTTCGCGCACTCTTCGGCGAGCACGCTCTCGCGATCGAGGTAAGCACGGATCGAGCGATTGCGGTCGATCAGCGCGCAAGTGCGATAGAGCAGCGCGCGGCTGCCTTCGAGCGAGAGCATCATGCGCGCGAGGATGTTCTTCATCAGCGGCTGCTCGCCGATCGGGATGCCGAACTGCTTGCGCTCGCGCGAGTAGGCGATCGCGGCGCTGAGCGCGGCCTCGGCGATGCCGATGCCCTGCGCCGCGACGCCGAGCCGCGCGTTGTTCATTAGGGAGAGCATCGCCTTGAAGCCCTCGCCCTTGGTTCCGATCAGGAACGCTTCGGCGCGCTCGAACTGCATCGCGGCGGTCGGCGAGCCGTGGATGCCGAGCTTCTCTTCGAGGCGCACGACGCGCACGCCGTTGCTGCGCCCGTCGGGCAGCGTGCGCGGGCACAGGTAGAGCGAGAGCCCGCGCGTCGTTCCCCGCGACGCGTCGAACGTTTTGGCGTCGCGCGCCAGCACGAGGTGCACCGCGCTGCCGCCGTTCGTGATGAAGATCTTCTGCCCGTCGATGAAGACGCTGCCGTTCTCTTCTGTGGCGCGCGTCGTGATGCCGCCGAGATCCGAGCCGGCCTGCGGCTCGGTGAGATCCATCGCGCCCATCAGGTCGCCCTTGGCGAAGCCTGGCAAGTAGCGCTGCTTGAGCTCGTCGCTCGCGTACATCTGGATGTCGTCGGCGACCCCAGCTTGCAGGCCGATGATGGTCATTAGGCCGGCGTCGGCTCGCGAGATCATCTGCAAGATCGTGTTGGTGACGAGCACGGGCAGGCCGAAGCCGCCGTACTGCTCAGCGACGCCGAACGAGACCAGGCCCGCGTCGGCGAGCGCCTTGTAGCCATGCGCAATGTGTGGCGGGTACACGACCTCGCCGTTCTCGAGCCGCGCGGCTCGCGCCCAGCCCGCGCGCATCTCGGGCTCCAGCGAGGCGCACAGCTTCGCGGCGGTGGCGACGATCTCTGTGAGCGCGTCGCGCTCGACAGTCACATCCGCCTCCGCGCCCTTCTTCATTGAGAAGTAGCTGCCCCAGTCGATGCCATCGCTCAGGTAGAAACGAATCACGTCGCTCAGGTACGGGATCATCGGGTCGCACTCCTAATCCGGCTCGGATGTAGCGCTTTCGGTGACCTGACGTCCGCGCGTGAGCCGCGCCGCAGTTCGCGCGCATGCGCCAGCGCAGCCGCCGTGCGCCAGATTCGCAGCGGCGACGCAGGCCGTGAGAAGTTCGCGAGAATGCCCGCCGACGACGTGTTAGAAATCCGCGGACGATTTCGAGACGGGGGTCCGCAATGCGGGCGAGCGATTCCGAGAGCGCGGCGTCTGCAGCGAAGACGGCCGTAGAGAGCGCGCTCACCAAGCACGATGGCCACCCGTTCGAGCGCGGCGCGGCATCCGGTGCGTGCGCGCGCTGCGGCGAGAGCCCCGCGCACATCCTGCATCACCCGACGCGCATTCGCGCTGCGTGTTTGTTGCGCGGCATCGACCCCGCTCCGCTGCTCGCAAGCCTTTCGCGCTAGCGAATCGCCGCGCCGCCCGCGTAGAGTCCACCGCTCGCGCTGTGTGGCGCAAAGGGCAGGAGACTCCGTTGGCGACACAGAAACGCGACGCGGCGATCGTCGGCATTCACGAGTACCCGTTGCGCGACGTCGAGGGACGCGTGAGCCCGCTCCAGATCAAGGCCGAGTGCGCCGCGCGCGCGCTTGCAGACGCGGGGCTTTCCTGGCGCGATGTCGACGCGATCTACGACGCCGGCGATGGCGGCGGCATGGCGGGGCTCTCGATCGCCGAATACTTCGGCCTGCGCCCGAACGTGATCGACACGACCAACGTCGGCGGCAGCTCCTACGAGTTCCACGCCGCGCACGCGAAGCGCGACATCGCGCAGGGCAAAGCGCGCGTCGCGCTGCTCAGCTACGGCTCGACGGCGCACAGTAATGCCTGGGCGATCGGCGTCGGCGCGCGCATGGGAGCGGGCGTGCCTGCGCCGGCGGACAATCTCGAGGGCTTCAGCGGCATGACGCTGGTCTCGAACTACGCGATGGTCGCGCACCGCCACATGCACCAGTACGGCACCACGAGCGAACAGCTCGCGGAGATCGCAACGGCGACGCGTTACCACGCGATGCGGAACCCGGAAGCCGTCGCAGCAATGAAGGCGCTCGAGTTCCTCGAGATTCGCGAGACCACGATCGACGACGTCGTCGGGTCCCGCATGATCGCCGACCCGCTGCACCTGCTCGAGTGCTGCATGATCTCGGATGGCGGCGGCGCGGTCGTGATCGCCGCGCCCGAAGTTGCGCGCAACTGCCAGACGAAGCCGGTCTGGATTCTCGGCGGCGGCGAAGCCACGAAATATCCCGAGAACGGCGGCGACATCACCACGAGCGCCGCCGCGCAATCCGGGCCCAGCGCATTTGGCGAGGCGGGCGTAACACCTGCCGAGATCGACATCGCGATGATCTACGACTCGTTCTCGATCACCGTGCTCGCGCTGCTCGAAGATCTCGGCTTCTGCAAGAAAGGTGAAGGCGGCCCGTGGGTGACTGGCGGGCGCTTGCGCTTCGACAAGGGCGGCGGCCCCGCGCTCAACACCGATGGCGGCGGCTTGTCTTCCAACCACCCCGGCATGCGCGGAATCTTCTTGCTGATCGAAGCGGCGCGACAGCTGCGCGGTGAATCGACTTCTCAGGTTCCCAACGCGCGGCTCGCCGTCGCACACGGCAACGGCGGCATGCTCGGCAGCCGCCACTGCGCTGGAACCATCATCCTCGGGAGGGATTGATGCAAGCGAAGCGCTCAGAGAGCCGAAGGCGAGCGGAGTCGACCGAACAGAACGCGGACGCGCAGCGGGCGCCGAAGCGCGCAGAGAGCCGAAGGCGAGCGGAGTCGAACCGATGAGCGCGCCGCAGAAGCCGCCCGCGACGCGCCCGCTGCCTTCGCTGAAGGAGCACGACACCGCGCCGTTCTGGAGCGCGACGAAGGAGCAGCGCCTCACGTATCAGAAGTGCGACGGCTGCGACGCCGTCGTCTGGCACCCGCGCGCGCACTGCACCGCGTGCCTCGGGCGCGCGCTTTCGTGGCACACCTCCGCGGGCCGCGGGAGCGTTTACTCCTACAGCGTGATCCGCCAGAGCTACCACCCGTTCTTTCGGACGAGAGTGCCGTTCGCGGTGGCGTGGATCGATCTCGACGAAGGCCCGCGCATCCTCTCGAACCTAACAGGCGTCGCCGACCCGCTGCGCGACGTGAAGATCGGCATGCGCGTGGCGGTCGAGTGGGAAGCGCACGAGGAAGTGTCGATCCCGCTATTCAAGCCGGCGTGACGGTCGCGCAGCACGTTGGACTCGTGCCTGAGCTCTATGTCTCGGATCTCGCGCGCAGCCTGCGCTTCTACCTCGACCTGCTCGGCTTCGAGGTCGCATACGAGCGGCCCGAGCATCGCTTCGCCGCGCTCTCGCTCGGCAGCGCGCGCATCATGCTCGAACAGCTGCGTGCGACGACGCCTGCGACTTCCGCGGAGATCGCGCGAGGCGAATGGCGAACCGCCGCACTCGAGCACCCCTACGGAAGGGGAATCAACCTCGAAGTTCCGTGCGCCGATGTTGCGTCCGTTGCGCAGCGGCTCCAAGCCGCCGGGCACCCGTTGCTCGTCGGTCTCCATGAGAAGTCGTACCGCGTCGGCGAGAACAACGTGCGCGTGCGACAGCTCGTCGTCGCGGATCCGGATGGCTACTTGATTCGCCCGTCGCAACGGCTCGCAGAGCACTCATGAGCCTGCGCCGGCTCACGCCCCTACCCCAGCTTGACTCGCGCTGTCCCTAACACTCGCGTCTCACCCGCGGCGTTGGTGATCGTGAGATCGATCTCGGCGGTGCGCGCCGCGGCATCGAGGTCCGTCACCACGCCGCTCACTTTGTGCGGTTCGTCGGCGATCACCGGCGCGCGGAACACAGTGTCGATCTTCTCGATCTCCGCGCCGGGCGCCCAGCGGTGAATCATCGCCACCAGGATCGCCTGACTCATTACGCCCGGAACCAGGGCGCCGGGCAGGCCTTCCTTGCGCGCGCCTTCGTGATCGGTGAAGCGCGGCGCCATCATCTCCGCGGCGCGCGCGAACTTGCGCACGTTCGCGAGTGTTAGGTCCGGCTCGAACAGCGGGAGCTCTTCGCCGAACTCGGCGTCTTCGAAGCGCTGGACGGTCATTGCGGAGCTCCGCCCGCTTCCTTCGCTGGCTTCTCGCGAATCACCATCCGCGAATCCACGATCGCCACGAGCGTCTCATCCGGGCCGCGCACTTCCATACGCGCGACGAGGAAGATCATGCGGCCCGAGCGGCCGGTCTTCTCGAAGATCTCGTGCAGGTGGCTGCGGCCGACGAGCGTCACGCCGGCGCGAATCGGCGCCTTGGGCATTACGGCTTTGCCCGCGTCGAGCGGGATGCCGCCGAGGCGCGGGAAATCCTCGGGCAGCATGCGGCGGCCGTGGAAGCGCGCGGGGAAAGTCGGCACCGCGCGAAACTCCGGATGATTCGGGTCGGTGTAGTGCGCGGCCGTTTCGCCCACTGCGGTCGCGAAGTCGACCATCGCCTCGGCGCGCACTGGAAACTCGCGCTGATCGAAGTCGAGATTCAGGAACTTGCGCTTCAGCTCTTCGATTTCCACGACACCGCCTCGAATTCTCCCGCGCGCAGCGCTTCGGCCAGTTCTCGTTCGCTGCTCACGTTGTTATAGAAGCGCGTTGCACAGCGGCCGATGTGGCTCACGATGTGCGCGTCGCTTCCGCCAATCCCGAGGTAGCCGAGCCGCTCGGCCATTGCTTGCGCCTGCTCGTCTTCGCTGCCGCGGCTGCCGCCGTTGTACGTCTCGATGATTCGCACACCCGGCGGCGCGCCGCGCGCGGCGACGTGCGCGCACATGCCCACGCGCGTGCGGCCCGGGTGACACGGCACCGCGACCGCGCCGCAGCGCTCGCTCGCTTCGAGCACCTGCCCGATCGGCAGCCGCACGCTCGTGAAATCGAACGCCAGGGCGAGCTCCGGCGTGACGCCGAACACCAGCACGTGGCCATAATCAGTCTCGACTTCGCTCGCCTTCAAGATCGCGAGCCCGTGTTCGCGCGCGAGCGCGGAATAGTCAGACTCGAAATCGAACTGGCGATGCTCGGTGAGCACGAAGCCATCCAGCGGGAGTTCGCGCTTGCGGATCCACTGGCAATAATTGACGACTTGCGCGCGGCCGTCGTCCGATTTCACCGAGTGGCTGTGAAGATCGAGGATCACGCGCGCGCCCTCGCCGCGCCCACGACGCGCGCCCACTGCGCGTCGAGTTGGCGCACGAGCGCGGCCTCGTCGCCCGAGTTGTCGAGCACGACGTGCGCGCGCTTCTTGCGCTCGGCGTTCGTCAACTGCGCTTCGATGCGCGCCTCCGCCTGCTCCCCGCTGAGCCCACCGCGCATGACGGCTCGCGCCACCGCGGTGTCGCGGTCGACCATCACCACCCAGATCTCATCGACGAGCGGCTCCCAGCCCGCTTCGAAGAGCACCGCCGCCTCGAGCACCACCACGGCGCTCAGTTCCTCGGCGCGAATCGCCGCGATCTCTGCCGCCGCGAGCCGCCGGATCTCGGGCCACACGATGTCGGTGAGTCGCTTCAATTGGTCGGGCTTGCCGAACACTTTGGCGCCGAGCGCGGGCCGGTCGATCAGGCCCTCTGGGCTGCGCACTTCCGGGCCGAAGGCGGCGATCACTTGGCGGTGCGCTTCGCTGCCGGGTTCGTAGGCGCGGTGGCCGAGCTTGTCGGCGTCGATCACGCGCGCGCCGCGGCTCGCGAGTTCGCGCGCGACGGTCGACTTGCCGGATGCGATGCCTCCCGTGAGGCCGACCGTGATCACGCTTTGTCCTCGATTCGTTGGAGCCGGCGCAAGGTATCGCGATCCGCTCGGGCTAGCCTCCGCCGCCGTGCGCAACGTCGCCCTGTTCGTGCCTTGTTACGTCGATCAGCTGCGCCCACAGACCGGGCTCGCGGCGCTCGAGTTGCTCGAAGAGCGCGGCTTTGACGTCGCGTTTCCGCGCGAGCAGACCTGCTGCGGCCAGCCATTCCTCACGGCCGGCGCAGCACCCGCTGCCGCGCGCCTAGCCGAGCGCTTCGTGCGCACGTTCGTGCGCTACGACGCGGTGGTTGCGCCTTCAGGCAGCTGCGTCGCGACGCTGCGCAAACACCTCGCGCGACTCGTGCGCTCCGAGGAGGCGCGCGCGCTCGGCGAGCGCACGTTCGAGCTGTGCGAGTTCCTCGCCGCGCAACCACGGAGCGTGAGCGCGCCAGCGCGCAGCTTTCCGCACCGCGTCGCGCTGCATGCGAGCTGCCACGCGCTGCGCGAGCTGCGGCTCGGCACCCCCAGCGAGACGCGAGAGCCGCCGCGGCTCGACCCTGCGCGCGAGTTGTTGGGGAACCTCGCCGGCATCGAACTCGTGCCGCTCGCCCGCGCCGACGAATGCTGCGGCTTCGGCGGTGTGTTCGCCGTCGAGGAAGAGGCCGTCTCCTGCCGCATGGCGCTCGACCGGCTCACCGATCAGCGTGCCGCGCGCGCCGAGGTCGTCACCTCCACCGACAGCTCGTGCTTGATCCAGCTCGAGGGCGTCGCGAAGCGGCGCGGCATCCCCATTAAGGCGTTCCACGTCGCCGAGATTCTCGCGGGACGGGCGCGCGCATGACGCACGCCGAGCGCGCGGCTGCGTTCGTCGCCGATGCCGAGCGCACGAGCTGGCACGATCAGGCGCTTTGGTTCGTGCGCGCGAAGCGCGATCGCGCGGCGGATGCAGTCCCGGACTGGGAGGCGCTGCGCAGCGAGGCCGCCGCAATCAAGCGCGATGCGCTCGCACGCTTGCCCGAACTGTGGGAGCGCTTCGAGATGGAGGCGCGCAAGCGCGGCGCGGTGGTGCACTGGGCGCGCGACGCGGCCGAACACAACGCGATCGTGCACGAGCTGTTACGGGAGCATGGCGTCACGCGCGTGGTGAAGAGCAAATCGATGCTCACCGAGGAGTGCGGCCTCAACGAGCACCTCGAAGCGCACGGCATCGAGATCGTCGATACCGATCTCGGCGAACGCATCGTGCAGCTGCGGCGCGAACCGCCGAGTCACATCGTGATGCCCGCGATTCACCTGAAGAAAGCCGAGATCGGCGCGCTGTTCGCGCGCGAGATGGGCAGTGCGCCCGATCTCGACGACCCGACCGAGCTGACGCGCGTCGCGCGCCGCGATTTGCGCGCGCGCTTCCTCGCCGCCGGCGCAGGCATTACGGGCGTGAACTTCGCGCTCGCCGAGAGCGGCGGCTTCGTGGTGTGCACGAACGAAGGCAACGCCGATCTCGGCGCCGCGCTGCCGCCGCTGCACATCGCGAGCGTCGGGCTCGAGAAGATTCTGCCGCGCGCCGCCGACCTGCCCGTTTTTTTGCGCCTGCTCGCGCGCTCAGCGACCGGTCAAGCCATTACGGTCTACACCTCGCACTACCACGGACCGCAGGCGACGGATCGCGAGCAGCACATCGTGATCGTCGACAACGGCCGCAGCCGCCTGCTCGCGCATCCGTCGTTCTGGGAAGCGCTCGCGTGCATCCGCTGCGGCGCGTGCCTCAACACCTGCCCGGTCTACCGCCGCAGCGGTGGCCACAGTTACGGCGTGACGGTCGCGGGCCCGATCGGCTCGGTGCTCGCGCCCGCGCGCAACCCCGAGAAGCACGCCGGGCTGCCGCACGCGTGCAGCCTGTGCGGCTCGTGCACCGACGTCTGCCCCGTGCGCATTCCGCTGCACCACCAGCTGCTGACGTGGCGCAGTGAGCTGACGGCGCGCGGCCTGCGCAGCGCGCGCTGGCGCGCCGCGGCTTCGCTCGCGCGCTTCGTGATGGAGCGCCCCGCGCTGTTCGCGGCGAGCGGAGGCGCTGCGCGACTCATTGGGCGCGCGCTGCCGGCGACCTGGCTCGCGCGCCTCGCTGCGCCGTGGACGCGCGGCCGCGAGCTGCCCGAGTTGCCGCGCGCGAGTTTCCGCGCGCTGTACGCGAAGCAGAGGCGCGAACGTGGCGAGTAGCGCGCACTCGGCGCGCGACGCGATCTTCGCCGCGATGCGCGCGGCGACTGCGCAGCTGCCGCGCGAGCACATGCACGCAGTGCGCACGCCCTACGCGCCGCCGCAGCTCGATGCGAGCGACGGGGTGCTCGCCGCGAGCCTCGAAGCCGCAGGCGCGCAGCTCGCGCGCTGCGCGGCGCACGAACTGCCCGCAGCGCTCGCGCGCATTCCAGGCTTCGTGGGCGCCGCGCACGTCTGGTCCGCGCTGCCAGAGATCCCCGCGCGCGGCATCGCCCTCACCGCGCAGACTCCTCACGCGCTGGCCGCGCTCGACTTCGCAGTTATCAGGGGCGAACTGATCGTCGCCGAGAGCAGCGCGATCTGGAACGTGCCGCGCTCGCCGCTCGAGCGCGCCGCCGCGCTGCTCGCCGAACACCTCGTGCTGGTCGTCCCCAGCGACGCGGTCGTGCCCTCACTCCACGACGCCTACGCCCGCATCGACGCCGCCGCGCATGCCTTCGGCTGGTTCCTCGCGGGCCCGTCGAAGACCGCCGACATCGAGCAAGCCCTCGTGCTGGGCGCCCACGGGCCGTGCGCGGCGACGGTCGTGCTGATCGACGACGCGACCTAACGGCACGCTCTACGCGGCGCGGATCGGACCTGCGCCCTGCCTGTTTTGGTCGAAAGCGAGATCCCCGACCGTCTCGATGCGGGCAAGCGTAGGATGGCGACGCAACGGCGGGCCGGTTGCTCG
>JANNDT010000349.1:0-5429 GCA_031387905.1 Deltaproteobacteria bacterium
GGCGCGTTCGTGCTGTTTGCCGCGCTGGCGGGAAGCGTCGCGCTGATTAGGGAGCGCCCCGAGCCGGCGAGCGCAAGCGGCGTCGAGGACGTGGTGCTGCTGCACGGGCTTGGCCGCAGCGACTTCGCCATGCGTCCACTCGAGGCTGCACTGACGCGCGCGGGCTATCGCGTGCACAACCTCGACTATCCGTCGCTCGCCGAGGAACCCGAGGAACTGGTGGAGGGGATCGCCGAGCAAGTCGACGCGTGCTGCGCGGAGGCGGAGAAGCTGCACTTCGTGACGCACTCGCTCGGTGGCCTGCTCACGCGGTCGCTGCTCGAGCAGCACCCGCGCGCGAACCTCGGCCGCGTGGTGATGCTCGCGCCGCCCAACAGCGGCAGCGTGTACGGCGATCTCGCGCGCGAGACGCGGCTCAGCGAGGCCGGGCTCGTGCCGCCTGCGCTCGCGGCGCTCGGCACCGATCCGGCGGGTTTCGCGCAGCAGCTGCCGCCGCCCAGTTATCAGGTGGGCGTGATCGCGGGAACGCGCAGCCGGAACCCGCTCGATCCGCTGCTAGCGCCCGGCGAGGGCGACGGCGCCGTTTCGGTCGCGAGCGCGCGGCTGCCCGGCATGACGGATTTCATCAGCGTCGACGACACGCATTCTTCGATCCGGCGCGACCCCGCGGTGCACGCACAGGTCATTGCTTTCCTGCGCAGCGGGCGCTTCGATCACGGCGAGCCGACTGCGAACCCCAACGCGAAGGCGACCCCATGAGCGCGAGCGACCTCGTCCTGCACATGTTCCCGGCCTCTCACTTCAACGAGAAGGCGCGCTGGGCGCTCGATTGGAAGGGCTTGCCACATACGCGCATTCCGTATTTGCCGGGCCCGCACGTGCTGCCGATCAAACGCCTCTCGGGCCAAACGCAGACGCCCGTGCTCGTAATGAAGGGCCGCGCGATCGCGGGCTCGGCAAACATCCTCGATGCACTCGAGCGCGCTCACCCGCAACGCCCGCTTTACCCAGCGGACGCCGCGGCGCGCGAGCGCGCGCTCGAAGTGCAGCGCCGCTTCGACGACGAGGTAGGCCCCGCGGTGCGCACCGTGGTGTTCTCAGGGATGGTGCACGAACTCGGCTACCTGTGCGCCGTGTTCACAAAGGGGCAGCCCGCGCTGAAACGCGCGCTGTATCGCGCGACGCTGCCGCTCGTGAAGCCGCTGATCGCGCAGGGTAACGGCATGAACCCCGAGAACATCGCGCGCTCGGAGGCGCGCACGCTGTCGGCGCTCGAAGAGGCGGCGCGGCTGATCGGGCCGAGCGGGCAGATCGTTGGCGATGCGTTCAGTCTTGCGGACCTAACAGTCGCCGCGCTGCTGGCGCCGCTCGCGAAGCTCGAGCACCCCGACATGGCGCGGCCCGCGGGGGTTCCGCCGCGCATGGCGGAACTCTACGCGCGCTACGAGAAGCACGCAGCGATCCAGTGGGTGTGCGAGCAGTACGCAAAACATCGGCCTGCGCCGGGCGGTGCGCCGCATTGATGCAGAAGTACGCGGCTGAAGCGATCGGAACCTTCGCGATGGTGTTCGCTGGCACTGGCGCGATCGTGGTGAACGACGTGACGGGCGGCGCGCTGACGCACCTCGGTGTCGCCACGGCGTTCGGGCTCGTGGTCGCCGCGATGGTCTACGCCGTCGGCGACGTCTCGGGCGCGCACTTCAACCCTGCGGTGACGCTAGGCCTCTGGCTCGCGCGCCGGCTGCCCGCGCGCGAAATCGCTCCCTACGTCGCGAGCCAACTCAGCGGCGCATTCGCCGCGAGCCTGCTGCTCCGCGCACTGTTCAGCGCGCACGAGACGCTCGGCGCCACGCTGCCCGCAGGCAGCGACGCGCAGAGCTTCGTGCTCGAGATCGTGCTCACGTTCTTCCTGATGTTCGTGATCCTCGGCGTAACAAGCGGCTCGCGCGAAAACGCGTTCGCGGGCGCCGCGATCGGCGCGACCGTTGGGCTCTGCGCCTTGTTCGCGGGCCCGATCTGCGGCGCCTCGATGGACCCCGCGCGCTCGCTCGCGCCCGCGCTCGTTTCGGGAATTCTCACGAGCTTGTGGATCTACCTGCTCGCGCCGTTTGCGGGCTCGGCGCTCGCAGTTGTGGGCTGCCGCGCCGTGCGCGGCGGCGATTGCTGTCGCGAGCTCGGGCGGAGCGCTCAGGGCCACTCGTAGCGCACGTCGGGCTCGCTCTCCGGCGCGGCGCTCACGCCGAAGCGCACCGCGCGAAAGCCGCGCGCCTCGTAGAACGTACGAGCGCGCGCGTTGCGCTGGAAGGTAAAGAGCGAGAGGCCCGCAGGCTGTAATGACTTCGCGTGTTCGAGCAGCCGCGAACCGACACCGCTGCCTTGCTCGCCCGGCTCGACGTAGAGCTGATCGATGTGGCTGCCTTCGAGCGCGAGCAGGCCGACGATGCGCTCGCCGTGCAGCGCGAGCCAAACCTCGCTGCGTGCGCAGAGGGTCCCGACGAAATATGCGAAATCCTCCGCCGGCGTATGCGTCTGTTCGACCGCGAGCCACGGATACGCGCGCTGCTTGCTGCGAGACCAGAGTGCGGAGACTTCGGCGTGTTCGCAGGCACGAAGCGTCCGCAGCGTGAAGAGACTCGGGTCGGCGCTCACGCCTCGAGTGATAGCGTGGGGCGCAGACGCTGGTGGTCGAGAGCGCGAGGAGTGAGCGATGAGGCAGCGCGAAATCCACGCCGAGGACTGGAGTTCCGCGCTCGCGGACGACCTCGAGGATCGCATCTACGAGTTCAACGTCCGCGCGACGGGAATCTCGGACGGGCGCGGGCTCGCTCTCGTCGTTCGCGACGAAGCGGGCCGCGCCGTCGCCGCCGCGCTCGGCCACACCTGGAGCGGCACCTGCGAGCTCAAGCAAGTCTGGGTGGACGAACCGCTGCGCGGCGCGGGCCTCGGCCGCGCGCTCGTGCTGCGCGCCATCGCCGAAGCCGAGGCGCGCGGCTGCACGCAGTTGTTACTGGCGACGCACAGCTTCCAGGCGCCGCAATTCTACGAGAAGCTCGGCTTCCGGGAGCTGCATCGCCTCGGCGACTACCCGCGCGGGCACGCGCAGATTTGGCTGCTGCGCGAACTCACGTCGCGGAGTTGAAGGCGAAAACAATCACTCGCCGATGCGTTCCGTCAGCCAGCGCTGAAACTGCCAGTTGCATTTCTCGAGATGCGAGAGCCTGCCCGGCGCCGCGAACGCGCTGCGCAGCCCCTCCTGCACGCTCGTACAGGCTCGAATGTCCTCGCGGTGGATCGCGTCGGCGACGGAGCGCAGCGACTCCGCCTGCTCGTCGCTCGCGTCGTGCGGCACGCACACGTGAACGCGCAGCGTGAAGCGCTCGGCGCTCGCGGGCAAAAGCTCGTACCACACGCACGAATCCGGGTTCGCCGCGAACAGCTGCAATGGGAATGCGCAGCAGACGAGGAAGTCCGAGCGCTGCGCTTCGCTGAGCCCGGGTGTTACGGAGAAGAATGGCTGACTCGGCTTTCCGCTGCGCGTCGGGTTGTGCAGCACAGCCCACGGCCCGGAACTGTCCTCTCCCCAAGTCGCGACGCCGGGGAAAATCGGCTCGAGCGTCTCCCGGTGGATGCTGGTGACGTGATAACTCTCCATGAAGTTCTCGATCATCACCTTCCAGTTCCAGGGCGAGTCGTACTCGAGCGGCGCGAGCGAGCGCATTCGCTCCGGTTGATAGGGCGCGACGAAACGCCCGAGACCTTCGAGCTGCGCTGCGAGCGGCGCCGCGTTCGCGTCGAAATTCAGATACAGCCAGCCGTGCCAGCGCGAGGCGCGCAGCTCGGGCAAGCGGCAACTCGCCCGCTCGAAGCCCTCGGCTCGCTCCATCTGAGGCGCGCCGATCAGCCGCCCGTCGAGGCCATACGTCCATGCGTGGTACTGGCATTGCAGCGAGCGCTTGTTGCCGCGCCCCTCCGCGACGCGATGCCAGCGATGGCGGCAGACGTTCGAGAGCACGCGCACCTCGAGGCGCTCGTCTCGCACCGCAACGAGCGGTTCGCCGAAGCGCTCGAACGCGAAATAGTCGCCCGCGTTCGGGAGCCAATCCTCGCGACCGAAGCAGATCCAGCTGCGGCGGAAGACGCGCTCGACTTCGCGCGCGTAGACCTCGGGACTCGTATAACAGTGCGGCGCGAGTGTCGTCGCTCGAGCGAGCGAACTGGTTGAGGCGGACATGCGCGGCTCCTTGCGGTGCGACAGCATACGCGTGCGCGGGCAGCGAGGAGAGAGCCATGAGCGAATCTCACGATGACGTGGTGCGGCGCGAGTTCACGCGCCAGGAACCGAGCTTCGCGCGGGCCGATGCCTATTACGCCGCGCTCGGCGCGAGCACGGTCGCCGCGCTGCAGCCGCTCGCGCGCGAACAGATCGCGCTCGATGTGGCGTGCGGCGCGGCGCATGGCTCGGAGGCGGTGGCCGCGCACGTGCGGCAAGTCGTCGGTGTCGATCTAACGCCAGCGCTCTTGGCAGCGGGCGCGAAGCGGCTCGCCGAGCGCGACGTCCGCAACGTGTTATTGCAGGAGGCCAACGCGGCGCGCCTGCCGTTCGCCGACGCCGCGTTCGACCTCGTGTTTTGTCGCGCGGCGGTGCACCACTTCGCCGAGCCCGCCGCGCAGGTCGCCGAAATGGCGCGCGTGTGCCGGCCCGGCGGGCGCGTCGTGTTGCTCGACATGATCGCGCCGAGCGCGAGCGTGCGCGAAAAGTTCGACGCGCTGCACCGCCTGATCGATCCGTCGCATGCGAGCTGCCTGCTCGAGAACGAACTCGCAGCGCTGCTCTCGCGCGGCGTCGGCACGCGCGCGATCACACTGCGCAGCCGCTCCGCGCCGCTCTCATTCGAGATATTCGAGCACCAGAGCGCGACCGCGCGGCCGGGGCTGCTGGCGAGCGTTCGGGAAGAGCTGCGGCGGGAGGCCGCGGGCGGCGAGGCGACTGGCTTCGAGCCGCTGGTCGGAGCGGACGGCGCGCTGCACGTGCACCTCACATCCGCAGTTGCGACGGCGGTGCGGCCCTGAGAAGTCAGCGCAGCTCGTACTTCGGCACGTAGAGCCCGCCTGCGATAGCGACGCATTCGGCGAACAGCTCGTCGATCGCACTCAACGAGGCGGCGAGGGGTTCGGGCTGCGCGCCCGGCGCCGCCAGCACGGCGCTGAGGCGCGCGCCGAAATCCCGAGGCGCGTGTGCAAAGCCCGCGATCTCGGCGAGCGCGGTCTTGTCGTTCAGCCACCACGCACGATTCAGCGCAAACAGGGCGAGCATTAGGTACGCAGCGAAACGCGTCAGGCAGCCGGCCGTGGCGACCACGTCTCCCTTCGCGGCAAACTTTGGCGCAAAGGCGCGCAGCCCGAACTCGACCTGCCAGATCGCACCTTGC
>JANNDT010000386.1:0-7872 GCA_031387905.1 Deltaproteobacteria bacterium
CGATCGGTTTCGGGCGCTTCCGCCTGCGCTGGCTGCAAGGCGGCACCGAGTTCGTGGTGGCGTGGATCCCGCTCGGCGGCTTCGTGAAGATGTTAGGGGAGAACCCCGGCGAAGAGGACGCTCCCGCGGCGCGTGAAGACCGTGCGCACTCGCTGCCGGCGGCGCCGCTCTGGAGGAAGCTCACGATCGTGCTCGCGGGCCCGTTCGTGAACCTCGTGCTGCCAGTGGCCGTGTTCGTGGTGGCGCTGTGGGTCGGGCTCGAGCGGCCCGCGGCGGTGGTCGGAACGGTCGAGCGCGCGTCGCCCGCGGAAGCGGCGGGCATGTTGCCGGGCGACCGCGTGCTCAGCGTGGCTGGCGACGCGGTGCACGATTGGAGCGAAGTCGAGGCGGGGATTCGCGTCAACGCAGGTAGCGCGCTGCGGCTCACGCTCGAGCGCGGTGGCGCGACCCGCGAACTCGAGATCCCATCCGAGCAGCGCAGCGGCATCGACGCGGCTGGCGTCGCGGCGGAGGTAGGCTGGATTGGTCTGCATCACGAGCGACAGCTCGCCCTGCTCGCCGTACCTTCCCCTAACAGCCCGGCTGCCGGGGCCGGCCTGCTTTCGGGCGATCGCGTAGTCGCCGTCAACGGCGCCCCGGTCGAAGCCTGGCACGAGTTCGCGGCGCGCTACGCCAGCGTCCGAGGCGAGGTAGTGCTCCGCGTCGAGCGCGCTCCCGACGCAAAGCAAAGCGAGTTGCGCGTGCCCGCGCTCGGCTCGCTCGACGCGCTCGGAGTCATTACCGCGGTCGTGGTGAGCGAGGTCGCTGCGGGCAGCCCGGCCGCGAGAGCGGGCATGCAGCCGGGCGACCTACTCGTCGCCATCGACGGCCACCCGATCGGCACGTTCCAGAGCTTCCGCGAGTCCGTGCAGGCGAGTGAAGGAAGGCCGCTCGCGGTCGCGCTCGTGCGCGGCGGCGAGGCGCGCACGCTGAAGATCTCGCCTGAGAAGATGAAGACCGAGCTGTTGCCGGGCGTGTTCGAGGAGATCTATCGCGTGGGCATCGGCGGCGCGCCGGGCCTCGCGGCAGGCGTCTTCGAAGTCGAGCGCATCCGCAATCCGCTCGTCGCGTTTCCGCGCGCAATCGACAAGACCGGGATCGAGCTGCGGCGCTTCCTGACGGGCCTCGGTCACATCGTGGCGGGCCGCGTCTCGCGCGACTCGATCGGCGGCCCAATCGAAATCGCGCGCCAATCGAAGATCGCCTGGGATCTCGGTTGGACTTATTTCTTGGGTCTGTTCGTAATGATCAGCCTCAACCTCGGCATCCTCAACTTGCTGCCGATCCCCGTGCTCGATGGCGGGCAGGCCATCATGTATACGCTCGAAGCCGCCCTCAAGGAGCGCTTCACGCTGCGCGCGCGAGAGATCGCGCAGACCGTCGGCTTCGCGCTACTGCTCACCCTGATGGCGTTCGCGCTCTACAACGACATCACGAAGCGCGTGATCGGCTTCTTCCGGGATCTCTAGGCGACGCGTGGCGAGCTCCTTGTTACTGGCGGTCGAGACCGCAACGCGCGTGTGCTCTGTCGCGCTCGCGCGCGGCGGCGAGGTTCTCGCGCTGCGCGCGAATAGCGACACGCGGCTGCACTCCGAGCGCCTGCTGCCGATGATCGACGCGCTGCTCGGCGAGACGGGCGTGAAGCTCGCCGAGATCGAGGCGTTCGCAGTCTCGATCGGGCCCGGCTCGTTTACCGGGCTGCGCATCGGGCTCGCGACGCTGAAGGCCTTCGCGCTAGCCGACGCGCGCCCGGTCGCAGCGGTCTCGACGCTCGCAGCGCTGTGCGCGAGCGCAGATGACGCGGGCGCGCCCGTTGCCGCGCTGCTCGACGCGCGGCGCGGTGCTTACTACGCCGCGTGCGTCTCGCGCGCCGGCCTCGCGCGCGCGGATCTGCTCGCGGATTGCGTGCTCACACCGCCGGAGCTCGCTGCGCAGCTGCCGCGCGGCGCACGCGTCGTGGTAGGCGAGGGCGCGCAGGAAGGCGCCGCCCAGCTCGCGCACCTGCGCCGCGATCTCACGCTGCTCGCGCTCCCCAATCTCGGCGCGAGCGCCGCCAGCATCGCACGTCTCGGCGCGCAGCTGCTTGCCGCGGGCGAAGGCCGCGACCCCGCCGCGCTCGTGCCCGCCTACCTGCGCCGCGCCGAGGCCGAAGCCCGCCGCACCGGCCGCGCGTTCGAGTAAACCGCGCCGCTTCGAACTACCCCGGGACGTTCCTAGACGAGTGAGACACAGGCGCTCGCATCCAGTCGCTTCCGGACATCGCCGTGCGTTCGTCGCGCAACGTCCCCATTCCTTTACACCCCTAGCGCGTTTCCGTAGCCTGCTCTCTTTCCCAAGCAAAACCGCGCGCTTGCGCCCGGAGGCGGAGACTTCGATGGCACTCAGCATCTACTACGACAAGGACGCCGATCTCGCGCGGCTCGAGGGCAAGGTGGTCGCGATCGTCGGCTACGGCTCGCAGGGCCACGCGCACGCGCTGAACCTCCACCACTCGGGCGTGAGTGTGATCGTCGCGTTGCAGAAGGACTCGAAGTCGTGGCAGAAGGCGGAAAGCGCGGGCCTCCGCGTTGTGACGCCGAGCGAGGCTGCGCGCAGCGCCGACATCGTGATGCTCACGGTGCCCGATGAAACCGCCGCCGATCTCTACAAGAGCGAGATCGCGCCGGGCATGCGGCCGGGCAAATACCTCGCCGTCGCGCACGGCTTCAACATTCATTTCCAGGCGATCCAGCCCGACCCGAGCCTGAACGTGTTCATGGTCGCGCCCAAAGGTCCAGGCCATACGGTGCGCGCACTCTACGAAGAAGGCAGGGGCGTGCCCTCGCTGATTGCGGTGCATCAGGATCCGAGCGGCGACACGAAGGCGATCGCGCTGGCTTACGCCAAGGGCATTGGCGCGGGCCGCGCGGGCATCATCGAGACGAACTTCCGCGAGGAGACCGAGACCGACCTGTTCGGCGAGCAGACCGTGCTGTGCGGCGGGCTCGTCGCCCTAATGACCGCCGGTTACGAGACGCTGGTCGAGGCGGGCTACTCGCCGGAGATGGCGTACTTCGAGACGATCCACGAAGTGAAGCTGATCGTGGACCTGATCTACGAAGGCGGCGTCGCGAACATGCGGTACTCGGTCTCGAACACCGCGGAGTATGGCGACTTCACGCGCGGCCCCCGCATCGTCGACGAGGCGACCAAGGCGCGCATGAAGGAGATCCTCGGCGAGATCCAGCGCGGCGAGTTCGCGCGCGAGTTCATCCTCGAGAACAAGGCCGGCAAAGTCGCCTTCAACGCGATGCGCCGCCGCGCGGCGGAGCACCCGATGGAGGAGGTGGGCGCGCGCCTGCGCAGCCTAATGCCTTGGCTCAAGGACAACCGCCTCGTCGACCGCAGTAAGAACTAGAGGCCCGCAGGCACTCGATGGCCGAGCCGCAAGCGCCGATTTTCCAAGAACGCCTCACGGGCCTCGTGGCGCCCGAGGCGCTCTGGTTCGGCACGCCGCTCGCGCTCGCGGGCGGCATCGCGTGGGGCGCTGGCGCGTTGGCGTTCGCGCTTCCGCTCTGGGCGCTGGCGCTGTTCGTCGTCTCGTTCTTTCGGAATCCCTCGCGCGCGATCCCGCCCGGCGAGAGCGTCGTCGTGTCGCCCGCCGATGGGCGCATAATCGACGTCGCCGAGATCGAGGTCGCGCCGGGCGAGAAGAGACTGCGCATCGCGATCTTCTTGAGCGTCTTCAACGTGCACGTGAACCGTGCGCCGCTCGCGGGCAGAGTGATCGCGATCGAGCGCAGCGGCGCGAAGTTCCTGGCCGCGTTCAACCCCGACGCAGAGTCGCTGAACGTGCGGCTCGATCTCACGCTGGAAACCGCGGGTGGAACGCGCATCCGCTTTGCGCAAATCACGGGGTTGATCGCGCGGCGTATCGTGTGTCACACGCGAGTCGGCGATTGGCTCGAGAAAGGCGCGCGCTACGGCATGATTCGCTTCGGCTCGCGCACCGACGTCGTGCTGCCGCTCGGCAGCCAGCCGCGTGTCGCGAAAGGGGAGCGCGTGCGCGGTGGAAGCACGGTGCTCGCGGAGCTGCCCGGGGGAGTGCGATGAACGCAGTACAGCCGCCGCAAGCACCGCCGGAGCGCGGGCCCGGCCTGCGCGGCTGGCGCACGCGGCGCAGGCGGCGGCGGCGGTCTCGGGCCGAGCGGCGGCGCGGCTTCATAACGATCCTGCCGAGTCTTCTAACAACCGGAAACCTCGCCGCGGGTTTCTGGTCGATCACGCTCTCGATGCACGGCGAACTCGAGCGCGCCGCGCTCGCGATCATGATCGGCGGCATCTTCGACGCGGCGGACGGCCGCGTCGCGCGGCTCGCGAACGCCACCAGCCGCTTCGGCGCGCAGTACGACTCGATCTCCGACACGGTCTCCTTCGGCGTCGCGCCCGCGATGCTCGCCTACAGCGCCGCCTCGCTGCCGAGACTCGGCTGGGCGGGCTGGGTGATCGCGTGCCTCTACACCACCTGCGCGGGGCTGCGCCTCGCGCGCTTCAACGTCTCGCAGGGTCGCTTCCCGGATCGCTTCGACGGACTCCCTTCACCGCCCGCCGCGGGCATGATGCTTTCCTCGGTGTGGCTCGGAATCTGGCTGCGCGAGCGCGGGCTCCCGGTCGACATGCCGCCGTGGCTCGCGGGCATCGGCGTAATGATCGTCGCGCTGCTCATGGTCAGCCCGATTCCGTATCACAGCTTCAAGCACGTGAAGATCGTCCATCCGTACCGCGCGCTCGTGCTGTTCGTGGTCGCACTCTTGATTTTGCTGATCGAGCCGAAGGTGACATTCTTTTGTGTCGGCATCGTGTACGTGGCGTCGGGCCCGGTCGAGTGGGCGTGGCGTCTGTACATGGGCCGCGCGCTCGTTCCACCCAGTGCTGATTCCTCGCAGCCTGCGCCGGTCGAGACCGGCCACGGAGGCGCAACATGAGCGACGACAAGCGCATTCGGATCTTCGACACCACGCTGCGCGACGGCGAGCAATCGCCCGGCTGCAGCATGAACCTGCCTGAGAAGCTCGCGATGGCGCGCCAGCTCGCGAGGCTGAACGTCGACGTGATCGAGGCCGGCTTCGCGATCGCGAGCGAAGGCGACTTCGAGGCGATCAAAGCGGTCGCCGAAGAAATCGGTAGCGACGTGACGATCGCGAGCCTCGCGCGCACGGGCGACGCCGACATCGAGCGCGCGGCAGCGGCGCTCGAGAGAGCCAAGCTGCGCCGCATCCACACCTTCATCGCGACCAGCGACATCCACCTCCAGCACAAGCTGAAGATGGGCCGCGAGGACGTGATGGCCGAGGTCGATCGCGCGGTGCGCAAGGCTCGCCAATACGCCGACGACGTCGAGTTCTCGGCCGAAGACGCGACGCGCACCGACTGGGATTACTTGGTCCAGATCTTCAAGCTCGCGGTCGCCGCGGGCGCGACCACGCTGAACGTGCCCGACACGGTCGGCTACACGACGCCGATCGAGTACCACGAGTTGATCATGTACCTGCGCGCGCACATCCCGAACAGCGATAAGGTGACCTTCTCGCTGCACTGCCATAATGACTTGGGTCTGGCCGTCGCAAACTCGCTGGCCGCCATCCAGGCGGGCGCGCGGCAGGTGGAGTGCACCGTCAACGGCATCGGCGAGCGCGCGGGCAATACGGCGATGGAAGAGGTCGTGATGGCGCTGAAGACGCGCCGCGATTACTTCGAAGGCCTCGACACGCGCATCAAGACCACCGAGATCTACCCGACCAGCCGCCTGCTCTCGTCGATCATCGGTGTGCCGGTGCAGCCCAACAAGGCGATCGTCGGCGACAACGCCTTCGCCCACGAAGCGGGCATCCACCAGCACGGCGTGCTTCAAGCCGCGATCACGTACGAGATCATGACGCCGCAGTCGATCGGGCGGCCGAGCAATGAGCTCGTGCTCGGCAAGCACTCGGGCCGGCACGCGCTGCGCGAGCGGCTCAAGGAACTCGGCTACGAGCTCGAGGGCGAGGAACTCGCGCGCGCGTTCAAGCGCTTCAAGGACCTCGCAGATCGCAAGAAGGTGATTTACAACGAGGACCTCGAGTCGATCGTCGCGGACTCGGTTGTCACGGAAGAGGGCCGTTTCGTGCTCGGCGATTTGCACGTGCAGAGCGGCACCTTCGCGACGCCGCAGGCCACCGTGCAGATCCTCGTCAGCGGCGAGGCGCGCAAGGCGACGGCGCAGGGCGACGGCCCGGTGGACGCCGTGTTCAAGGCGATCGTCGAGCTCACCGAGTCGAAGGGCGAGCTGCTCCAGTATCAGGTGAAAGCCATTACGGGCGGCATGGACGCACAGGGTGAAGTGACGGTCAGCCTCGGCGAAGGCGGCCGCCGCGTGATCGGCCACGGCGCGCACACCGACATCATCGTGGCCTCGGCGCGGGCGTACGTGCAGGCCGTCAACAAACTCGAGTGGCACACGAAGCGCCGCGATCAGAACGCCCCGCGCGGGATCTAGCCGCACGGACGCAAGCTGAGGAATGACTGTGTCTGAGAACATCCTCGTTCTGCCCGGCGACGGCATCGGCCCGGAGGTCACGCGCGAAGCACTGCGCGCGCTCGACGCGGTTGCGGTGCGCTTCCGGCTCTCGTTGAGCTTTACGGAGGCCCTCATCGGCGGCTGCTCGATCGATGCGCACGGGACGCCCCTAACAGACGCGGTCGTAGCGACGGCGAGAGAGTCGCGTGCGCTGTTGCTCGGCGCGGTAGGCGGTCCAAAGTGGGACGCGCTCTCCGTCGCGACGCGCCCCGAGAAGGGCCTCTTGCGCATCCGCAAGGAGCTCGGCCTGTACGCGAACCTGCGCCCGGCGACGGTCTTCCCCGCGCTGGTGGGCGCCTCGACGCTGCGGCCCGAGATCGTCGAAGGCATCGACATCCTGGTGGTGCGCGAACTCACCGGCGGCGCGTACTTCGGCGAGCCGCGCGGCCGCGCGCTCGTCAACGGCAAGCGCGAAGCCCGCAACACCATGGTCTACGACGAGGTCGAGATCGCGCGCATCGCGCGCGTCGCATTCGACGCTGCGCGGCTGCGCAAGAAGCATGTCACCCACGTGCACAAGGCCAACGTGCTCGAAGTCTCGCAGCTCTGGGTCGAGGTCGTGAACGAGATCGCGAAGGACTACGACGACGTCGAGCTCGCGCATCAGCTGGTCGATTCGTGCGCAATGCTGCTCGTGCGCGAACCGCGCCGCTTCGACGTGCTGCTGACCGAAAACCTGTTCGGCGACATCCTCAGCGACGAGGCCGCAATGATTACGGGCTCGCTCGGCATGCTGCCCTCCGCGAGCCTCGGCGCCGGCGGCATCGGGCTCTACGAACCAGTGCACGGCTCGGCGCCCGACATCGCGGGCCAAGACGTTGCGAACCCGCTCGCTGCGATCCTCAGCGCGGCGATGTTGCTCGAGCACAGCCTTGGCCACGTGCAGGCTGCGCAGGCGATTCGCGACGCGGTCACCGCGGTGCTCGCCGACGGCCATCGCACCGCGGACTTGCTCCTGCCGGGCGAAGCGCGTCCCGCGCTCGGCTGCCGCGCAATGGGCGATCGCGTGCTCGGGAAGCTCTCGTGAGCGGGAAGCTGTTGCGGGTCGCGGTGGTTGGCGCGACGGGCACGCTCGGGCGCGAGTTGATCGATCAGCTCGCCGAGCGCCGCTTCCCGATCCAAGAGCTCGTGCTGATCGCGTCCGGTCACTCGCTCGGCGAGGTGGTCGAGTGGCTCGGGCACGAGTTGCCCGTCGAGAGTGAGCACACGCTGGTTGGCCTCGACCTCGTGTTCTTGTG
>JANNDT010000405.1:0-2826 GCA_031387905.1 Deltaproteobacteria bacterium
CGTGGCCGGCGACATCGTGGCGGACAAGCGGGTCGTGATGCACAAGAGCGGCCGCGTGGACGGCAACGTGCACACGCCGAGCCTGATCATGGAAGACGGCGCGATTCTGAACGGGCAGCTGAAGATGTCCGACAAGAAGCCGGGGCTCGCTCCGCTGCGGCTCGCCGCGAGCGTCGAGCTGAAGGACCAGGAGTAGCGAGCGGGCCGATCGCGGCCTCAGTTCTCGAATCGCCAGTTCCGCGCACCGAGTAGAACCGCGGTGTGATCGAAGCGTGGATTGACCTCGAGCTCGGTAATCGCCGTCCGGCGCTCGGGCCGAAACTGAGCCGGCGCGGGCGAGAGCGAGCCGATCGCGGCTTCACCGCTGCGCAGTGAGAGATGCGCCTCGGCCTCGCAGCGCGGGCAGGCAGCGCACACGCAGCCCGCGGCAGCGAGGCGCGTGTCCGCGCGGTCGAGCCAGCTCGCGAGGTTGCTCGTGCCGCCGCAGCGCGGGCAGGGCAGCGAGTCCGTCACACCGGAGCCCGCAGCGCGTAGAGCGCGTCGCCTGGTCGTGCGCGCTCGGGCACGTGCAGCGTCGCTTCGCCCGCGTTCGCCAGCGCGACGCTTTGGCCGTCGACGTGCAGCGAAGTGACGGGCATTAGGAAATCGCTGGTCGCGCCGCGCACATGCAGGCGCTCGCCGACGGCGAGCGGCAATTCCAGCGCGATCAACGCGGAAGACCTGTGCGGAAAGAAGTGCGTGACCGAGCCGATGTGCTGCGCAGTGCTCGCGAGTACGGACAGCGCGGCGCTCAGCGAGGAGAAGACCGGGCGCGCGACGGGCGCGGCGCTCTCGGCAACGACGGCCGCGCTTGCGCGCGTCGGCTTCGGCGCGGGCCGACGCCGGCGCGCTGCGCGCTTGGCCGCTGGCTTTGCGCGCTTGCGAGCCTTCGGCTTCGTCGCCTGCGCCCGCTTGCGCTTGGCGCGCTTGCCCTCGGCGCGCTTGCCGGTGGCGCGTTTGCGCTTGGCGCGCTTGCGCGGCGGCGCCTTCCGCCTAATGGTTTTCTTGCGCGCTGCCATCGCTCCCCCGCGGCCGCGCAGTCTACCCGCGTCGCGGGAGGGTTCAGGCGGCTGCGTGCGGCAGCGTCGCGACCGCGACGAGGGCCTGGACCTCGGGCACCTCGCGCTTCACGTACGGCTCGAGCGCGAGCCGCAGAGTCGCGGCCTGGGCGGGGCAGGTCGCGCAGGCGCCCTGGAACTCGACGCGCACAATGCCTTCCTCAGCGACATCGAGCAGCTCGATGTTGCCGCCGTCGGCGATCAACGCGGGCCGCAGGCGGTCGATCGCGAGTTCGACCCGGCTGCGCAGCTGTCGCACCAATTCAGAAGCCATGCCCGCGCTTCGGCCTCCGCGGCGGGAGGCTTGAGGAAGCGCTCGCAGCGCTCTGCCAGCCTGGGTAGCTTCCGCCTCCATGCAGGTCGTCGTTCGCTTATTCGGGTCGCTGCGCGAGGCCACCGGCGCGAAGGAGCTCGCGGTCACGCTCGACGCGGATGCGCGCGTTGCAGATTTGTTTGCGCTGCTCGCCGCCGATCATCCCGCCTTCGAGAAGCTCGGCGGGAAGCTGCGCGTCGCGGTGAACCAAGACGTGGTCGGCTTCGAGCGCGCGCTCGCCGAGGGCGACGAGGTTGCGTTCCTCCCGCCGGTCTCGGGTGGCAGCGAGCCGCGCCGCTGCTGGATCTCGGACCAGCCGCTCGATGTCGGCGCCGTCGTGAACCGCGTGCTCGGGCCGGACGCCGGCGGCATCGTGACCTTCGTTGGCAGCGTGCGAGACGCCTCGCGCGGCCAGGCGATTCGCCACCTCGAGTACGAGGCGTATCCCGAGATGGCCGAGCGCGAGTTGGAGAAGATTTGCGACGAGGCGGCCGCACAGTGGCCCGGCGTGCGCGTCGCGGTGGCGCACCGCATCGGGCATCTGCCGATCGGCGAGATCGCGGTGGTGGTTGCGGCCGCCGCCAAGCATCGCGCGGAGGCATTCGCCGCCTGCCGCTACACCATCGACACGCTGAAAGTGCGCGTGCCGATCTGGAAGAAAGAGTTCGCGGAGAGCGGCGAGTACTGGGTCGAGGATCACGCGTAACTGCGATGAGCACGCATCCCTCGCACTCGCCCGCTGCAAAGCAACACCACGCGAGCGCGCCGAAACGCGTGGGCTGCGCAGTGATTACGGTGAGCGACACGCGCACGCCGGAGACCGACAGCGGTGGCGATCTGCTGGCGGAACTGATCACGGGCGCGGGCCACCCGCTGGTCTCGCGGGAGATCGTGCGCGATGACGCGAGCGCGATTCGCGCGGCGGTAGACCGCGCGCTCGCACACCCCGAGTGCCGCGCCGTCATGCTGACGGGCGGCACCGGCACCTCGCCTCGCGACGTCACGCCCGAGGCGGTGCGCCCGCTGCTCGAGCGCGAACTGCCCGGCTTCGGCGAGCTGTTCCGCATTCTCTCGTTCCGTGAGATCGGCCCCGCCGCGATGCTGTCGCGCGCGTTCGCCGGCTCGCGCGGCGGCAAGGTCGTATTCGGGCTGCCCGGCTCGCCGGCGGCGATCCGGCTCGCGCTAGAGAAGCTCGCGCTGCCGGAACTCGGCCACCTGGTTGGCGAGGCGAGCAAGCAGCCGGGCGAACACTCGGGCCGCTAGCAAGCGGCGCTCCGCCGCGCGCAGCGAGCCGCAGGCGAGCGGAGTCAACGCGCTAGCGAGCGGGCGCGCAGCGTCCGCCCACCGGCGCTCCGCCGCGCGCAGCGAGCCGCAGGCGAGCGGAGTCAACGCGCTAGCGAGCGGGCGCGCAGCGTC
>JANNDT010000406.1:0-11808 GCA_031387905.1 Deltaproteobacteria bacterium
TGAATCACGTCGTCGAGGCCGTGAAGCAGCTGCGCGGCGCGTGCGCCGAGCGCCAAGTCGCGGGCGCCGAGCTCGGTGTAGTTACTGGCTGGGGCGACTTCGGCGACGGCAGTCTTGCGATTCTCTCGCGCGCCTGAGCGCGCGTGCCCAATGACATCGACCCGGGGAGCGCATTGAGCATGGAATCCGCAGAAGCGAAGACGGACGCGACGATCGGTTCGACCGGCTCCGGCGAAGAGTTCTACGCCTGGTGCGCGCGCGGTGAACTGCGTCTGCAGCGCTGCAACTCGTGCCACGCGTGGTGCCACGTCCCGCGCGTGATATGCCCGGTCTGCGCCGCGGGCGATTGGTCTTGGCAGCCCGCGCACGGGACGGGGCGCGTCTACTCCTGGACTGTCGTTCACCGCGCGATGCACCCGGCCTTCGCCGCCGACGTTCCCTACGTCGTGGTCGTCGTCGCACTCGACGAGGGGCCGCGAATCGTGAGCCAGCTGGTCGACTGCCCGCTCGAGGAGCTCGCGATGGAGATGCCGGTGGAGGTCGTCTTCGAGCGACGCGACCGCCTGGGAGAACGCACGCTGCCCCGTTTCAGGCGAACTGCGCGTGCGACCGCGGGAGCGATGCGATGAAGTCACTGCCTTCGACCATCGCCTTCGAGAAGCGCGGTCACGTCGCGGTCTTCACCCTCGACCGCCCCGAGGCCCTGAATAGCCTCACGGCCGAGATGATGATCGGGCTGGAAGCGGGCTTCGCGGAGTTCCAAGCCGACTCGGACCTCTGGGTCGCGATCCTCACCGGACGGGGTGAACGCGCGTTCTGCGCCGGTGCGGACCTGAAGGATGCTCTCCCGCGAATCACCGGCGGCGACGAGCTGGG
Organism: Deltaproteobacteria bacterium; assembly: GCA_031387905.1. Taxonomy (GTDB): domain Bacteria; phylum Myxococcota_A; class UBA9160; order UBA9160; family UBA6930; genus VGRF01. The sequence goes on from JANNDT010000406.1 coordinate 877, forward strand.
CTACGAGGACCACACGAAGCGCCCCTTCTCGGACGTCTTCAAGCCGATCATCGCCGCCGTCAACGGCGCCTGCATCGCTGGCGGCGTCGAGTACTTGTTAGGGACCGACCTGCGGTTGGCGGCCGAGCACGCGACCTTCGCGCTCGCCGAGGTTCGCTGGGGAGTCGTCCCGGCCGGCGGCTCGCACGTGCGGCTTCCGCAGCAGATTCCGTGGGCGGTGGCGATGGAGATGCTGCTCGCAGCGAACACGCTGTCGGCGCAGCGCGCCTACCAGATCGGGCTCGTGAATCAGGTCGTGCCGTCCGCCGAGCTCATGCCCAGCGCCTTCGCGCTCGCCGAGAAGATCTGCCGCAACGGCCCGCTGGCGGTGCGAACTGCGAAGGAGATCGCGGTTCGCGCGCTGAATCAGTCGAGCGCGTTCGTTCTCGAGAAGGCCCTCGCTGCGAGAGTCCTGGCTTCCGAGGATGCGCAGGAGGGGCCGAGGGCATTCGCGGAGAAGCGCCCTCCGCGCTTCAGTGGCCGCTGAGCGCGCAGTCCGCCTCGGGGGCTAGAAGAGCACCGGCAGGGTCGCGAGACCGCGAAGAAAAAGGCTGTCGCGGTAGACAGCCGGCGCGTCCTCGTCGAGGCGAAGTCTCGGGAACCGGCGCAGCAAGATGTCGAGCGCGTCGCGCAGTTCCTGGCGGGCCTGCGACTGCCCGAGGCAGGTATGCCGCCCCAAACCGAAGCTCAGGTGATGGTTCGGAGTGCGCGTGACATCGAGCCGATCGGGATCGCGGAACTCCGCGGGGTCTCGGTTCGCGGCGCCGTTGAAGATCACGCAGACCTCGCCGGCCGGAATCGCCCTGCCGCCGATCGCGAGCGGCACGTCGGCGACACGCTGGCCGATCTGCACCGACGTGTCGTAGCGAAGCAGCTCCTCGACTGCGGTCGGAATCGCGGCGGGGTTGCGGCGCAGAAGCTCGAGCTGCGCGGGGTTCCGCAACAACGCGAGCAGGCCCGTGCCAAGCAGGTCTTGCGTGGTGCCGTGGCCCGCCTGGAGCAGGATGTAACAACTCCCGACGAGTTCTTGCAGGTCGAGACTCCCGCCGTCCTCGTCGCGCGCATCGATTAGCGCGGTCATTAGGTCTGCGCGCGGCCGTCGACGGTGGTCCGCGATCAGCTCCTCGAAGTAGGCGACGTAAGCCAGCGTCGCTTCCTCGCCCTCGCGAATCGTCTCGTCGTCGATCTGGCCGATCTCGCCGCGCCGCGTCGACTGGTGGGCCCAGTCGTAGAAGCGCGGTAGGTCCTCGGTCGGGACGCCGAGCATCTCGCAGATCACGATCAGCGGCAGGAGGAACGCGAGGTCGTGGACCACGTCCATGCGCCCCTGCGACTCGACGCGGTCGAGCAACTCCTCGATCACCTCGCGGATCCGGCCGTCGCGCTGCTCGACCGAGCGCGGCGTGAACACGCGGGAGATCAGGCCTCGCACGCGGTCGTGCTTGGCGGGGGGCAGGAAGAGCAGCGTGTTGCGCTGCATCTCGACGAAGTGCCGCCCCTTCGGCCCGACGTCGAATACGTCGACGCCGCGGGCATCGCTCCGCACCTCCGGGTGCTTCAACACCTCGCGGATATCGGCGTAGCGAGTGAGCACCCAGGTCGGCTTCCCCGAAATCTGGTGGGTGCGCAGCATCGGCGCCAGCGCGCGCAGGCGATGCAGGTACGGGTAGAGGCTGCCACGGCGCTTCGGGTCGAGGATCGCGGCGAGCACCCGCTCGGGATCGCGGAGCTCGGCGGCGAGCGCGGTGTCGCGTTCGAACTCCAACTCGGGCGACGAATGCATCGGGTTCCTTGCCAACACGCGCGCGCGAACCTAATCGCTCGACCTCATGATTGCGGGCGGAAGCATAGGAGAAAACACGCAACGCAGTCTGATAGGATGCTCCGTCCAAGGAGATCGATGTGCCATCGCCCGCGCAGCGTTACTGGATCATCGACGCCGACACCCACGTGACCGAACCCGCGGATGTGTGGACGAGTCGCGTCCCGCGCGCGCTGCACGACCGCGTACCGCGCGTCGAGTGGGATCCGAAGCTGCAGGAGCAGGCCTGGTACATCGGCGAACAGCGCATCGGCTCCGTCGGCATCACCGCCATCGCCGGCTACAAGGACCCTTACCCCGCGCACCCGGCGCGCTACGAAGACGCGCACCCGGGTTCCTACGATGCGAATGCGCGCCTCCAATACATGGATGGGCTCGGCATCTGGGCGATGGTCCTCTACCCGAACGTGGGCGGCTTTGGAAACCAGGTATTCGGTCGCATCGACGACGCCGAGGCCAAGCTCGCCTGCGTGCGCGCGTACAACGACTTCCTGATCGATTGGTCGTCTGCGGATCGCCGGCGGCTGCTCCCGGTGATGTCGCTGCCTTTCTGGGATGTGAAGGAGAGCGTGGCTGAGCTCGAGCGCAGCGCGAAGCGCGGCCACCGCGGAATCCTCTTCACCGGCGAGCCGCAGAGCTTCGGCATGCCGTTGCTCGCGAGCCCGCACTGGGACCCGCTCTGGGAAGCGGCACAGGACTCCGGCCTTCCGATCAGCTTTCACATCGGCAGCGGCGACTGGGGCGACGAGTTCTCACCGGCCCGAGTCGAGGTCGAAGGCTACGCCGCGACCTCGGCGCGCGCGGGCGCGAAGCTCTTCATGCTGAACGGCTCGCATGTGCTCGACCTGCTCTTCAGCGGGATCCTCGAGCGCTTCCCGAGACTGCGATTCGTCTCGGTCGAGAGTGGCGTCGGCTGGCTGCCGTTCCTGCTCGAAGCGGCGGATTACCAGTTCAAGGCGATGGCGGTGCGCAACGAGCGGAGCGACTTCAAGCTGCTGCCGAGCGAGTACTTCCGCCGACAGGTCTACGCCTGCTGCTGGTTCGAAACGATCACGTCGGACGCGATCATCGACCGCATCGGCGACGAGAACGTGATGTTCGAGACCGACTTCCCGCACCCCACCTCGATCTATGGCGAAGCCGTCCACCGCACGATCGCGGAGCGCATGAGCACCCTCTCCGCCGCCGTGCGGCGCCGCCTGCTCTGGGAAAACGCAGCGAAGCTGTACAAGATCGAGGCGCCGCCGGAGTCATGAACGAGAAGCTCGGGATCGTCTACGAGATCCCGCCCGAGCCGCCGCACCCCGAGTGCCGCTGGTTCGCTGCGGGCGCGGTGAAGCTCGGCGTCGAGTACCGCAACGTCGAGCCCGAAGCGCTGAGGCGACTGTATGCGGGGAACGTGGAGCAGCTCGCCGAGTTCGAGCGCCACTCGTCGGCCGGGGGTTTCACCGACGCGGGCGTGTCGATCCACGGGGTTGGCGCCGCCGATGGGCACGAGTCCCTGCGCTTCGACGCCTTCGACGATGATCCGCACTACCACTACATCCGGCCGAGTGGCGACCACAACCATTGGGTGCCCTTCGACTCCGTCGCTGACGGCGACGTGCTCGCCTTCGCGCTTCGCAGCCTGCGCGAGCGCCTCGCGCCGATGCTCGTCGAGGCAGGCGGCGCCGCGGTCGCCGCAAAGCTCGAGCCGGCGCTGCTGCACCGCGCCATCGACGAACTCGAACGCGTGGCGCAGGGCGCGTGCCGCTGAGGCTCGCAGCTCGTCGCGATGCGGGGTTCCGACGCGGGTTCGCGGTGAGAGAGGATCGCCCCTCTATCAACGCGAGGCCGTAGGGCGGCGCTGGGAATGCGCGCTCGCTTTCTTCAGCTGCGCGTTGCACTCCGGCTCGGGGCCGGCACGAGCGTGATGCGCCGCAGCATGGCGAGCCGGCTGCCGCGGTTACCGATCAGCCACAAGCCGAGGAGCCCCGCGGCCGAGAGCGACGCCACGGACGGCTCCGCGACGCTAGAGGCGGCCTCGAACGTCAGACCGTCGAGCCCGAAGTCGGCGCCGCGAAACACCAGCCGCCGGATTCCTTCGCTGCGCTCTAGGCCGATGAAGCTCGTGCCCCAAGCAGCGACCGACGGCGACGCGATCGTCAAGCTCTCGAGCAGCTGATTCGACGCGTCATAGGCTTCGACCGTAATTGTCGAGCCCGCGGCTCCCGCTACCCACGCGCCCGCACGCAACATGTCACTCGTGAACGAAATGTCGACGATCGCGCTGCCAGTGTTGTTGAACGCGCCGAGGTAAGCCGTCGAACTCGAGCCCCACGGATCCGGCACCTGCGCGCCGCTGTTCACCGACCCGTTCGTGCCCCAGTTATTGGACGCGCCAGCGAGCGCCGCGTCGTGCACGAACGCGCCGTTCGCGAACAGCCCCGGATTCGGACCGCGCAGCGTAATGCCGCTCGCGAATGTGTAATCGCCAATAGTTCCTGGCAGCACGATGTTCGCGTAGGCGGACGCGCCGACGTTCACGCCCGCCGTAATGCCTTCGAAGTTCTCAACTGCTTGGGAGCCCGTAAAGGCGGGGGGCGCGATCGAGACCGCAAGGCTCGCGCTCGCTGTGGAGAATGCGACGAGAAGTGTGAGCCCTATGGATCGCGTGCGCATGATCGACCTCTGTGAGGGCCGGGCTTTCGAGTCGCACCGGCTGCTTGGTGTTCTTCGTCACCGAAGACCGGGAACCCAAGCCATCCCCCGCAGGCAGTCAGGCCGCGCAGACTTGTTACGCATCGACAGCAGACTTGCCCGCGAGTTGCGGGTTGTCTGCTCAGTAGATAAAGGGAATGACGCGCCAGCGCGCGATCTTCCCGTACTCCTGCCAGTGCGCGCCGTACTTCGCGCGGCAGCGCTTGTCGTCGCGGTGTGCGCGGTGCAGCAGCAACCCGAGCAGCGCGAGCGGCAGCGCGTACGGCCATGGCGACGCGAAGCCGGCGCACAGCGCGAACGAGACGTAGACGAGAATCTCTCCGCTGTAGTTGATCTTGCGGCCGATTCCCCAATAACCGGAGGCGAGCAGCTTGCCGCCCACCAGCCGCGGCGGCTTTCCCCAGATCGGGGCGGTCCGGTCCTGTTTGAAGCGCTCCTTCTGCCAGTTGGATTGGCGGAACACGGCCAGTGCGGCGAAGTGAAACGCGAGGAGCGGCAGCCACGCGCTCGCGGCGAACGGCTCAGTCGCATCCACCATCCACCAGCCCGGCAGCGAATACAGAAATGGCACGTAGGCGAGATCGCCCCACACGAGCATGAAGCCGAAGTTCTCGGCGATCACGTCCCAGGTGGAGAGCATGAACTCCTCTTTCACGTAATGGCTGAACAGATACGTGAACCAGAAGAAGCACAGGCACAGCATCTGCGGCGTGAGCGCGCCGTGGCGCTCCCACTGCGCGAAGGCGAACGAGAGGTTCACTAGGTACGCGCCGATCAAGGACGGCTGGTAGAAGAACAGCTTGAGATCGACGCCGAGGAACTCTGGGTTGCACTCGTTGCCGAACCAGAGATCGCGAACGACGGCCGGCACCGGCAAGTCGTCGCCCTCTGCGCTGCGGCACACCGGGCCGGCGCGGCGGCCCCAGGCGTAGAGCGCGAGTGAGATCGCGCTGGCGGTGGCGAGCGCGACCACCAGCAGCGGCCAGAAGTGCTGCGCGATCGGAGTGAGCGAGACGCCGAAGCCGATCACGGCGACGCCGACCACGACGTGCGACAGGAAGAACAGCGTCATGCCGGTGAGCGAATAACGCTTGCGCGTGCCATCGGGCTGCGGGTAGCCGGTGCGCTCGATGCCGGGCAGGAAGCGCGCGCCGAGAAACATCGCGGCGAGGAAGCCGAGGCCCATCTTCGCGGCGGTCGCGAGCGTCTCGGCTGTTATGGGAAGCGCGAGCGGTTCCATGCGAGCCTCCGGGAACTACACGAGCCGCAGGCGCATGCCGCAGATCGAGACGACGTCGTCGCCCGCGAGGCAGCCCCGCTCGCGCGCGGCCGCGAGCGCTCGCGCGCGATTCGTTGCGACGAGGTCGATGCCGCCGAGCCCCTCGCCGCGGCCATCAGCATCGGGCACGAAGCGCAGCCTTGCGTTGTCGAGTGCGAGCGTGGGCACGCCGCCCTCACCGCGCGTCACGGGCACTTCGAGGATCTCGCCCCAGCGCGCCGCCAACTCATCAGGGTCGGGCGCTTGCAGCTCCGCGGCTGCGATCGCGTTCACGCGATCCGTGCGCACCGCGTCCTGCCAGTGGCGTCCAGCCGGCCACCACGCGCCCTCCGGTGGCACGCTGCCCGCTTGGTGATCCACCTCGAGGAACGAGCCGCCCGTGTCGCGCGGATGCAGCTGCATGCACGCGTACTCGCGCTCGTCGAACTCGAGCACTTTGCGCAGCGCGAGCTCGGCGGCGCGCCGCTTCACGGGCGCGTGATCGCTGCACTGCAGGATCACCATGTAGCCGCCGTCGCCGCGCCGCCGCTCGAGGTAGCGGCCCGCGGTCGTGCCGTCCTTAACAGGTGCGACGATCTCGATGAACTGCCCGCCGACCGGCAGGATCGCGTTGTGCAGGCCGAATTGTCCGACGCCGGGATCGACGTGCCCGATCTCGAGGCCCAGCACCGTGCGGAAATCCTCGGCAGCGCGGTCGCGATCCTGCGCAACCAACGCGATCTGCCGTAGCCAGAGAGTCATCAGGCGCCTCCCGTCTTGAACCGCGGCGCGCGCTTCTCGACGAACGCGCGGAACGCCTCCTTGGAATCCTCGCCGCTCGCCACTTGGATGTGTCGCTTCGATTCGAGCGCGACGAACTCCGCGAGCCCGGTCTTTTCGGCATCCACGAAGTTCGCTTTCATCGTGCGCAGCGCGGCAGGCGAAGCGCTCGCGAGTTCCTGCGCAATCGCGGCGACTTCGGCGCGGAACGCGGCGTCCGCGAACACGCGCGAGACGAGGCCAATCCGCAACGCCTCCGCGGCGCCGAACTTCGCCGGCAAGAAGTAAAGCTCGCGCGCCTTCGCAGCCCCAACAATTCGCGGCAGCGTCCAGGGCCCCGCCATGTCGCCCGCGACCGCCACCTTGAGGAACGCGCTGTTCAGTGTGGCCGACTCGGCGGCGAAGCGCAGATCGCAGGCGCACGCCCAGCCGAAGCCAGCGCCCGCGCACGCCCCGTTGACCGCCGCGATCGTCACCTGCGGCATTTCGTGCAATAACAGCGCGGCCTCGAAATCGCGCTCGCCGATCGTGTCGTCCGCGCGCGCATCGCCCGAGGTGAAGTGATTGAGGTCCGCTCCCGGGCAGAAACCGCGCCCCGCGCCTGTGAGCACCAACACGCGCACGCTCGCGTCGCGCGCGATCTCGCGCAGCGCTTCGGTCGTCTCGCGCAGCATGCGATTCGTCATCGCGTTCAGGCGATCCGGCCGGTTCAGCGTCAGCGTGCCAATGCCGTCCTTCGCTTCGAACAGAATCGTCTCGAAGCTCTTCATTGCGGCTCCTTGGCGCCCGCGCCGAGCCGCGCGAAATGCGGCGGGCGTTTCTCGAGATACGAGCGCGCGCCTTCCAGCGCATCCGGACGATCGAGCGCGCGCCACTGCGCGGCGTCGGCGTCGCGCAGCGCGGGCTCGAAGCCGAGTCCGAGGTGGTCGTAGACGAGGCGCTTGGTGTCGCGCAGCGAGCCCGGCGAGACGTTCGCCGCGAGCTCGCGCACGAAATCATGGGCGCGAATGACAAGCTCGCCAGGCTCCGTCACGAACTCGACGAGGCCGATGCGCAGCGCCTCGTCTGCTGCGACTTTGCGCGAACTCCAGAGCAGCTCGAGCGCGCGGCCCGCACCGACCAAGCGCGGCAGGATCCAGCTCGTGCCGTGCTCGGCAATTAGGCCGCGCTTCGAGAACACGGTGGTGAACGACGCCGCGCTCGAAGCGAAACGCACGTCCGACAGCATCGCGAGCACGAAGCCGCCGCCCGCGGCGGGCCCGTTCACGGCCGCGATCACAGGCTTCGGCACGCGCAGCAGATAGCTCACCAGCCCCAACAACTCGCCAGGCTGCTCGGGCGCGCGCGTAGAACTGCCGGCCGCGGAGGTCTCGGCGAGCACGCTCGCATCGAGCCCAGCGCAGAAGCCGCGGCCCTCGCCCGTGATCACGATGCCGACCACGCGTGGATCTTCGCTCGCTGCGTTCACCGCGCTGCGCAGTGCGCGCAGCATCGAGTGCGTCATCGCGTTCAGCTTGTCCGGGCGGTTCAGACGAATCGTCGCAACCGGGTCTGCCACGTCGTACAGAATCTCATCGCTCATCCGGTCACCACCTCCAGTCGCTCGGGGCCGTACTCGCGGAACATTGGCACGAGCGTGCGCTCGGAGCCCGGCCCGCGGCGCAGCGCACCGGCGCGCGCCACGCCGCCGCTCGCCGCCCGCGCGTCAGCCTCGCCGCTCGCGATCAGAGGGCACGTCAGGCACCGCAGGCACGCCGGTTCGGCTCGCCTTTCGCGCTCGAGAGGCCAGCGCCGTTGCCCACGCGATCCACCTGAATCCTTCTCAGGAATCGCGACCACAGAGCGTCCGCGTGCGCCGATCGAGAGCCATCTCGCGGATCCCTGCTAGGTTGCCGGCAGCGAGAGGCGTCCGCCGGCCTGCTGGCCTTGGCTACCGCCCGACCCGTTTCCCGTCGAAATCCTCTCGCCCGACGAGCGCCGAGCTTAGGCTCGCGCCGCGGGTTCAAAAGCGACGGAAACCTCGCGTCCGGACTGTCCGGTCGCGCGACCGGAGCGAGTGCGCGCGCCGCTCGGCGCGCGCGGCAAGGACATTCTTTGAGTCGAAAACTTTACATTGGCAATCTCCCGTTCACCTCGAGCGAGGACGAGCTGCGAACGCTGTTCGCGCGCCACGGCGCAGTCGAATCAGTCGCAGTGATCAAGGATCGCGAAACGGGCCGCCCGCGCGGCTTCGCGTTCGTCGAGATGGCTGACGCGACGGCAGCGGCCGACGCGATCAAGGCGCTCGATGGCACGCAGCTCGGTGGCCGCGCGCTGCGCGTCGGCGAAGCGCAGGACCGCCGCGAAGGCGGCGGTGGCGGCGGCGGTGGTGGTGGTGGCCGCGGCTTCGGCGGCGGCGGCGGCGGCGACCGCGGTGGCTTCGGTGGCGGCGGTGGTGGCGGCGGCTTCCGCCGCGATCGCTAGGTCGAACCTTCGAGCGGGCCCGCGCGTGCGGGCCCGCTCTTCTTTCTCCAACGGGAGGACGCCTAATGGCCGGTTCGACTCGGATGTCGGTGCAGAAGCGCATGCGCGAGCAGAAGAAAGCGGAGAAGGCGGCCCAGAAACGCGAGCAGAAGCGCGAGAAGCCTGACGCCGCCAAGGCCGAAGTCGCCAGCGCGAGCGATCTCGAGGCCTACGGCGCGGGGCCGGCGCCATTCGACTCGCGGCAGGACTGAGCCCGTGAAAAGCCCCGAGGCGCGAGTCTTCCTGAGCTTCGATCTCGCGCACGATCGCGACCTACACACGCGCCTACGCGCCGAATCGAAGGCCGGCTCGCTGTTCTCGATCACAGCGTGCTCCGAAGACCCGGGCGCCGACACCGAGAGCGACGAGCGCGTCCGCGAGCGCATCGCCGCTGCCGACGCGGTGATCGTGATCTGCGGCGAGCACACCGATGCGTGCGCGAGCGTCAGCGCTGAGCTGCGCATGGCGCGTGAGCAACAGAAGCCGCACTTCTTGTTATGGGGCCGCCGCGAGATCATGTGCAAGAAGCCTGCGAGCGCAAAGCTCGACGACAGCATGTACGGCTGGACGCCTGACATCCTGCGCGCGCAGCTGCAAGTCGTGATGCGCGCGAAGCGCGAGGCGCCGGAGCACCTGCGCCGCAAGCCCATCCCGCCGAAGCCCGCCGCTTAGGCGCGGTCGCTTCGCGCCCGCTGCGCCGCTTGCGATCAGGGCAGCAGCAGCACGCGCCCGAACGCCTGGCGGCTCTCGATGTGCGCGTGCGCCGCAGCGGCGTCGCGCAGCGGGAATGCGCGGTCGATCACTACGGTGAGCTTGCCCGCCGCGACGTCGTCGATGTGGCGCTGGATTATGTCGTGCACGCGATCGGTCGCCATCTCGGCGCCAAGGAAGACGCCGACGAGACATTGATTGCCTTGCATTAGCGTCGAGACGTCGTGTTTCACGACCTCGCGCCCCGCGCGACCGACCATCGCGAGGCGGCCGCGATACGCGAGCGCGAGGATGCTCTGTTGCAGCGTGGTGCCGCCGACCGGGTCGACGATCACGTCCGCGCCGCGTCCGCCCGTGAGCTTCTTCGTCTCACGCACGAGATCCTGATCGCGGTAGTTGATGCCGTGATCCATGCCGTATTGACGCAGGCGTTCGAGCTTCTCCCCGCTCGATGCCGTTGCAATTACGGTGGCGCCCGCGCGCTTCGCAAGCTGAATGGCCGCGAGCCCCACACCGCCGCCGCCGCCCTGCACCAGCGCCGTTTCGCCCGCGCGCAGACGGCCGAACTCGAACAAGCAGTCGTCCGCCGTGCCGAATGGGATCGGCACACACGCGATCGCGCGCAGATCCGCGCCGTCGGGCGCCACCCAGCAATTGCGCGCGGGAACAGAGCGCAGCTCGGCATGCGAGCCCGCGGCGTCCACCGTCACCACTTTCTGGCCCGCGCGCAGGTGCGTCACCTCCGCTCCGACCTCGATGATCTCGCCCGCGGCCTGATAACCCACCACATGCGGGCGGCTGGTGAGCGGCGCGCCAACACGGTGCAGGAGATCGCCGCCCTCGATGCTGACCGCGGCGACGCGAATCACGACGCCCTTCGGGTGGCATTTCGGATCCGGCACTTCCTCGTAGCGGAAGACGCTGGGCGGACCGTTCTCGTAGTAAACGGCGGCTCTCACGGCGGGCTCCTTCGCAAGCAAAAAGGCAACAACGTCCCCGGATTGCCTTTTCGGGTTAGTTGCCGAAGTCCCAGCCTTCGCCTTCGGCGTAGCGTGAGAGCACGTTCTTCGCGATCAGGATCTTGTGCACTTCGTCGGGGCCGTCGGCGATGCGCAGCGTG
>JANNDT010000483.1:0-1938 GCA_031387905.1 Deltaproteobacteria bacterium
ACTACCACTACATCTCCTGGCGCGCGCGCACGAACGACATGGTGCACGTGGATCCGATCGCGAATGGCGACGCGCTGGCCTGGGCGATCGAGCGCATTCGCACGCGGCTGCCGCAAATGCTGGAGCGCGCGGGCGCGCCCGAGGTCGCGCGGCGCATCGATGCGGCCGCCCTCGAGGAAGCGCTGCCGCGCGTGACGGAAGCTGCCTATCGCGCGCGTTACGAGCACGACGACGCCGAGATTCGGGAGGCCGCGCTCGCGAAGGGCTTACGGAGCGCGGAGCGGTCAGGCTAACGCGGAGAAATCGTGCCCAGAGCCGTCCAGACCACAGCTGCGACTCGCTCGACCAACGGCTCTGCGCGATGATGCGCGCGAGGACCAAGACATGGCGACGAATCTCGACTTGGACCCGGAGCTCGTGGAGCGCGCACTGTTGCTCAGTGGCGAACCAACGCAGCGCGCGGCGGTGAACTCAGCCCTTCGAGAGTTCATCGCCCGTCGCGAACAGAGGAAGATCCTCGAGCTCTTCGGCCAGCTCGAGTGGGACACGGCGTTCGACTACAAGCAAGAGCGCTCGCGGGATTGACCCTCTTCGTCGACACAAGCGTCTGGTCGCTGGCGCTCCGGCGAGACTCCCCAGCTTCTCTTCCTGAGGTGAGCGCCCTGGAGCGAGCGTTGGCCGGGGGCGAGCTCGTGGTTACGACTGGGCTCGTCTATCAGGAGCTCCTCCAGGGCTTCAGCGGCCCGCGCGCCCACGAGGCGATCGTCGCGCGCTTCGCTTCCCTTCCGTTCGAAATCGCGCCCGCAGGCGCGGCGTACAGATCGGCACGATCGACGCGGTCATCGCTCAGCTCTGCATCCGTCACGAGTTGCAACTTCTGACGACGGACGCCGACTTCACGCGCATCGCCGAGCACGAGCTGCTCCGGCTCTGGGGCGCGTAGGCGCCAGCTGGCGAGCGTCTGCAGTGGGCGAGTCGAACCGGATCCTGCGCTACGCCTCGCGGCCCCGCACCTCGAGGAGGTCTCGTGACTCGCTCTTCTCGCGCCCGCGCTGCTCGCCCGCGCAGCACCACTCTTCCGCGCACCGCGCCGCGCCGCGGCATCGCCGCGCGCGCGACTTCCGCGGCCAAGCTCCGCGCCTCGCTGCCGCATCCCGTAATAGACGCCGACGGCCACATCATCGAGACGGCCCCGGTCTTCATGCCGTTCTTCGAGGAGTACGTCACCAAGATCGCTGGCGCGGAGATGGTGAAGCGTTTCCGCCAAGTCGGCGGGATGGACTTCGACGAGATGGTTCTCAGGCCGTGGAGCCGGCTCTCGTGGGAGGAGCGGCGCGCGGGCTGGGCGACGCGGCCTTCGTGGTGGTCGCTGCCGGCGGCGAACACGCTGGATCGCGCGACGTCGCATCTGCCGAGACTGTTATACGAACGGCTCGACGATCTGGGCATCGATTTCGCAGTGCTCTACGGGAGCCGCACGCTCACCACGACGGCGATCAAGGACGACGAGGTGCGCCGGGTCGCGTGTCGCGCGCTGAACGCGTTCAACGCGGAGGTGTACGCGCCGTACGCGGATCGCATGACGCCGGCGGCGCACATTCCGATGCACACGCCGCAGGAGGCGATCGCGGAGCTGGAGCACGCGGTCCTCGAACTCGGCTTCAAGGCGATCATGATCAACGGCCTCGTACACCGGCCGATCTCAGCTGTCGATCAGCAAGCTGGGCAAGGCAGCGCAAGCGCGCTGCCGCAAGGCGGCTCTAAGCCGCCGCCCCAAAACTGGGGCTCGGGCTCCGGCGAGCGCATCGACTGCTTAGGGCTCGACAGCGCGCACGACTACGACCCGTTCTGGCGCCGCTGCATCGAGCTGCGCGTCGTGCCCGCCTCGCACACGCCCGGCATGGGCTGGGGCAGCCGGCGCAGCGTGAGCAATTACAT
>JANNDT010000497.1:0-2702 GCA_031387905.1 Deltaproteobacteria bacterium
GCGAGCGACGCGCTGTTCGGCCTCGTCGCCGAGAGCCTCCGGCTCACCGGGGGCGCAATCGCTTTCTCGAACTCCGCGATCGTGCTCGAGAACTTCCCGCTCTATGACCTGACATTCTCGTGGAACGGCGTCGTCGCGAGCGCCGCGGGTCCGGCCGCGAGCGGCTTCCCGGTCACGCCGGGTCTCTCGCTCTTCGATCTCGTGGGCTCGTCGCTCTCGTTCGGCGCCGGCACGATCGACGCGACGGGCACCTACTTCGGCCTACCGGTCGGCGAGACCCTCGATCTCGCCGCGCTTCCGTTCGGCTCGACGTTCCCCGCCAACTCCGTCGCCCAGCTCGAAGTCAGCGACCTCGGCGGCGGCGTCGCAGCGCTGCGCCTCACGCTGCCGTTCACGGCGACGCTGCGCCTCACGATCGACACCCAGCCCGTGACCGTGACGATCGCGGGCACGCTCGTACTCACCGGCCAGAGCGTGCCGGAGCCGAGCGCTGCGCTGCTGCTGGGCGCGGCCGGCTTGCTCGGGCTCGCGTTCTGGAGCGAGCGACGGGCTTGTCATCAGAACTGATGACATCGGCCGCTGCCACGCGGCGCATTCTCGTGCCACTACATGAACGGGTGCCGCGCGCTTCCCCCTGCCTTCCACCCCACCGGAGCCACCATGAGCTCGCTGCGACTCAACCTCGGTCTCGTCGCCTCCCTCGCCACCTGCGTGTGCCTTGGCGCCGCTGCTGCGAACGCGACTCCCATCATCACCACGTTCGCGCAGTCCTCGGTCGGCCCCGCGACCGACGCCGACGGCCCGCAAGCGGGCGGCGCGCTGTCCTCGTCCGTAACCACGACGGGGGCTGGGACGCGGTGCTCGTTCACGGGCAGCTGCGCCTTGGGCGCGCCCACGGACGGCAATGCGCTGGCGGCCCAGAACGAGACCGTGTTCGGGATCTTCTCGGCCCTGCAGGCGGATGGGGTGTTCTTCGTAGGCGGCTCGAGCACCAACAATTCACTGCTCTCGCGCACGACCTGGCAGGACAGCCCAGCGAGCGCCGGGCCGACCTCGATCACGCTCTTCATCAAGCCCGGGGAGCTTGTGCTCTCCGATTACAACGGGCAGTCGCTCTCGAGCACGGTGCCGATCGAGGCGCGCTTCAAGATCGAGTTGACGGTGAACGGAACGCGCTTCTTCTTCGCCGAGGCCATCCTGCGCGGAGGGAAGAACGGTCATTCACTCACCGAGAACGGCACGGACCTCGGCGGCACGTTCTTCTCGGACGCGCACAACCCCAGCAGTGTGTTCGGCTACGCCTTCGATCCACTCCTGACGACGATCAATCTCGGCAACCTCTCTCCGACCGATGTGGTGCTCTACACGATGGATGTGAGCGTCAGCGGCCCCGGTCTCGAGACTGGCGCCTTCGCGCGCGTCGGCGACCCGTTCGACCTCACGGGCAGCGGCTCGAGCATCGCGTTCTCGGTGCCGGAGCCGAGCGTCGCCCTAATGCTCGGCATCGTTGGCGCACTCGGGCTCGCGTACTGGCGCGAGCGGGAGAGGCGGCGCTCGCAGCGCCGCTGACCGCGCGCGCTCAGTCGCTGGGCGCGCCGAAGCCCGCGGCAACGAGCTGCGCGCGCAGCTTCGAGCCGGGTTCGAGCAGTCGCCGCAGCGCCGCGACCGCGGGCCGCTCCCAGCGCTCCTCCGGAATCGCGAAGTCGTAACACTCGTTCGTGAGCGGGCGGAAGCGCAGGCCCTTCTCGCGGGCGACGGTCTCGATCGTGACGCCCCAGTCCGCGCGCTTCTGCGCCACCGCCGCGGCCACCGCGTAGTGCGAGCGCGGCTCGTACGCGAAGCCGGGCGGTCTCCGGCCCGCGAGCAGTCGATCGATCAGCACGCGCGTGCCGGCGCCGCGATTGCGGTTCACCATGCGTAGGCTCGCGTCTGCGAGCAACTCGGACGCACCCCGCAATTCATCGGGGCGCGTCACCACGCCCTGCATGCGCGTGTAGCCGCGCAGCAAGCGCAGTCCGCTCGCGAGGAACGGCGCGTTATATGTGCCGCTCGCCGGGTCGAGCAAGTGAATCGGCGCGACGTCGCACTCGCCGCGCTCGGCGGCTGCGAGGCCGCCTTGGCTGCCGACTGCGAGCACCTTCAGCGTGAAGCCCTCGCGCACGAGGGCGCCGGCAATCAGGTCGAGCCCTGCGCAGTGGCTGCCGATCACGACGAGATCTGCGGGCGCGAGTTCGCGGCCCAGCAGCGTGACCTCGACGGCGTCGTCCGCGTCGACGATCTCGACGTTGCGCTCGATGCGCACGAAACCGTCGGCGCGCGAGAACGTGGTGACGGAGCCGCTCCCTTTGCCCATCGGGTACGCGGCGAGACTGCCGTCCGCGCGCGTGACGAGCCCGACGAGCAGGTACTCGAGACGGCCGCGCTCCGAGTTCGTGCGCAGGGCCATGCGCGCGCGCACGCTCTCGCGTTTGGCGGCGCCGAGGCCGGCCATCTCCCTGAGCACTGGCGCCACGAACTCGTGGAAGGTGAAGACGGCCGACGTGGGGAAGCCGGGCAGGATCACGACGGGCAGCGTGCCGTGGGCAGCCAGGCAGATCGGCTTGCCCGGTTTCAGCGCGACGCCGTGGGCCACGATTCCGGGTTTGCCGAGACGCGCGACGATGCGATGGGACACATCGCCCTCGCCTTTCGACGTACCGCCC
>JANNDT010000498.1:0-40587 GCA_031387905.1 Deltaproteobacteria bacterium
CGTGCGGCGCGCTCGCGGCGGGCGCGCTCGCGGGGGTGCGCGTCGTCGCGGTCGCGGCCTGCGTGGCAGCGTTCGGCTTCGCGCACCGCAGACTGAAACGCTTCATGTGGGCGAAGCCGGCGTACCTAACGAGTGCCTGGACCGCGGTCGCGGTGGGAATGCCGGCGGCGGCGAGCAGCGCGAGCGGCGGCGGCGAGGCGCTCGACCTCGCGCGGCTCGCGGCGGTCACGCTGATCATCGGCGCGACGCTGCAGGCGAACGTGGTGCTCTCGAACCTGCGCGACGCCGAGGGTCTCGCAGCGCACTTCGGCGCGCGCAGGGCGCGCACGGTGGCAGCGCTGTTCGCGGCGTTCGCGCTCGCTCTCTCGCAGCTCGGGCCGCCCGAGGTGCGTGCGCTCGCAGCGCTGCCGCTCGCGATGGCGTGCGCAGTCGCCGCGTTCCGCCCCGGGGAGCGCTACGGCGCGCTGGTGGTGGATGGAGCGCTGCTCGCGGGGGCGCTGGTCGGCGAAATCGCCGCTCGATGACTCGCCGGACGAGGCACCGAGAGACTGCGGGCAGCCACTGCGGGCTCAGCGGCCGTACCGCGGAGCAGCAGTGGTGGTGGAGCCGAGCGGGATCGAACCGCCAACCTCCGCGTTGCGAACGCGGCGCTCTCCCAGTTGAGCTACGGCCCCAGAAGGCGCGACACGGTAAGGCTCGACCCCCGCTGCCGCAACGCCGTTTTGCTTGCAAAACCGCGTGCGCGGAGTGCAGGATGGGCGCGTGAAGATCGACATCCGCCGCATCCTCGTGCCGATTGATTTCTCGGCCCACGCCGAGCCCGTCATCAATTGGGCGATTCATCTGGCCGAGGAGCACGGCAGCACGGTCGTGCTGCTGCACGCCTATCACCTACCCGTCGAGTTTCAGCAGCTCGAGGGCGCCTACCTGCCGCAGGAGTTCTGGGCGTCGGTGAAGGCGGAGGCGGAGCAGAACCTCGAGCGCTTTGCCGAGCGGGTGCGCGCCGCCAAGATTCCGGTCGAAGTGCTGGCGCGCGAGGGCTACCCGGCGACGGTGATCGAGGACGAGGCCACGGTGCAGCGCGCGGACATGATCGTGATCGGCACACGCGGTCGTTCCGGGCTGAAGCACCTGCTGCTTGGCAGCATCGCGGAGCGCGTGGTGCAGAAGGCGCCGTGCCCCGTGCTCACGGTGCGGCTGCCCGAGGCCCGCCACTAGCCGCGCGCGGCGCGCTACCTACGACGCGCGATGACGCCTGAGATTTTGCCGTGGCTCGCACTCGCGATCTTTGCGATGGCGCTGCTGTATTCGTCGGTCGGGCACGGTGGCTCGTCGGGCTACATCGCGGTGATGTCGCTGTTCGCGCTCGCGCCGAGCTTCATCAAGCCGACGGCGCTCGCGCTCAACATTCTCGTCGCGAGCATCGGCAGCGTGCAGTTCTACCGCGCGGGCTACTTCTCGTGGCGGTTGTTCTGGCCGTTCGCACTGTTGGCTGCGCCGCTCGCGTTCGTCGGCGGCTTCACGGCGCTTCCACCGCGCACTTTCAAGCTGTTAGTGGGGGGAGTGTTGCTGTTCGCAGCGCTCCGGCTCGTGCTGGCGCCGCACGACGCCGACGCGACCCGCGAACCGCCGCGTCTCGCCGCGCTCGCGAGCGGCGGCGCGATCGGCGTGCTCGCCGGCCTAACAGGCACTGGCGGCGGGATCTTCATGACGCCGCTGCTGCTGTTCTTCGGCTGGGCGAACCTCCGAACTGCCGCAGCCGTCTCGGCGCCGTTCATCGTGCTGAACTCGATCGCGGGCCTCGCGGGCAACTTGGCCGCGACGCGTGAGTTCCCGCTCGCCGGCCTCGGGCTCGCGGGCGTCGCGGGCTTGGGCGGCGCGATCGGGTCGTACTTGGGGAGCCATCGACTGCCGCCGCCGATCATTCGTCAACTGCTCGCCGCCGTGCTGGCGATCGCCGGGCTGAAGATGCTGCTCGCCTGAGCGCGCGTTTCACCCCGCGCCGCTCTTCCGTCCTAACACACCCGCCGGATGGCGCGCGTGGTACTCGGCGCGCGTGAGGCCACGCGCGTGCTCGAGCGCGGCGGAGAGCGCGGCGATCACGAGCAACTCCGCCGCGACACTTGCGCGCGGCGCGAGGCCGAGGCCGCCGCCTTCGTTCGCGACGCCGGCGTCGAGCACCAGCGCGGCCTGCTCCGCGAGCGACGAGCGGGGAGCGCCTGTTATGGCGATCAGCTGCGCGCCGAGCGCCTTCACGGCGCCCACGGCCGCGAGCAGCTCGCGCGTCTCGCCGCTGTTGCTGATCGCGATCACCACGTCGCCGCGTACGATTTGCCCCGCGCCCCCGTGCAGCGTCTCGGTCGCGCTCAGGAAAGCCGCGGGCGTTCCCACCGAAGCGAGCAGCGCCGCGCCGTAGCGCGCGACGTACTCGGGCTTGCCGACGCCGGTGACGTGCACGCGGCCGCCCTCGGCGCGCGCACCATCGATTAGGACGACTGCGCGGTCGAACGCGCTCGCAGCGAGCCGTTTGCGCAGCTCGCCGAGCTCGGCGAGCGCGACGTCGAAGGCCACCAGCGCTTCGTGCGCGGGCTGCGCTTCGGGCACGGCTTCGAGGCCGCGCGTCACCCAGCTCGGGAGCGCGGCGCCGTCGTAGCGCGCGAGCACGGCGTCGCGCGCCGCGAGCGGGTCGTCTGGGAACGCGCCGAGCTTCTCGACGCAGGCAGCGCCGCAGGCGTTGCCGAGCCGCGCGCAATCTTCCCAGCCGAGGCCCGCGGCGAGTCCGACGAGCAGGCCGCCGAGGAACGCGTCGCCCGCGCCGGTGGTGTCCACCACGCTGCTCACCGCGTAGGCCGGGACGCGCAGCGCTTCCTTCGCGGTGGCGATCGCGCAGCCGGCGGCGCCGTCCGTAACAATCACGGCCTCGTTGCCGTAGCGCTCGCGAAGTTTCTTGGCGCTTGCCAGCGCATCGCCGCTGGCGGTGAGCACGAGTTCGCGCGCTGCGAGCGACGACGGCTTCAGAATCTTCGCGCGCCGCAACAGCTGTTCGAGTTCGGCCTGCGTGCCGAGGATCGGGACTGCGTCGCTCGGCGGCACGTCGAGATCCACCAGAGTCGGCACGCCGGCGACCTCGGCGAGGCGAACCACCTCGAGCGCCGCCGCGAGCGGCAGCTGCGAGACCTCGGTTGTTACGCGCAGCGCGGCCTGGATCGTGCGTTCGTGGTGGCGGCGCACGTGCGCGAATGTGGTCTCGCTGGTGGCGCCCGGCGCCATGTAGATCGCGCGGCCACCCGCATCGTCCACGTAGATGTCGGCGAACGAACTCGCCGAGCCATCGAGCACGATGTCTTTCGCGATGCCGAAGCGGTCCATCGCATCGCGCAGGAAGCGGCCGTTCGCGTCGTCGGCCTGCTTGCCGAAGATTCCGACCGGGAGCCCTAACACCGCCGCCCAGCCGAGGTGGTTCAGCACCACGCCGCCGACGCGCAGCTCCGCGGTGCGGCCGTCGCCCCCGCGCCGCATGATGCCCTTTTGGTCGACGCCGAGGACGCGCGGCACGCGGTGCAGGCGGTCCGCGACCATGCTGCCAATGCCAACGGTGCGGCGCGACGGGCGCTCGCTCGTCATCGGCTCACCCAGGTGGGCTCGAGCAGTTCGCGCGCGAGGACGCGCACTTTCTCGAACGCGGCGTCGAAGCGCGCGGCGTCGGCCGCGCTGAGCGCCGGCGTGCCGTCTGCGACCGCGTCGCTCGTGACGACGCCGAGCCGGTACAAAGCGCGCTTCAGGCACGCGATCGTGCGGCTCGCGCCGTCGGCCTTGGTGGCGGCGCGAAACGCCGCGAGCACGCGCTCGGCCGCTTGCATCCGCTCCGCGTCGCCTGCGCGGCAGGCCTGCCACGCGCGCGCCCATTCGCGGGGCATTGCGTTCGCCGGCCCCGAAACGACGCCGATCGGCAGCCCGCCCGCGAGCCAGAAGCGCTGCCAGTAATCACTCAGCACGCCCGCAAGACCCGTGCGCGGGCGGAACAGCTCGAAGATCAGCATCGCGTCGCCCGCGTAGATGCCGAACTCGCCGCGCTCGCGAAAACTCGCAGCGGCTTGCGTGTAGTTGCCGAGCACCTTCTTCCCAGCGCTCACCTTGATTCCGCGCACGAAGTCGAGCCGCGAGAGCGCTTTCACCTGGGCAGTGCGGATGTGTGTGCGATGCGGGTCCGCGGCGATTGCGGCGTTGTCGTACAAATAGACCGGCACGCGGCGCGCGGAGCCGTCGAGCAAATCTCCGACCTCACGCGCGACGAAGCGCACGGGATCGCCGACGTCACGGATCGAGAGCGGCGCGAGCACGAGCGCGTCGGCGCCCGCCGCGACCGCTGCGATTGAGTTCGCGAGCGTCTCGCCGCGCGTTGGCGCCGTAATGCCTGCCCAGCACTCGACGCGGTCCGGGTCGGCGAGCGACGCGTTCGCCTTCTTTACTTCCTCGACGCACACTCGAATCGCACGCCGCGAAAGATCGGGCGCGAGCCGATCCCATTCGCCGGTGGTGCCGCCCGCGAACACGATGTCGGCGCCCCAGCCGTCTTGGATGACGTGCCGCACGAGCGCGCGCTGATCGTCTTCGAGCAATTCGCCGCGCGCGCCAAGAATGGTGACCACCGGGACCGAGAGTCCGTGGCGAGGGCGGGTTTGCTCGACGGAGCGCACGGCGCGGACGCTAGCGGCCCGAGAGCCACGCGTCCGAGAACGCATCGGGCGCGGGCGTCGCAGGCGCGGCGTTCGTGAGTTCGAGCGTGAACGTGAGCGCGGGCGTCTCGATCTCGATGCGGCTCGGCAGTACCGCGCCGCTGCGCGTCGCCCAGGCGAGAAAGCGCAGCTTGGTGCCATCCGCGAGATCGACGCGGGCGACCTGATAGCTGTCCTTGTCGATCCAGAGCGAGGCGCCGCTTCCACCAAGCACGTAACAATCGCGCGCGCCGTCGTAGCCGAGCGCGATTTGGCTTGGGTCGCCGCCGAGCTCGCCGAGGTGTGCGAGCAACTCGCCGCCGGTCGCGGCTTGCAGCAGCCAGAAAGGCGGCGCAAACGGATGTGGCTCCGCGAGCGGCTCGCCGTCGCGCGAGGCCGCGAGCCCACCTGTGCGGCGGATCTGGCGCTCCGCGAAGCCTTCTGCGTGACGCAACTCGATACGCGTGCTGCCGCCCGGATCGGCGAGCAGCTCGCCCTTCGCGATGGGGTCGCCATCCGGGCTCGTGGACACGCTCACTGCAAACGAGAACACACGCGCGCGGCCTTGTCCGCGGCTCGTGTCGGCGGCAGCGCGCGCCACCGTCTCGGACGCGGGGATGTGCGCGAGCGCTGGGCCCGCAGTGACGAGCAGCGCCGCGGTGAGCAGCGCGCGCCTCATCGCGCTCCGGCGAGCGAGCCGCGCCCGGCGTAGCGCGCACGCGCGCCGAGCTCGGCCTCGATCCGTAACAAGCGGTTGTACTTCGCGATGCGGTCGCTGCGGCAGAGCGAGCCCGTCTTGATTTGGCCAACGCCCGTCGCCACCGCGAGATCCGCGATGGTGGTGTCTTCGGTTTCGCCCGAGCGGTGCGAGACGATCGCGCTGTAGCCGGCTTGCTTCGCGATCGCGATCGCTTCGAGCGTCTCGGAGAGCGTGCCGATTTGGTTGACCTTGATCAGGATCGAGTTCGCGACGCGCTTCGCGATGCCCTCGCGCAGGATCGCGGGGTTCGTCACGAACAGGTCGTCCCCAACAAGTTGCACGCTGGCGCCGAGCCGCTGCGTGAGCCGCGCCCAGCCGTCCCAGTCTTGTTCGGCGAGGCCATCCTCGATCGAGACAATGGGGTAACGCGCGCACCAGTCGGCCCAGAACTCGATCATCTCGCCGCTCGACTTCTTCGCGTTCTCGCTGGCCAGGTTGTAGACGCCGTTCTCGTAGAGCTCGCTCATCGCCGGATCGAGCGCGATCGCCACTTGCTCGCCGGGCCGATAGCCGGCCCGCTCGATCGCGGTCATGACGAGCTCCATCGCCTCGCGATTGCTCTTCAGATCGGGCGCGAAGCCGCCCTCGTCGCCGACTGCGGTCGAATAGCCCTTCTCGTGGAGCACGACGCGCAGCGTGTGGAAGATCTCCGCGCCCCAGCGCAGAGCTTCCTTGAAGCTCGGCGCGCCGACCGGGTAGAGCATGAACTCCTGCAGGTCGACGCTGTTATCCGCGTGCGCGCCGCCGTTGACGACGTTCATCATGGGCGCGGGCAGCAGGTTCGCTTTGCTGCCGCCGAGCCAGCGGTAGAGCGGCGCGCCGACGGCTGCCGCTGCGGCGTGCGCTGCGGCCAGCGAAACACCGAGCAGCGCGTTCGCGCCGAGGCGCGCTTTCGTGTCGCTGCCGTCGATCGCGCACAGCGCGGCGTCGAGCGCGCGCTGCGCGGCGAGCCCGCCGAGTGCGGCGCCGCGCAGCTTGCGCGCGAGTTCATCGTTCACGTTGGCGACGGCGCGTGTCACGCCCTTGCCGAGATAGCGCGTGGCATCTTTGTCACGCAGCTCGAGCGCTTCGCGCGAGCCGGTCGAGGCGCCCGAAGGCACCGCCGCGCGGCCCACATGACCGCTCGAAGCCGTTACTTCGACCGAGAGCGTGGGGTTGCCCCGCGAATCGAGAATCTCGAACGCCACGATCTTGCTGATGGACAGCCCGGATCGCTTCGCCGGCGATACCCGTTTGGCGCCACTCTTCGTCTTCGCGGGCTTCCGCTTTGCCGCCTTCTTCTTCGCCATCGCGCTCCCCAATTACAGCCGGCGCAAGCTAACACCCGCGCGCCGCGGCACGACTACCGGACCTTCACTCGTTTCCACGAGCTGCGCCTCGACGCCGAAGGCCTCGCGCATCCGCTCGGGCGTGAGCACTTCGCGCGGGCTGCCACACGCGAGGATGCTGCCCCTCGCGAGCAGCGCGATGCGATCGGCCACGCGCGCAGCGCCCGCGAGATCGTGCGAGACGAGCAGCGCGGCTTTGCCTTCGCGCGCGAACTCGCGCAGTAACTCCTCGAGCGCGAGGCGGTGGGCGAGGTCGAGGTGCGCGACGGGCTCGTCGAGCAGCAACACGCGCGGCTCCTGCGCCAGCGCCCGCGCAATCATCGCAAGCTGCCGCTCGCCGCCTGAGAGTTCCTGAATGCTGCGCTGCGCGAGCGACGCGATGCCGAGCCGCTCCATGCACGCGCCCGCGATGCGGCGATCCGCTAGCGACTCGAAGCCGAGGAGTCGGAGATGTGGCGCGCGGCCGAGCAGCACGATCTCCTCGACCGTGAACGGGAACGGCACGCTGGTGTCCTGAGGAACCAGCGCGAGCGACTGCGCGATCTCGCGCCGCGAAAGCTCGCTGAGCGCGCGGCCGCCGAGCCGCACGCGCCCCGCGCTCGGGGCGAGCAGGCCCGTGGCGACGCGCAGCAGCGTCGTCTTGCCCGCGCCATTGCGCCCCGCGAGCACGAGCACCTCGCCCGGCCCTAATGACAAGCTCACGCCGCTGAGCACGGCCACGCCCGCTTGCAGGGCGCGCACGCCTTCGAGCGCGAGCGCCGCTTCGGGCGGATTCATCGCGCGAGCCCTTCGCGGCGCCGCAGCAGCACCAGAAAGAGTGGGCCGCCCACCAGCGCTGTAATGGCTCCCACCGGCAGCTCGGGCCCGCCGAGCGCCGTGCGCGCGACTGCGTCGCAGACCACGAGGAAGCTCGCGCCGCCGAGCGCCGAGGCGGGCAGTAACAAGCGGTGGTCCGCGCCCAGCACGAGCCGCAGTGCGTGCGGCACGATCAGCCCAACGAAGCCGACGAGGCCCGCGACCGAGACGGCCGCGCCCACGAGCAGAGACGTCGTCAGTAGCAGCGCGAGCTTCACGCGCGCCGGCTCGAAGCCGAGCAGCGCGGCGGATTCGTCGCCGAGCGCGAGCGCGTTCAGCGCGCGCGCGAAGGGCAACGCACCGGCGAGGCCGAGCGCGAGGAAGGCGGCGACCCAGCCGGCGAGGGCGGGCCGCGCGTCGGACAAGTTGCCGATCAGGTACAAGAAGATCCGGCTGCCTTCGGCGAGGCCGGCGATGGAGGCGAGGAACACGATCACCGCCGAGGCGAGCGCGTTGAAGACGACGCCGATCAGTAGCAAGCGTGTCGCGTCGAGACGGCCGCGCGGGCCGGCCGCAGCGAGCAGCAGTAGCACCGCAGCGATGGCGCCCACGAACGCGGCGGGCGGCGCGGCGCTCGCGCCGAGGCCGAGCGCTCCGCCGAGCGCGATCACCAGAATTGCCCCGAGCGCGGCGCCGCCCGAGACGCCCAGGATGAACGGATCCGCGAGCGGGTTGCGCAGCAGCGCTTGGAACGCCGCGCCGGCGGTCGCGAGCGAGGCGCCGACGCCAGCCGCGAGCAGCACGCGCGGGAGGCGCACGCGCAGCACGATGTCGCGCGCGACGGGCGAGGCGGCGCCGGTGAGCGCATCGAGCACTTCGCCAAGCGAGATGCCCGCCGGCCCCACCGAGACGCCGAGCGCGAGCGCGGCGCACAGCACCAGCGCGAGTAGCGCGAGCACACGCGCGAGCCGCCCAGCTGTTAGGGACGCGCTCACGGCGCAGCGCTCACGACCTGCGCCTCGCCGCGCACCGCGGCTTCGATCTGCGCGAGCGCGCGGTCGAGATACGGGCCGGGCAGCGTGACCCCGCCCGCAGGCAGCGACACCACGCGCGCGCGCAGCGAAGGCCAGCGCGCCCAGAACTCGGCGGCGGGCTCGGGCTCATCGGTGGAATCGAGAATCAGCTCGGGCTGGGCGGCGAGCAGCCACTCGCGCGAGCCGCGCGGCCACGTCCCGCTGAGATCTGCGCCGAGGTTCTCCGCGCCCGCGGCGCGCAGCATGTCGTCGACGAAGGTGCCCGCGCCGGCCACGAACAGCGGATCGCGCTGCAGCACGAGCAGTGCGCGCACGCGCGGGCGGCCGGCGCTCGCGGCTTCGGCGCGTGTGCGCGCCGCGCGCAGCTGCGCGACGCGCTCGGCGGCTTCGCGCTCGCGCCCGATCCGCGCACCGAGCTGCGCGACCGTCGCGAGCACGTCCTCGTAACTCACGGGGTTCGCGACGAAGCGCGCGATGCCAAGCGCGGCGAGCTGCTCCTGAAAGCTGCGTTGCTCGGCGCTCGGCACGAGCATCACCAAGTCTGGCCGCAGCGCGATCACGGCCTCGAGGCTCGGGTCGTAGAGCCCGCCCACGCGCGGCAGGCGTGCGACCGCGGGTTCTTGGCGCGCGGAGAAATCGTCTACGCCGACCAGCTGTTCGCGCGCGCCGAGCGCGAGTGCGATCGCCGTGAGCGACGGGTTCAGCGAGACGACGCGCTGCGGCGCAGGCTCTGCGCTCGCTGCCGTGGCGAATGCGAGCAGCGTAAAAAGATGGGCGGCGCAGCGACGCACGGCGCGCGGGATAGCTCCCGCGCGGAGGCGTCGCTACGCCGCCCGCAGCCGGGCCTACTGCTTGCGCAGCGTGCTCTCGCCTTGCAGCGACACGAACGGGCGCAGCTTCGCGAGGCTGGCTTCGCCGATGCCCTTGATCGCGAGCAAATCCTCGACGCGCTTGAAGCCGCCGCGCTGCTGGCGCGCGGCGACGATCTCGCGCGCGCGCGCTTCGCCGATGCCGGGCAGCAGCGTGAGCTGCTCGGCGGACGCCGTGTTCACGTTCACGACGCCCGAGAGTTTCGCGGCGGCGAATGCCGGCACCGTGCCGGCAGCGAGGACGAGACCGAAGACGAGAGCCGAGAGCAGGGCGCGTGTGCGCCCGAGTGCGGAGTTGCGGTTCATGTTTGCGTTTCCGCGGGACCGCGGGGGGAGATTTTTTTGACTGCGTTCGCTAGCGGCGAACGGTCAGGCGTTTCTCACATTTCCCGGCCGACGGCGTAGTCCGCCGCGGCGAGAAGAGCGCTCTTGCTCGGGCCGTCGGGGAACGGCGCGATCGCTTCGGCGGCACGCACGACGTGTTCGCGTGCGCGGCGGTTGGTGTCGGGGATGCCGTGGTACCGCTCGACGAGCTCGACCACCGGCGCGAGCTCGCGATCGTCGAGCACCTGCACCACGTCGATTACGCCCTCGGCGTGCAGTTCCGCTGCGCGCTGCGCGGCGGTCTTCAGCAAAGCAGAAATCTCATCGCGCTCAGCGGCAGTGCCGCGCTTCAGCGTGAGCAGGAGCGGCAGCGTCACCTTGCCCTCGCGCACGTCCGTGTACGGGCGCTTGCCGAGTTCGGCTTCGCTGGCGGCGTAATCGAGCGCGTCGTCGCGCAACTGGAAGGCCAAACCGAACTCGCGGCCGTACTGCGCGAGGCGGCGGCGCTCGGCGCGCGTCACGCCTGCGAGAATCGCACCGGCCTCGGCGGCGGCGGAGATCAGCGAGGCGCTCTTGCGGTCGATCACCGCGTAGTAATGCGCCTCGCTCACGTCGGGGTCGAAGCTGCGCTCGAGCTGTAACAACTCGCCTTCCGACATGCGGCGAATCGTGTCCGAGAAGATCGAGAGAATGTCGATGTTGCCGTCTTCGACGATCATCGAAGATGCGCGCGCGTAGAAGTAATCGCCGACCAGCACCGCGCGGCGGTTGCCCCAGATCGCGCGCGCGGCTTCCCTGCCGCGGCGCAGCGTCGCGAGATCGACGACGTCGTCGTGCAGGAGCGTCGCGGTGTGGAGCAACTCGATGGCGGCGGCGATTTGCACGCGGCGCGGGCCGTCGTAGCCGCACATTTCGGCCGCGAGCATCACGAGTACGGGGCGCAGGCGCTTGCCGCCCGAAGAGAGCACGTGATCGCCAATCGTGCCGATCAGCGCGTGATCGCCCGAGATCGCTTCGCGCATCGTGCGCTCGACTTGCTCGAGCGTCGGCGCGATGCGCTGAAGGGCGCTTGCGAGGGCGGCCGGCGGCGGTGCGACGCGGTCTGTCATTAGGTCGAAGCTACCTCGCCGCAGGAACTTTGCGCAATGGGGAAATCACCGAAAAATGCAGCAACGGCGCGTGGTTAACAAGTGGCCACGCGCCGTGAACGAGCGTCGTTCGTGCGCCCGAGTCGCGCCTTTCACCAGCTGGGTCGCCGGAACGGAGGGCGTGCAGCATGCCCCGCGGATGCAGCGGGCGACGTTCACGTCGCCGCTGATCCGCCTTGCGCGCGCAGCCATCGCACGGCGGCTGCGACGTCCGCCACACCGATCGCTTCAGCGCCGCCAGCGCTTGCGCCCGCGAGCTGCACAGGCACCAGCACGCGCCGGAAGCCGAGTCGCGCCGCCTCGCGCAGGCGCTGCTCGATGCGGCCGACGCGGCGCACTTCGCCGCCGAGGCCGATCTCGCCGCAGGCGGCGACGTCGGCGGGCAGTGGCAGATCGAGCCGGCTCGATGCGATCGCGAGCGCAACCGCGAGATCGGCGGCGGGCTCCGTAATGCGCATGCCACCGGTCACGTTCACGAACACGTCGCGCGAGAGCAGGTCGATGTCGGTGCGGCGATCGAGCACGGCGAGCAGGAGCGCGACGCGCCCGTCGTCGACGCCGAGACACGTCCGGCGTGCGGTGCCGTAACCCGCGGGCGCCACCAGCGCCTGCACTTCCAATAACAATGGGCGCGTGCCTTCGATCACCGGCATCACGCACGAGCCGGGCGCGCCTACTTGCCGCTCGGCGAGGAACAGCTCGCTCGGGTTTTCGACCGCAACGAGGCCCTTTTCTTCGTGGGTGAAGACGCCGAGTTCGTCGGTCGCACCGAATCTGTTTTTCGTCGCCCGGAGAACTCGGTACGGGTGGCCGCGGTCGCCCTCGAACGTGAGCACGACATCGACGAGATGCTCGAGCACGCGCGGGCCGGCCAGCGTGCCGTCCTTCGTGACGTGGCCGACCAGGATGAGCGGCGTGCCGTGGGCCTTCGCGGTGGCGGAGAGCAACGCCGCGCACTCGCGCACCTGAGAGACGGAGCCCGGCGCCGAGGCGACGCGCTCGGTGCGCAGCGTCTGCACCGAATCCACCAGCACGAGTCTCGGGCGCGCTTCCTGCCAAGGCGCGGCGAGCGCTTCGACGCGCGTCTCGGAGATTGCGAGCAGCGTTCGCGGCACCGCACCCAGCCGCGCCCCGCGCAGGCGCAGCTGTTCGAGGCTCTCCTCGCCGCTGACGTAGAGCACCGTCCCGTGCGAAGCCGCGACGTTCGCTGCGAGCTGCAAGCAAAGCGTGCTCTTCCCGATGCCCGGCTCTCCGCCTAACAAGACGACGCTGCCCGCGACCAGGCCGCCGCCGAGCACGCGGTCGAACTCGGGGATGCCGGTCGGCAGCCGCGGCACGCGATCTGCGTCGACATCGGCGAGCGGCGTCGCGCGCGAAGCCTGCGCATCGGTGGGCGGAACCAGGCTCGGCGCCGGCGGGGGCCCGCTCGCGCTGGCTTCTTCTACGAGCGAATCCCACGCGCTGCAGCCGGGGCAGCGCCCGAGCCAGCGCGGCTGCTGCGTCCCGCACTCCGTGCATACGAAGATCGAGCGCGCTTTGGCCATAATACTTCCGTGTGCCGGGCCGGGGTGGGGATACTAACTCGCGAGGCGTGCAGCCGGCGCTCGATCTTCGTATGCGATCTTCCTTGTTTACTCCGCTCGCCTGCGGCTCGCTGCGCGCTTCGCTTGCGGCCTTGCGCCCGGCGTCGTAGTTGGCGCGAGGAAGCGTCGGCGGTGGGTTCGCGGCATCTTGCGCTTTGGTGCGAAGGAGTGCGTGTGGGTTTTGTTTACGACTTCTACGAGAAGCGCGTTTTTCCGCGCGCGCTCGACGCGATCATGCGCGGTATGGGCGACATGCGCGACGAGGCGCTTGCCGGGGTGCATGGCGAGGTGCTCGAGATCGGTTTCGGGACGGGCCTGAACCTTGCGCATTACCCGCCGGGCGTTGCGCGCGTCACCACGGTCGATCCGATGGACGCGCTAAAGGAGCGGGTGCGCGCGCGCATAGCGGCTGCGCCGTTTCCGGTGGATGTGCACCATCTGCGCGCCGACGGGCAGCTGCCCTTCGATACGGGGCGCTTCGATAGCGCCGCCATCACCTGGACGCTGTGCACGATTCCCGATCCGGTCGCAGCGCTGAGAGAAGTTCACCGCGTGCTGAAGCCCGGCGCGACGCTGCACTTCATCGAGCACGGTCGCAGCGACGACCCGGCGACCGCACGCTGGCAGGACCGCTGGAACCCGATCCACCGCGTACTCGCTTGCGGTTGCCACGTGAACCGCGAGATCGACTCGCTGGTTCGCGAGGGTGGCTTCACGCTCGCGAGGCTCGACCGCTTCCTCGCCGAGGGCGCGCCGCGCATGTTCGGCGAGATGGTTCGCGGCGTCGGCGTTCGGGGTTAGTTCGGCGGGCGGCTCAGATGCCGGCGCCGAGGTCGGCTTCGCCGTCTTGGCGGCCAGCTTGGTCGGCGACGAGCGCCGCGACCGCAGCCACGTGCGCGGGCGGCGTCGGGCCGGTGCCGCAGGCGAGGTTCGCGGGCACCGATTCGTCCATGCGTTTCGGGTAGTCGAGCTTCAAGGCCGCCATGAGTGCCACGAACTCGGCTTCGCTGCGGGCCAAGCCGAGCCGCGGGTTCCAGCGCTTCTCCTCGGCGACAGTCGTAACGGTCCGGCCGCGGTAGTCGTGACCCGGGTAGAGCAGCGTTGCGTCGGGCAGCGTGAAGATGCGTTCGCGCACTGAGTGGAAGAGGCGGCGCGCATCGCCCTGCTGGAAGTCGGTGCGGCCGCAGCCGCGAATCAAGAGCGCGTCGCCGGTGAACGCGACGGCAGCGCTGGCGAGCGCGTAGGTCGTGCAGCCCGCCGTGTGGCCGGGCGTCGCGAGTGCGCGCAGTTCGAGTGAACCGAACCGCAGCGCGGCGCCGTCCGCCAGCCCGACGTCGGCGCACGCGACGCCCGCGGCGGCGCCAACTGCCGCTCGGGAACCGAGTTGCTCACGAAGTGCCGCGGCGCCTGTGATGTGGTCCGCGTGCACGTGCGTCTCGAGCGTGAAGCGCAGCGTGAGGCCGAGCTCGCGGATCAGGCCCGCGTCGCGGGCAACTTGCTCGCGCACCGGATCGATCAATACCGCCTCGCGAGTGATCTCGTCCGCGAGCAGGTACGAGTAGGTCGAAGTCTCGGGGTCGAAGAGCTGGCGGAAGATCACGGGCGGTCTCCTCGGCGGTAAACGCAGTGGCCTGCAAGCCACGTTTCAGCGACAGTGCCGTCCGCGCCGAGCATCGCGAAATCGGCGCGCGCGCCGGGGCGCAGGCTGCCGCGCTCGCGCTCGATGCCGAGTAGGCGAGCCGGCGCGAGCGTGACCGCGCGCACCGCGCCCAGACGATCGAGCGCGCCGAAGGCCTCGGCGTTCGCGAGCGCGCGATCGAGCGTGAGGCGTGAACCCGCGAGCGTGCCGTCGGCGAGGCGCAGCGCCGTACCGTCGTCGTGGACGGCGCCCGCACCGAACGAGAACGCGCTCGCGTTCCTAGAATGAGCTGGGATTGCAACGTTGTCCGTAATCAGTACGAGCCGGTCCCCCTTCGCGCGAGCAGCGGTGCGCACCACCGCTGGGTGGACGTGCACGCCGTCGCAGATCAAATCGCAGCTCAGGCGATCGTCCGCGAGCGCGACGCCAATCAGCCCCGGGTTCCGGTGATGGAACGCGCCCATCGCGTTGAAGAGATGGGTGACGTGGCGCGCTCCGTTCGCGACCGCGCGCTCGCAAGCTGCGGCGTCGGCGAGGCTGTGTCCGAGCGCCGCGACGATGCCGCGCTGCGCGAGGGCGGCGAGCAGAGCGTCCGCACCCTCCGCTTCAGGCGCGAGCGTCACTAGCCGCGCGAGGCTGGCGGCGCGATCGAGCAGCCCAGCGTCTTCGCGGCGGAACGGGCGGATGCCCGCCTTCGGCTGCGCGCCGGCCGCCTCGAGGCGGATCCACGGGCCTTCGAGATGAAGACCGAGCACGGCCGCGGCAGCCGTCGGGCTTGCGAGTGCGGCGGCCGCCTCCGCCCAGGCGGAGACTTGCGCTTCGAGTTCGGCTGCGGGCCACGTCACCGTGGTGGGGAGGAAGCCCGTGACGCCGGTCGCGAGCAGGGCGCGCCCAGCTGCGGCGAGCGCCGCGGCCGCTCCGCTCGGGGGCGTGAAGATCAGCGCGCCGTGGTAATGCACATCGAGAAAGCCCGGCGCGAGCGAGAGGCCGGGCAACTGCACGCGCCGCGCATCCGGCGGCGGCGACGCGCCCGGCTCGAGCCACGCCTCGATCCGCCCGCCCGCCAGCAGCAGGGCGCCCGCACGAGGCGCACGCGCCTCCGGGTCGAGCAGCGCAGCAGCTTCCAGCAGCAAGCGTTCCATCGCGGCGCATTCTATCGGCAGAAGCTGCGCAGCCGCGCGCCTTCAAGGCCGCGCGCTCCGAGGCCGATCAGGTAGCGATGGCGGAACTCGGCGCCGACACCGAACTCGATCTGCAGATGCTCGACGTGAAGCTGAAGACGCTTCGCATGGAGTACGAGCAGTACTTCCTCGGCGCGCGCAAGCGCGAGCCGTCGATGCTGCGAGGCGACGTCAACAAGGTCGTCGCTTATTACGCCAATGCGCCGATCCGAAACACGGCGCAGCGTTTTCTCTTCAACAACCTGCGCGCGCGCTATTTCGCGCACAAGCGCTTGTGGGACGAGACCTGCCGCAAGATCGAGGACGGGACTTACGAGCGGCATCTCTTCAAGGCCAACCTCCACGACCGCGAGCGGCAGCAGCAGAAGCCGCGGGCGACCGCGCAGGCCGGCGGCGAGGCTGCGCCGGACGGCGAGAACGCGCTGTTCGCGCAGTTCCTCGAAGCGCGCACCGCCACGGGCGTCGGCGCGGCGGGTCTCACGCGCGACAAATTCGCCGCGCTGCTTCGCCAACAGGAAGAAGCCATCCGCGCGAAGTTCGGGGCTGCCAAGGTGAAGTTCCGCGTCGCAGTCGAAGATGGCCGCGCGAAGCTGAAGGCGACACCGGTCAAGAGTTGAACCGCGGCGCTTCTCGGTGTGAGCCGCCGCGCGAGCTCGCTAGCGCCAGCCCGCGAGCGCCTCGACCGGGCGCCAGCTCGCGAGCAGCGCGCGGAACTCATCGCACGGCATCGGCTTCGCGAGCAGAAAGCCCTGCGCCTCGTCGCACTCGGCTTCCCGCAGTACCCGGAGCGCAGCCGGGTTGTCGACGCCCTCAGCGACCACCCGCCGGCCCATCTCGTGCGCCATCCGAATCACCGCGCGCACGACGCGCGCGGCGTCCGGATTCGAGTCGATGTCGCGGATGAGCGCGCGGTCGAGCTTCACCGTGTTCACCGGGAAGCGTACGAGGGAAGCGAGCGTCGAGTAGCCGCTGCCGAAGTCGTCGAGCGCGAGCGTGAGGCCAATCGCACCGAGATCGCGCAGCGGCGCGATCGCGTTCTCCCCCTCGATCATCAGGCTCTCGGTGATCTCCAGCTCGAGGCGTCGCGGGTCGAGCGTGCTGTGCATGAGCGCCTCGTACACGACGCGCTCGAGATCGCCGCTCACGAGCTGCACGCGCGACACGTTCACCGCGATGCTCGGCGGATCGATCATCTGCTGCGTCCAGAGCGCCGCCTCATGGCAGGCGGCCTCGAGTACCCAGCGGCCGATCTTCAAAATCAGGTTCGACTCTTCGGCAACGGGAATGAAGTCGGCCGGATGAACCGCGCCGAGCAGCGGGTTGGTCCAGCGCACGAGCGCCTCGGCTCCGGAGATGTGGGCCGTTGTGAGATCGAACTTCGGCTGAAGCACGATCGAAAGCTCGCCGCGCTCTTCGGCGCCTGATAACTGCTCGGACATCAAGCGATGCCGCGCCGCGGCTGCGTCGAGATCGGCGCGGTAAAAACAGAACTGGGTGGTGCGGTCGGACTTCGCGGCGTACATCGCGGCGTCGGCGGCGTGGAGGAGCGCCGCGGTCGTAGTGCCGTCGCGCGGGTGGATTGCGATGCCGATGCTCGCGCCAATTCGCACCTCGGCGCCGTCGATCACGACGGCCGCACCGAGTTTCGAGTGGATGCGGCGCGCGCAGTCGGCGGCGTCCTCGGGTTCGCGCAGACCGGTGAGGAGCACTGCGAACTCGTCGCCGCCGAAGCGCGAAACGCTGCCTTGCGGCAGGGCGACGCGGCTCACTTCGTCGCTGCTGCGGACGGATTCGAGCAACCGCTGCGCGACGGTGCGCAGCAGTTCGTCGCCAGCCGCGTGCCCCATGCGGTCGTTCACCTGCTTGAAGCCGTCGAGGTCGAGGAAC
The DNA here is from genome assembly GCA_031387905.1 of Deltaproteobacteria bacterium. Taxonomy (GTDB): domain Bacteria; phylum Myxococcota_A; class UBA9160; order UBA9160; family UBA6930; genus VGRF01. The sequence continues at coordinate 17,264 of JANNDT010000498.1, forward strand.
AACAATGCAACCGACTCGGGCTCAGCGCCGAAGCGACGCATCGCGCCGGCGAGGCGCTTCTCGAAGAGCCGCCGGTTCGGCAGGCCCGTGAGCCCGTCATAGAAGGCGATCCGGCGCGCGCCCTCTTCCGCACGGCGCTCGTTGGTCACGTCGAGCACCGTGATCGTGGCGAGCGGCGCTGCGCTGGGATGGCCGCGGCTCACCGACACAAAGTGTTTGAAGTAGCGCGGCTCGTTTCTCTCCCCGGGCAGACGCGACAGCAGACCCTCCGCGCTGATTTCGCCCGCGATCGCGTCTCGAAGACCTGCGCTGAACTTCGGGTGGTCGTTCAGGTGCACGCACGCAGTCAGCAGCTCCGAGAGCTGGGTCGGCAGTGGATCGCGGAGGCGCAGCACGGCGGCGGTGCCCGGGCCGAGCCGCACTTCGTCCGTCTCGAAATCCCATTCCCAGTAGCCAATGCCTGCCAGCGCCTGCGCTGTCTCGAGGCGCAGCAGCTGGCGCTCGACCTCGGAGTTTTTCTGGCCCCCGGTCGGCATCTCGATGTGAAACGCGATGCGCGTCGCGAGTGTTTCGCGGTCTACCGGCTTCGTGACGAAGTCGCTGACGCCCGCGGCGCGGGCGCCTTGTGGAAGCTGAGTGCTGGACGTCAGGCCGATGATCGGGAGCTGCGCGGTAGGGGGCTCGGCGCGCAGGCTCCGGCAGAGAGCGAGCGCCTCTTCGGGGAGGTCGAGGTCGAGGAGCGCTACGCGCGGCTTCTCGCGAATCGCGGTGGCCAGCGCTTCGGACGCGAGTGCGATCAGAGGTGTTAGGCCCATGCCTTCCGCAACTCGGCCGAGCGAAAGCGCCAAGGCCGCGTCCCGGATCACCAGGAGCGCTGAGCCGCTCCCGCGCATGTCGTCCGCTTCCGGCACGAGTCCCCCGCTGCGACGATCGCGGGGTGCTTTTCGGGCTGGGGCCACTCCACCCTTAGCGGAATGACGCGGAGTTCACGCCTGGCTCAGGGCTTGAACTTGTCCGAAGCCGCGACGCGGGCGACCGCTCGCGCGTAGGCCCCTTGAAGCGCCTGATAGGCCGCCTCGCCCTCCGCGGACGCGCGCATCTCCTGAAGCTGCGCGAGTGCGCGGACGCGCGCGATCTCGGCGCGCGAGCGATCGATCTCGTGGGCGAACTCGCAGCTCCCCACCAGCACGCTCACCTCGCCCACGTGAACCTCCGCGAAACCGCTGCTGACGGCGGCGTAAAGAGTCTCCTCGCCGCTGCGGATCTGCACCGTCCCGGCCGCGAGCCCCGTCAGGAATGGCTCGTGCTCGGCTAGCACGCCGAACTCGCCCTCGGTGCCCGGCAGGACGACTGAATCGACCTGTTTGTCGAAAGCCTCGCCTTCGGGCGTCACGACTGTGAGATGAAACGGCATCGAGTCTCTCCGCTTGCCTGATCGCTACGCGAGCGTCTTGGCCTTTTCGCGAGCCGATTCGATCGTGCCCACCAAGAAGAACGCCTGCTCCGGGAGGTCGTCGCACTTGCCGTCGAGGATCTCCTTGAAGCTGCGGATCGTGTCCTCGAGGGGGACATAGACTCCCGGCGTGCCCGTGAAGCCTTCCGCGACGTGGAACGGCTGCGACAGGAAGCGCTCGACCTTGCGCGCGCGCGAGACGGTGAGCCGGTCGTCTTCGCTGAGCTCGTCCATGCCGAGAATCGCGATGATGTCCTGCAAGTCCTTGTACTTCTGCAGCATCTGCTGCACGCCGCGCGCGACGCGGTAGTGCTCCTCGCCGACCACGAGCGGGTCGAGGATGCGGCTCGTCGAATCGAGCGGATCGACCGCGGGGTAGATGCCCTTCTCGGAGATCGCGCGCGAGAGCACGGTCGTGGCGTCGAGGTGTGTGAACGCGGTCGCCGGCGCAGGATCTGTTAGGTCGTCGGCGGGCACGTAGATCGCCTGCACCGAAGTGATCGAGCCCTTGTGGGTGGACGTGATGCGCTCTTGCAGCGCGCCCATGTCCGTGGAGAGGGTCGGCTGGTAACCCACCGCCGACGGAATGCGGCCGAGCAGCGCCGAGACCTCGGAGCCGGCCTGCGTGAAGCGGAAGATGTTGTCGATGAAGAGCAGTACGTCTTTGCCTTCTTCATCGCGGAAATACTCGGCGCAGGTCAGCGCCGAGAGGCCGACGCGGGCGCGCGCGCCCGGCGGCTCGTTCATCTGGCCGTACACGAGCGCCGCCTTGTCGAGCACGGTCGTGCCGTCGGACAGCTTCGCATCCATCATCTCGTGCCAGAGATCGTTGCCCTCGCGCGTGCGCTCGCCGACACCGCCGAACACGGAGTAGCCGCCGTGTTGTTTCGCGATGTTGTTGATCAGCTCGAGCAGCACGACCGTCTTGCCGACGCCGGCGCCGCCGAACAGGCCGACCTTGCCGCCCTTCGGAAAGGGAGCGATTAGGTCGATCACCTTGATGCCGGTCTCGAGCGGCTCGACCGTCACCGACTGATCGATGAACTGAGGCGCCGGCCGGTGAATCGGCCAGAACTTCTCCGTCTTGATCGGACCGCGTTCGTCGACGGGCTCGCCGATCACGTTGATGATGCGGCCGAGCGTGCCCGGACCCACCGGCACGTGGATCGGGGCGCCGGTGTTCACGACCGGCTGATCGCGGCGCAGGCCGTCGGTCGCATCCATCGCGATCGTGCGCACGCTGTTCTCGCCGAGGTGCAGCGCGACTTCGAGCACGAGGTTGTTCTCGCGCGCGTCGATGTTCGCGTTGGTGGTGCGCAACGCGGTCAAAACCTCGGGCAGCGCGCCGGGCGGGAACTCGACGTCCACCACCGGCCCCATCACCTGCGTCACTCGTCCGTTCGCTCTCGCGTTGGTCGCCATCGCTGCGTTCCTCTCTCGATCTTCGGCCGCGCACCGCGAGCGCGGCGCACGAATTGTTACGGGCTACTTGAGCGCTTCCGCGCCCGACACGATCTCCATCAATTCCTTGGTGATCGCGGCTTGGCGTACGCGGTTGTACTGGAGGCTCAAGCTGCCGATCAGATCCTCCGAGTTGCGCGTCGCACTCTCCATCGCGGCCATGCGCGCGGCGTGCTCGCCGGCCTGGTTCTCGAGCAATGCGCGGTAGAGCGTGAACTCGAGCGCCTGCGGCACGAGCACCGCGAGCAATGTTTTCGCATCGGGCTCGATCTCGACCGGCAGCGCGGCGTCGGCGTCCACTGCGGCGTCCTCGGCGGGCGCGAGCGGCAAGAGCGGATCCGCGTGCGGCGTCTGCGTCAGCGCGGAAATGAACTCGGAGTACACGAGCGTCGCGCCGTCGATCTCGCCGCTCTCGTAACGCTTCGCAAGATGCTCGGCGATCTCGGTGCCGTAGCGGATGTTGATCGTGCCGAGGTTGCTCCAGACGCGCTGCGTCTCACCGATCTTCCGGCGCCGGAAGTACTCGTCGGCCTTCTTGCCGACGGGAGTAATTACGACGCGCAGGCCCTTCGCCGCGAGTTCGCGCGCGGTCGCGTGCGCGCGCTTCAGCACGTTCGCGTTGAAGGCGCCGCACAGGCCGCGATCCGATGTCACGACGATCAACTCGTGCACTTTCTGCTGCGCGTGCGCTTTCAGGAGCGGATGCTCGGCGTCCTTGTGGCGCCGCCCGATCTCGCCCAACACCGCGTACATGCGCCTGGCGTACGGCCGAGCCGCGAGGATCGCGTCCTGGGCGCGGCGCAGCTTCGAGGCGGCCACCATGCGCATGGCGCTGGTGATCTGCTTCGTCTTCTGGACGGCGCGGATGCGGCGGCGGATTTCTTTGGTATTGGCCATGGCGTCGCTGAGTTACTCCGCCTTGCGGCTCGGCTGGAACATCTGCACGAACGCGTCGAGTGCGGAGCGCAGCGCCTTTTCGTCGTCGTCGCCGATCTGGCCGCTCGCGCTGATCTTCGCCAGCAGCCCGGCGTGGTTCGCGCGCATGTAGGCGAGCATCTCGGCCTCGTAGCGGCGCACGTCGGATACCGGCAGATCGCGTACCCAACTCTTGCGGCCCGCTTGCGGCGAGGCGGCGTAGATCGAGACGACCTGCTCGACCGCGGGCAGCGGCTGGTACTGCGGCTGCTTCAGAATCTCCGTCTGGCGTTCGCCGTTCGCGAGCTGCTCCTGCGTCGCCTTGTCGAGATCGCTGCCGAACTGCGAGAAGGCCGCCATCTCGCGGTTCTGCGCGAGGTTCAGCTTGAGCGTTCCCGCAACCTTCTTCATCGCCTTGATCTGCGCGGCGCCGCCCACGCGCGACACCGAGATGCCGACGTTGATGGCCGGGCGCACACCGGAGTTGAAGAGATCCGTTTCGAGGAAAATCTGACCGTCGGTGATCGAGATGACGTTGGTCGGGATGTAGGCCGAGACGTCGTTCGCCTGCGTCTCGATGATCGGCAGCGCCGTCAGCGAGCCGCCGCCGAGTTCGTCGTTCAGCTTGGCCGCGCGCTCGAGCAGCCGCGAGTGGAGATAGAAGACGTCACCCGGATACGCTTCGCGGCCTGGCGGGCGGCGCAGCAAGAGCGACAGCTGACGGTAGGCGACGGCCTGCTTGGTGAGATCGTCATAAACAATTAGGGCGTGCTTGCCGTTGTCGCGGAACCACTCGCCCATCGTGCAGCCCGTGTACGGCGAGATGAACTGGAGCGGCGCCGGCTCGCTCGCCGTAGCGGCGACCACGATCGTGTACTCCATCGCGCCGAACTGCGTGAGCTTGTCCACCACTTGCGCGACGGTCGACTGTTTTTGACCGGTGGCGACGTAGATGCAGAACACGTCGCCGCCCTTTTGGTTGATGATCGTGTCGAGCGCGATCGCGGTCTTGCCGGTCTGGCGGTCGCCAATGATGAGCTCGCGCTGGCCGCGACCGATCGGCGTCATCGCGTCGATCGCCTTAATGCCTGTTTGGAGCGGCTGCGAGACGCTCTTGCGCGTCACGATGCCGGGCGCCTTCACCTCGATACGGCGCGACTCCGTCGACTGGATCGCGCCCTTGCCGTCGATCGGGTTGCCGAGCGCGTCGACCACGCGGCCGAGCAGGCCCATGCCGACGGGCACCTCGACGATGCGGCCGGTGCGGCGCACGAGGTCGCCTTCGCGCACGTGGTTCGCCTCGCCCATGATGGCGATGCCGACGTTGTCCTCTTCGAGGTTCAGCACCATGCCCGAGACTTCGCCGGGCAGCATCACGAGCTCGCCGGCCATCGCGGACTGAAGGCCATAGACACGCGCGATGCCGTCGCCGATCGAGAGCACTGTGCCCGTTTCGGCGACGTCGATCTGACGGCCGTAATCCTTGATCTCGCGCTTCAGGATGTCGGTGATTTCGCCGGGACGCAGATCCATCGTTTTCTCCGCGGGTCCGCTCTAGCGCGGGACCCTGGGCTGTTAGGGCTAGTCGCCGAGCAGCGCGCTGCGCAGCTGCTGGAGCTGCGTGCGCAAGCTGCCGTCGTACACGGTGTCGCCGAGCTGGGCGACGAGGCCGCCCACCAGCTCGGGATCCACTTCGATCTCGAGCTCGACCTGGGTTCCCGCGCGCGCGCTGAGCGCGCGCACGAGACGCTCTGTCTGCGCCTCGCTGAGCGGCTGCGCCGTCTTCAAGCGCACTCTCGAGCGTCCAGCTGCTTCGTCAGCGAGGCGCACGAACTCGGCCTCGATCTCGGCGAAGGCGACTAGACGGCGCTGATCGATTAGGTAGGAATAGAAGCGCCGCAGCAAGCTGCTCGCTGCGAGTCTCTCGGCGACGCTCTCGAGCACGCTCCGGCGCTCGGCGGCGGGGTGCAGCGGCTGGAGCAAGACAGCGCGCAGTTCGGGGCTCGCTTCGAGCAGCGCACCGAGGCGCCGCAGTTCTTCGCGCACAGCCGCGACGCGGTTTTCTTCGCTCGCGAGTGAGAACAACGCGCGCGCGTAGCGGCGCGGTGCGGCGCTGGACGGCATCAGTGCGGCCCTCCTGCGCCCGATTCGATTTTCGCGATGAACTCGTCGGCGAGGCGATCGCGGTCGCCGGCGTTCACCTGCTCGCGTAACAACTTGCCCGCCAGCGCCACGGCGAGCTCCGCGGCTTCTTCGCGCAGTCCCTCGCGCGCCGAGCGCAGCTCGCGTTCGACCACGCCTGCTGCGCCCTGGCGAATGCGCACTGCTGTGGTTTCGGCGTCCGCGAGGATCGTGGCTCTCTCGGTCTCAGCGCTCTTGCGCGTCGAGTCGAGGATCGCCGCGACATCGGCGTCGAGGCGCGCCGCCTTTGCGTTCCACTCGCCAAGCTTGCGCTCGGCGTCCTTCAGCAGCTGCTCGGAACTCGCGATGTTCTTCGCGATCGTGTCTCGGCGCGTCGTCAGGTAGGCCCGCACAGGCTTTCGCGCGAAGTAGACGAGCACGGCGATTAGGATCGCGAGGTTGATCACCTCGTAGGTGAACTCGCGCTTGTGCGCGGCCGCGGCAGCCGCGTCATGGCCGCCGGCGTGGGCGCTCTCATGCGCTTCCTCTGCGGCAAAGGCCGTGAGCGGAGCGAGGCCCAACAACAGAGCGAGTGCGAGCGCCCTCACGGCAACGGCCTCCCGAGCACCTGGGCAGCCGCGTCTCGCGCGAGGCGCTCCGTTTCTCCGCGCAGCGAAACGCGCGCCGAGTCGAGGGCCCCGGCCACGCTGACGCGCGCAGCCGCGACTTCGCGCTCGGCTGCGGCGCGGGCCGCGGCGCTGATGCGAGCTTGATCTTGGCGCGCGCCGTCCAAGGCCGTGCGCCGCACGCTCTCCGCGTCGCGTCGCGCGGAGGCTACGGCGGCTTCGTATCGACCTAGTACTTCGTCTGCCTGCTTCGAGAGCGCGCTCGCCTGATTGCGGGCGCCCTCGATCTTCTCGCCGCGCTGCTCGAGCGTGCGGAGCAGCGGCTTGAAGATCCAGGCGTTCAGCGGGAACACGATCGCGACGAACAGCACTACGAGCTGGAGCCACGCGCTCCGCCACGGCGCCGCAAGAATCTGACCCCCGTAGGTGCCGTACATCCAGTCTTCGATCAGGTCGGGGAAGATGCTCAGGCCACCGGCTGCGTGTGCGGGGGCAGCGGCGAGCGAGATCCAGAGGGCCCCGAGCGCGAGGATCGTTCGCAAGCTCATCTGTTTGTTCGTGCTCCGCTGGCCGACCGAGGAGAACGCGGATCGCGACGCCCGACGATGCGCGATCACTGCGAGGTCCGCGGCCTGAAAATGCTTCCGGCCCGGACGACCCGGGCCGGACGGCGCAGAAACTCGCAGATTGGGCGCGAGTTTCAAGACGGTTTTGTGTGCCCTATCGACTCGAAACCAGGCGCGGCTGCACTGGCCCTCGCGCCGGTGATGCAGCGCCCCGCGATGCGACCGCCCTCGGAGATCGCGAGCAGCGGCGACGTGACGTTGCCTTCGAGTTCCGCGCCGGGCAGTAGCTCGACACGGCGGCTCGCGATTACGTCACCGACGAGTGAGCCCGCCAGCACGAGTTCGGCGACTTCGATGCGAGCGCGCACGCGTGCCGTGGGTCCGATTACGAGCGCGCCGCCCTCGGCGACGACCGAGCCCGCGAGCTGGCCCTCGACGCGCAGCGTGCCCTCGAAGGTGAGCAGGCCGTCGAACGAGGTGCCGGGGCCGAGGCGCGGGGTGTCGCCGACGTCCCGCGTCACAGCCGGCGACCCTCGAGGATCAGGCTGCTGAGTCGCGAAAGTTCTTCGGGACTCGCGAAATCCACTTCGAGGCGGCCGCGGCGACCGTCGGCGTGGATGCGAACGCGGCTCTGAAAGTGCGCTTCGAGCTGATCGATCAGCGCGCGCAGATTGGGATCCACGTCGCGAGCGGGTGTGCCGCGCGCTGCTGACGCCCGCTCGGCGCGCGGGCCTGCAAGCTCTCGCGCGAGATCCTCGGCCGCGCGCACGGAGAGTTGCTCGGCCAGGATGCGGTCGCGCAGCCAGCGCCGGCGTTCGGGGTTCGCGAGCTGGAGCAGCGCCTTGGCGTGACCAATGCCGAGCCGGCCGCTCTCGACATCCTCCTGCGCCTCCTTGGAGAGCTCGAGCAGGCGTAGGTGATTCGCGATGGTTGGGCGCTCGAGCCCGACCTGTTCACCGATTTGCTCTTGGGTGCGACCCGCATCCGCCAGCGCGCGGAAGGCGTGCGCAAGCTCGATCGGATTCAGATCGCGGCGCTGAACGTTCTCGACCAGGGCAACTTCGAGCAGCGCCTGTGGCGTGATGTTCTGGATCGTCGCTGGAATCGTGGCGCGGCCGGCGCGCTGCGATGCGCGCCAGCGCCGCTCGCCGACGACGAGTTCATAGCGGCGCGGCGCACCCGGCGGCGCCTCGCGTACCACGACGGGCTGGAGCACGCCGTGGCGGCGAATCGACGCTGCCAGCGAATCGAGTTCGGCTTCCGCGAAGACGCGGCGAGGCTGCTGCGGGTTTGGCGAGATCGCGTCGAGCGGAAGCTCGGCTGCGGCGGCGAGCGTGCTCCCAGGCGGCGGCGCGCCGGCTGGCGTGCCGAGAACTGCGTGCGGCGCCGCCGGCAGCAGCGCATCGAGCCCGCGCCCGAGCACGCCTTTGCGAATCGCCATCTGAGTCTCCTTCGGGAGCGGGACCGCGGGGTAATTAGGCGCCGAGCACCGGCGGCTTGCGCTCGGGACGCGGATAGCGCCGTAACAACTCTTGAGCGAGCTGCAAATAGGCGGCGGCGCCGCGCGAGCTGATGTCGTACAGGAGAATCGGCTTGCCGTGACTGGGCGCCTCGCTGAGACGAACGTTGCGCGGTATCGAGGTGTTGAAGACGGCGCCGAGCGCGCCACTGCCGAAGTGCGAGCGGACGTCATCCTCGACTTGTTGCGAGAGATTCGCGCGGCGATCGACCATCGTCAGCACGATGCCCTCGCGTTCGAGTGCGGGGTTGAAGCTGGCGCGCACTCGTTCGACGGTCCCTAACAATCGCGCCAGGCCTTCGAGCGCGTAGTACTCACACTGCAGCGGCACGAGCACGGCGTGCGCCGCGACGAGAGCGTTGAGCGTGAGCAGACCGAGCGAGGGCGGGCAGTCGATCAACACGAAGTCGTAGTGGGGCAAGAGCGGCGCGAGGGCGTCGCGCAGCAGGGTTTCGCGCGACTCGACCGAGACGAGCTCGATCTCCGCGCCCGCGAGGTCGGGGCCCGCGGGCAGGACGTGGAGGTGCGAGAGGGCGGTCGGCTGGAGTGCCTGCGCAGCGCTGATGGAACCCGACAGAACGTCGTAGATCTGGGTGCGGGGCGTGTTTATCCCCACGCCACCGCTCGCGTTCCCCTGGGGGTCAACATCGACTAGCAGGGTGGGGCGTTCAGCCGCAGCCAGCGATGCCGCGAGGTTGACAGCAGTGGTGGTCTTCCCGACGCCGCCTTTTTGATTTACGACAGCGATGACGCGGGCTTGCCCGGTTTCGCTGTGGGCCCAGTCCATCGCCCGCCCCCTCGGGAGTTGAGATCTCAGTCTATCAGAGGGGGGCGACTGCGTTCCACGTGGAACACCAGTGTTTTACGCGCGGACGCGAATGATCGCCCGCTCCCCGAAGCCAATGTCGTACGGAAAGCGCTCTGCGCAACCAGGAAGCTCGCCGCGCGCTGAGCCCTCGAGGCCAACCACGGTGCCGCCGCCGGTCCGAACCAGCGCCCGCCCCGATTCGAGCCACTCGCTCAGTGGAAAAACTGCGCGGGACACGGCGAACTCATACGCGCCATGGCCACCGCGCTCAAGATGCTCATCGAGGCGATCGCCAACGACGCGCACATGCGGGAGCCCGAGCTCGCGTACGGCGGCAGCCAGAAAGGCGCGCCTCTTCTGGATTGGCTCAACCAAAACCGCTTGCAGATCCCTGCGAAGAATCGCGAGCACTAGCCCTGGAAGCCCGCCGCCGGATCCCACATCGACCCAGCAACCCGCCTCCGGGAGGTGCGGCGCTACGGCGAATGCATCCGCGAGATGCTCGCGCGCGAGCGTGTCGAGGTCTCGGGCGCCAGTCAGATTGATCCGGTGATTCCAGCGAAGCAGCGTGTCGGCGTAGGCCGCCAGCGATTGCATAGCTGGGCTCGGGTCCACCCCGAACTTCTCCGCGACCGGTCTCAGCAGCTCGTCCAAGCGGCCCGCATCGACCCCGGCCGACGGCGTCACGCCGTCCGTCTCGTCGAGCGTTCCACGTGGAACGGTCATCCGTTCGCGGATTCGCTCGTCGCCCTCGCCTCGGCGTACTCGGGCGCAGTGGCCGGCACGACCAGCACCTGCCGGTAGCGGCCCTCGCCGATGCTCATCGTGGCGATGCCTTCCGCGCTGCGGAGCGCCATATGGATTACGCGCCGATCACGCCCGCTCATCGGGTCGAGCGCAACACTTCGCCCAGTTTCCTGTGCCCGCTTCGCCGCGCGGTCCGCCACGCGCTCGAGCAGTTCATCGCGCTTATCCCGCGCGCCCCCCGAGACATCAACCACTACCCGCTTCGGCTCGTCCTGGCCAAGGCTCGCCGCCTGGCTGGCGAGCAGCTGAAGCGCTTCGGGAGCCCGCGCGTCGCCCGAAGTGAGCCCCCGAACCGCCGCGCCGGTGATCTCGAAAATCTGGTAGCCGTCCTGCTCGGACGCGCTCATTTCGAATGGGCCGAGATCCATCCGCTCGACGACGCCCAAGAGGTAGTGCCCAACCGGCCCAATCTCTCCTTGCGCAGTCCCCACCGACGGCTCGGTCGGAGCTTCGGCCGCTGGCGCCGCTGCTGCTATCGGGGCCTCGCGCACTTCTTCCCGATCGCGCTCACGGTCGTGCCGCGCCGGACGCCGTTCGCGCCCTCGACCCTCTCGCTCGCGACCTTCCCGGGGCCGGGCTTCGCGCTCACGCTCTCCCCCGCCACCGCCACTCCGGCCCTCGCTAGGCGGCGAGGCGTCTACCGGGACAGCGACGATGAGAGTTCGAGCGCCCAGACCTGACACCGCCGTCAGCGTTCGCACGCGCAGATCACTCTCCGGTCTGCCGAAATAGGCCGCCGCCTTCGCGATCGCCTCGTTCGCGCTGTCGCCGACGAACTCCTTGGCTTCGATTCTCTGGTCGTGCATCTCTCGTCCTCCGCTATGCCGCTGCCGGCTGCTTGCTGCGATTCATTAACAACTGCTGACCGATCCCGAGCAGCGTGCTCATCAGCCAATACAGGCCGAGGCCCGACGCGAACTGATAGAACATCAGCGTCATCATCACCGGCATCAGTACCTGCATCATGCGCGCCTGCGCGGGATCCATCCCGGGCGTCGGTGTGAGCCGCTGCTGCAACACCATCGCGGCCCCGAGCAGGAGCGGAAGCGCGCGGACGTGGAAATCGAGTCCGGGGACCACGAATATCGACTCGGGCTGCGAGAGATCCTGGATCCAACCGAAGAACGGCTGCTGTCGGAGCTGGATCGAACCCTGCAGCGCGAAGTAAAACCCGACGAAGATCGGTAGCTGAAGCAGCATCGGGAGACAGCCCCCGAACGCCGAGAACGGGCTCACCCCCGCCTCCTTGTAGACCGCCATCATGGCTTCCTGCTGCTTCTGGCGATCGTCTGGGTATTTCGCCTGGGCAGCTTTCGTTTTCGGCGCGAGTTCGCTCATCCGCTTCATGGAGCGCATCTGCCCCACCATCAGAGGCGCGAGGGCGACGCGAATCACCATCGTGAGCAACAGGATCGCGATGCCATAGTTCGACACGAAGCGGTGCGCATAGGTCAGCACTGCGGTGAAGAACCGAGTCAGGCTGGGCGCCCAGCCGCGCTGAATCGCCTCGTCTAGGTGAGCGCCTAGGGCGTCGAGGCGTTCGGGTTCCTTGGGGCCGAGATACAGGCGGTACTCGCGAGTGAGCTTCGCCGCGGGCGGGAGCGTTACAGGCTCGAACCAAACCTCGAGAAGGCCCTCGCTTTCGGGCGTCACCGGCGTCATCCGGGCCCGGGCGTCTCTCGGGTTGTCCGGCAGGAGAGCTGCGAGGAAATAGCGTGTTTCTGCGCCAGCCCAGTCGAGCTCGAAAGGCTCCCCGGGCTCGGGCTTTACGTCTTGCTGCTCCTTAGCCGCTCCGCCACCGAAGCCAAGCGTCGACGGCCTCGGAGCAATCAAGAAGCGCACGACCGCATCGGAGGCATACGCCGCAAGGCCGTACTCCTTGAAGTCCGCGCCAAGCCCACGCTGCGCCGGCCATTCAACCCCAAACGCCGGGCTCAAGGGGCTCGGACCCAGGTTCTCTACTTCGATCGCAAGCCTGGCTGTGTACCCGTCGGGCTCGAATCGGTAGGTCTTCGCGATCCGAACAGAACCGACATCGGCTGTGAATGCGACGGTCTCCTCGTTCGGTCGAGTTACCGCGTACGCCAGCGCAGATAGATCGCCAAGGCCGAGTTCGAGCAGCGGCGTCGCCAGCGACAGCTGTTCGCGATTCGTGGTGATTGCGACCGGCGGGCGATGCGGCTGAGACGCGTCGTCATATTCCCGCAGCACCCATTCCCGGAGCGCCCCGCCTCGCGTCGTGAACGTCGCCACATAGAGCGGCCGCTCGACGACAACAAGCCGCTCCGCCTGCGCCGGTTCCGCCGCGGGTGAACCCACCGGCTGAGCGTCAAGCGGCACCGCAGGCCCCTTCTCGGGTGCACCTCCGCGCGGCAGTTCGCTGCCTTCCGCTGGCTTTTCTACCTGAGCGCCTGTCTCGTGACGCTTCGGGAACCGATGATCGAGCGAGGCTTGCCACCCGAAATAGAGCGCCGCGGAGAGAGCCAGGAGCAGGATGGTATTACGATCCATTCTGGTCCCCGTGGGGCACGGCGTCGAAGCCACCCTGACTGAACGGGTGACACCGCGCGATGCGCCGAGCGGTTAACCAGGTGCCTTTCAGCGCGCCGTGTCGCCCGAGCGCCTCGTACGCGTACTGCGAGCACGTGGGCTCGAACCGGCAGGAACGCGGCAGAAGGGGCGACAGCAGCAACTGGTAGCCGCGGATCGCCGCGCGAAGACACTCAGCGAGCATCCGTCCCGGTCTCATCGCGTCGCTCGCTGGACCAACTCGTTCAACTCGATGTGCATCGCCGCGACCGTCAGCGCACCCGCCCCAGTGCGCGCGATCACCACTAGATCTACGGCCACGGGCAAGCGGGAACGATTGCTGCGAAACCACTCGCGCACGCCGCGTTTCACGCGATTCCGTACGACGGCGCCGCCTACGCGACGGCTCACCACGAGGCCAAGTCTTGTCGTTCGTGCATTCGGCGTGATCTCGAGGGCGAATGTGCGGGTGGAAGCTCTACGCCCGTGCGCACGTGATCGCAGGTAATCGCGGCTCTGCCTGACCCGATCCGCCGCGGTAAAGCACAGCGACCTCGCTGTCAACTCCGTCGCCTGGGTAATCACGAGCGCCCCTAGGCAAGACCGAAGACGGGAACTACTTCGAGCTGATGACCGGCACGAGGCGCTTCCGGCCCTTCGCGCGTCGCCGGTTGATAACCACCCGCCCGGCTTTCGTGCTCATTCGGGCACGAAAGCCGTGCGTCCGCTTCCGACGAATCCGGCTCGGTTGAAATGTGCGCTTCATGCGGGCTTCCTGCGCACGGGGGTGCGCGAAAAATGGGCCCGCGAAGCTACCGACCCGCGTTGCACGGTGTCAAGCCACGATTCATCGTGATTCCCACGCCCACCCGACACGACAAGATGATAAAGTCCACACCCGGGTGATGAGGTTCCAACTTCCGACGGAGAAACACTTTTTCCTCAGTGGGAAACGTCTTCGTTCTCCGTGCCTTTCCAGGGTTTTGTCCGTCTGTCGGGCACTCCTACTGTATCTCCCAGAAACTATCAATTAGAGGAAAGACATGAAGCTCGCGATCGACAGAAACGAGCTCTTACGCGGTCTCGGGCGCATGCAAGCGATAGTCGAGAAGCGCAACTCCATGCCGATTCTCGCGAACGTGCTGCTTACGGCGACCGGAAAGAACGAAGACGGGCGGCTCGAACTCGCCGCGACCGATCTCGAAGTTGGGATTCGAGGCTTCCACCCAGCTCGGGTGACGAAAGCCGGTGCCATTACGGTTTCTGCGCGCAAGCTATACGACATCGTTCGCGAATTGCCGGAAGAGCCGATCCAACTCGAGGCGACCGCACAGTCGTATATCGAACTGCGCTGCGGACGTACGCGCTTCAACCTCGCCGGCGCCGCCGCAGAGGAGTATCCGACACTACCGGAGTTCATCCCTGGGCAACTCGTGCGTTTACAGGCTGCGGTACTGAGCCAGATGATCGAGCGCACGATGTACGCCGCATCGTTGGACGAGACTCGGTACAACCTGAACGGTGTCTACTTCGAGGTCGTGCCCGCCGACGGGAAACTCAGGATGGTGGCTACCGATGGCCATCGTTTGGCATTAGTCGATCGCACGATTGGAACGCAGGCCGCCGCACTCGCCAGCGGTGTCATCATTCCGCGCAAAGGTCTCGCGGAACTGAAGCGGCTCGTGGATGAGGACGACGCTGACGAAGTTGAACTCGGTTTCGAGGGAAATAACGGTCTCGCCCGCAAAGGTGGTGTGACGCTCGTCATGCGTTTGATCGAGGGCGAGTTTCCTAATTACAAGCAGGTGATCCCCAAATCATCGGATCGCAAGCTCACCATCAACTCGGATTCCCTCGTCCGTGCATTGCGCCGCGTTGCGCTGCTCTCAGCGGAACGAAGCCGCGCCATCAAGCTGGAAATCCGAGAGGGCAAGATCGTGATCTCCTCGAACAACCCCGATCTGGGCGATGCCCAGGAGGAGATGGACGTAGATTTCGCGGGCGAGGCGACCACGATTGGCTTCAATGCCAAGTATCTCCTCGATTGCCTCGGCGCACTGAATGCCAAAGAAATCCAGTTCGCCTTCCGCGACGGCGACAAGCCCGTCGAGATTCGACCCGGAGATGACGCGGACACGCTCGCCGTCGTGATGCCGATGCGCCTCTAGCAGTGCACGGCCGCGTTCGGAAACGCCCGAAAACCAAACATTTCCCGGCAGTTGAAAGCGTTTCCCCCCTTTTGCTGAGGCCTCCCTTTCGATAGGCTCCGCCGACTTCGCCCAGCCCCTCCGCGCGGCGAAGAACTTTGCCGCGGTGCTTCACCCAGCTGCCGCGCGATTGGTTGCAAGTGAGCTACGACGCCAGTTCTATCGAGGTGCTCGAAGGCCTCGAACCGGTTCGCAAACGCCCAGCGATGTACATCGGGACGACGGGTCCCGATGGACTGCATCATCTCGTTTACGAGGCCGTCGATAACTCGATCGACGAGGCGCTCGCCGGCTTTTGCCG
The DNA here is from genome assembly GCA_031387905.1 of Deltaproteobacteria bacterium. GTDB lineage: Bacteria > Myxococcota_A > UBA9160 > UBA9160 > UBA6930 > VGRF01. Next base: position 32,577 of record JANNDT010000498.1, read on the forward strand.
CGAGATCGACGTCACGATTCACGACGACTGCTCCGTCACGGTGAACGACGACGGGCGCGGCATCCCCGTCGATGAACACCCTATCGAGAAGCGGCCCGCGGCGGAGATCGTGCTCACGCGCCTCCACGCCGGCGGCAAGTTCAACGAGAACACCTACAAGGTTTCCGGCGGGCTTCACGGCGTCGGTATTTCGGTCGTGAACGCGCTCTCCGACTGGATGGAAGTCGAGATCAAGCGCGACGGCAAAGTCTGGAATCAACGTTACGAACGCGGCGTCCCGGCGCGCGACTTCAAGGCCATCGGAACCAGCGACAAAACCGGCACCAAGGTCACGTTCCATCCTGACGGCTTGATCTTCCCGAGCATCGACTTCTCCTTCGATGTGCTGTCGCAGCGGCTGCGAGAGCTGGCGTTCCTGAACGCCGGCGTTCGTATTCAGATCAAGGACGAACGCAGCGGCAAGGAGCACGATTTCCGCTTCGAAGGCGGCATTGTCTCGTTCGTCGAACACCTCTCCCGCGCGCGACAGCCGCTCCACGCGCCGCCGATTTACATTTCCGGCGAGCGAGTCGTCGAGGGCCACACGCGCAAGATCCCGGTCGCAGTCGAGATCGCGATCCAATACAACGACTCCTACAACGAAGCCGTCTTCTCCTTCGCCAATAACATCAACACGGTCGAAGGTGGCTCGCACCTGATCGGCTTCCGCACCGCACTGACGCGCGCTCTCTCCCGCTACCTGACGCTCCAGAACAAGAATGGCAAGAACCCGCCCGAGCCGATCAGCGGCGACGACGTGCGCGAAGGCCTAACAGCTGTCGTGAGCGTGAAGCTTCCGCAGCCAGAGTTCGAGGGCCAGACCAAGTCGAAGCTCGGCACCAGCGAAGTGAAGGGGCTCGTCGAGGGGCTCTTCTACGACCGCTTGCTCGAGTTCTTCGAGGAGAACCCGGCCGTCGCGAAGACGATCATCGCAAAGGTCGTCGACGCGGCCCGCGCTCGTGCGGCGGCGCGCAAAGCCCGCGATCTCGCACGTCGCAAAGGCGCGCTCAGCGACTTCAGCCTGCCCGGCAAGCTGGCGGATTGTCAGGAGCGCGACCCCGCCAAGAGCGAACTCTTCATCGTCGAGGGCAACTCCGCCGGCGGCACCGCGAAGCAGGGCCGCGACCGCAGCTTCCAGGCGATCCTCCCGCTGCGCGGGAAGATCCTGAACGTCGAGCGGGCGCGGCTCGAGCGCATGCTCGGCAACGCCGAGATCCAGGCCTTGACAGCTGCGCTCGGCTGCGGCCTCGGCGACGAGTTCGACGCCACGAAGGCTCGCTACCACCGCGTCATCATCATGACCGACGCGGACGTCGACGGTTCTCACATCCGCACGCTTCTGCTCACGTTCTTCTATCGCCAGATGAAGGACCTAATCTCTCGTGGTTTCGTGTACATCGCGCAGCCGCCGCTCTTCAAGGTGAAGAAGGGCCGCTCCGAGCGCTACGTGAAGGACGAGGCCGCGCTCGAGGCGTACCTGCAGAATCTCGCGCTCGAGAGCGTGCGGATCGCCGCGGGCCCCGACAGCGTCGAGCTCACGCCGGAAGCCGTGCAGCGCCTACTCCTCGCCGCGAGCGAGTACAAGAAAGCGGTCGACCACCTCGCTGTGCGACGTCTCGACTCCCGCGTCGTAGACGCAGCGATTCAGGCAGGCCTCACGCCGGAGGTCGATCTCGCGAGCGCGGCCGCTCTCGAGCGTGCGCTGCCACGCGTCTCTGCGAAACTCGACGATCTCTACACCGAAGCGCAGGGCTTCACGCTGCGTGCGGAAGCGGACGCGGAGCACGGCGCCGCGCGGCTCGTCGCGGTCACCCGGAAAGTAGGCCTCGCGACGCCCACCGTGATCGATGCCGAATTGTTACGGAGCGCCGACGTGCATCGGCTCGCGACACTTGCCGCTGCGATTCGCGCGGAGGGCGTAGAGCCGTATCGCATCCTGGGAGGCGAGACCGACAGCAGCCAGGCCGGCGCTGCGGAGAGCTTCCCGAGCGGCGCGAGCCTCTTGAAGCGCGTGCTCGAACTCGGCGAACGCGGCCTCTCGATCCAGCGCTACAAGGGCCTCGGCGAGATGAATCCGGAGCAGCTCTCCGAAACCACGATGCAGCCTGAGAAGCGCACGCTCCTGCGCGTGCGCATCGAAGACGGAGTCGAAGCGGATCTGGTCTTCTCGACCCTAATGGGCGACGACGTCGAGCCGCGCCGCGAGTTCATCGAAGAGAACGCGCTGCGCGTTCAGAACCTGGACGTTTGAGCGATGGCGGATGAGAAACGGCCTGAGGACGCCGCCGCGCCGCCCGGCGACGGGGGAATGGCCAGCCTCGCGCAGCCGGTGAACATCGAGGACGAAGTCCGAAGATCGTTCCTCGACTACTCGATGTCCGTGATCGTGAGCCGCGCGCTGCCCGACGTGCGCGACGGTCTGAAGCCCGTGCACCGCCGGATCCTGTACGCGATGCACGACGAAGGCTTGCAGCCGAACCGTCCGTACTCGAAGAGCGCCGGCGTCGTCGGCGAAGTCATCAAGCACTATCACCCGCACGGCGATGCGCCCATTTACGAAGCCATGGCGCGCATGGCTCAGCCCTGGTCACTCCGGTACATGCTCGTCGACGGCCAAGGCAACTTCGGCTCGATCGACGGCGACCCGCCGGCCGCGTATCGCTACACCGAAGCGCGGCTGCGCGCGATCGCGACCGAGTTGTTACGCGACATCGACCGCGAGACGGTGGATTTCCAGCCGAACTTCGACGGCAATCGCATGGAGCCGCGCGTGCTCCCGGCGCGCTTCCCGAACCTGCTGGCGAACGGTTCTCAGGGAATCGCGGTCGGCATGGCCACGAACATCCCGCCGCACAACATCGGCGAACTCGTGGACGCGGTCACGCTGATCGCGAAGCACCCCGAGTGCACGGTCGACGAGTTGCTCGAGAAGATCCCGGGCCCGGATTTTCCGACTGGCGCGTTGATTTGCGGCACGGACGGCATCCGCCAGGCCTACGCCACTGGCCGCGGCTCGATCACGCTGCGCGCGCGCGCGGAGTTCGAGGAAACCAAGCGCGGCGGCAAGTCCATCATTGTTACGGAGATCCCGTACATGGTGAACAAGGCGACGCTGGTCGAGCGCATCGCCGAGTTGGTGAACGAGGGCAAGATCGAGGGCGTCAGCGATCTGCGCGACGAGAGCGATCGCCACGGCATTCGCGTCGTGATCGAGCTGAAGAAGGAAGCGCCGGAAGAGGTGATCCTGAATCAGCTCTACAAGATGACGCCGCTGCAGACGACGTTCGGCGTCAACATGCTCGCGCTGGTCGGCGGCCGGCCGCGCCAACTCGCGCTGAAAGACTCGATCCAGCTCTTCCTCGATTTCCGCCGCGAAGTGGTCGCGCGCCGCGCGGCCTACGACCTCGCGCAGGCCGAGGCGCGCGCGCACATCCTCGAAGGCTTTGCGATCGCGCTCGATCACCTCGACGAGGTGATCGCGACGATTCGCGCCGCCAACGACGCGAACGACGCGCGCAACCAGCTGATGGCGCGCTTCGGGTTCTCGGAGCGCCAGGCGCAGGCGGTGCTCGACATGCGCCTGCGCGCGCTGACCGCGCTCGAGCGCAACCAGATCCTCAATGAGCTCGCAGAAGTGCGCGCCACGATCGAGCAGCTGCGCGGCCTGCTCGCGAGCGACGAGCAGATCCTCGCCGTGATCCTCGCAGAACTCGCCGAGATCAAGACCAAGTACGCCGACGAGCGCCGCACGCAGATCACCGGCGCGGTCGAAGGCCTCTCGACCGAAGACCTAATCGTCGAGGAGGACATGGTCGTGACCGTGTCCCACACCGGCTACGTGAAGCGCAACCCAATCACCGAGTACCGCTCGCAGCGCCGCGGCGGGAAGGGCCTGATCGGCATGCAAACGAAGGAGGCAGACTTCGTCGAGCACCTGTTCGTTTCGTCGACCCATGCAACGGTGTTGTTCTTCACGAACCGCGGCCGCGTGCACTGGAAGAAAGTCTGGGAGCTGCCTCAGCTCGGGCGCGCCGCGCGCGGCAAGGCGCTCGTGAACCTGCTCGCGCTGCAAGACGGCGAGCGCGTGCAAGCCGTCATGGGCATTCGCGATTTTGCGGCGTCAGCGAGCAGCTTCATCGTGCTCGTCACGCGCAAGGGCACGATCAAGAAGACCGAGATCGAGGCGTACTCGAATCCGCGGCGTGCGGGCATCATCGCGATCAACCTGAACGACGACGACGAACTGATCGCGGCGAAGCTCACCACAGGCACGAGCGAGATCATCCTCGCAAGCAAGAAGGGCAAAGCGATTCGCTTCCCCGAAGATCAGGTGCGCGGCATGGGCCGGAACGCGACCGGCGTACGCGGCATGGATCTGAGCGACGGCGACGAGCTCGTCGGCATGGAGATCCTGACGCCGGGCGCGACGGTCCTGACAGTCACCGAGAACGGCTTCGGCAAGCGCACGCCGCTCGAGGACTACCGCGTCCAGAACCGCGGCGGCATGGGCATCATCACGATCCGCACCTCGGACCGGAACGGCGTCGTGATCGGCATCGCGCAGGTCGTCGACGACGACCAGGTCATGCTGATTACGGACGCCGGCCAGGTGTTGCGCTGCACGGTGAAGAGCATCTCGACGATGGGACGCGCGACGCAGGGCGTCACCGTGATGAACCTCGCTGCCGGCGAGAAGCTCGTGGCGATGGCGAAGCTCGCGGAGTTCGACCCGGGCGCGGTCGACGCCTAATGGCCTCTCGCGTGCGCAGAGCCGCTGCAGCAAAGCGCGCGCCGGTGAAGCGCTCCGCTGCGAAGAAGCCGCGCCCGTTCTCGCTCGCTCGCTCGCAAGCGCTAATGGAGCGCGCCGAGCGCGTGATCCCCGGCGGCGTGAACTCGCCGGTGCGCGCCTACCGCGGCGTCGGCGGCACGCCGCCGTTCCTCGTCAGCGGCAAGGGCGCGCGCGTTCGCGACGCCGATGGCAACGAGTACATCGACTACGTGGGCTCGTGGGGCCCGCTGATCCTCGGCCACTGCGATCCGGGCGTGCTGCGCGCAGTCGCGCGCGCCGCGAGCCATGGCACGAGCTTCGGCGCGCCCACCGAAGGCGAAGTCGAGATCGCCGAGCTGATCTGCGCGGCGCTGCCTTCGGTCGAGCAGGTGCGCTTCGTTTCCTCGGGCACCGAGGCGACGATGAGCGCGATTCGCCTCGCGCGCGCCGCCACCGGCCGCAAGCTCATCCTCAAGTTCGACGGCTGTTATCACGGCCACGCCGATGCGCTGCTCGTCGGCGCGGGCAGCGGCGTTGCAACGCTCGGCATCCCCGGTTCGCCGGGCGTGCCCGAAGAGTTCGCGCGCCTAACACTCCAAGCGCCGTACAACGATCTCGCCGCGGTCGAGGCCACTCTCGGCGCGCACGGCGCCGAGATTGCGTGCATCTTGGTCGAGCCCGTTGCGGGCAACATGGGCTGCGTCCCGCCCGCGCCAGGCTTTCTCGCCGGCTTGCGCAAACTCTGCGACCGGCACGGTGCGCTGCTCATCTTCGACGAAGTGATGACCGGCTTCCGCGTTGCGTGGGGCGGCGCCCAGCTCTTGTACGGCATCACGCCGGATCTGACGTGCCTCGGGAAAGTCGTCGGCGGCGGGCTCCCGGCCGCTGCCTACGGTGGCCGCCGCGCGCTGATGTCGCAGATGGCGCCGAGCGGGCCCGTCTATCAAGCCGGCACGCTCTCCGGGAACCCGCTCGCGGTGGCGGCCGGCCTGGAGACGCTGCGTCGGCTCGCAAAGCGCGGCGCCTACGAAAAACTCGGCGCGACTGCGCGCTCGCTCGCCGATGGCCTTGCCGAGCGCGCCCGCGGCGCAGGCGTCCCGCTCACCACCGCGGCAGTCGGCGGCATGTTTGGCTTTTCCTTCCATCCCGGGCCGGTCGCGAGCTTCGACGACGCCAAGCAATCCGATCTGCTGCGCTTCAAGGTCTTCTTCCATGCCATGCTCGCGCGCGGTGTCTATCTCGCACCCTCGGCCTACGAGGCCGGCTTCGTCTCGCTCGCGCACGGGCCGCGTGAGATTCGAGCGACACTCGCAGCGGCAGAAGACGCCTTCCGCGAAGCCGCGGGGACAGCGTGAGTGCCGTGCGCTCGCGCCCCGAAAAACCGTGGAGTCGCCCGACTCGATTCGCTAGTTTGCTCGCCGCTTTCGGTTTGGGGTCGCAGGGTTGCGGCACCGGCGGAGGCGAGTCGTGAAGAGCGGGCTCGACGGACAAGCGGGGAAGGCCTACCAGCGGGCCCTCGAAGCGGTCCTCGCGATCCCAATCGGAATCGGCATCGGGGCTTTCGCCGACGCGCGGCTGGACTCGAGTCCGATCGGCCTCGCAATCGGGGCCGCGTTCGGATTCGCAGCCTTCGTGAAGCGGTTGATCTCGATGCGCAGCTTGGTCGAGGGTGCGGCGCCGCCGCGTGACGACACCGATGCCAAGCCAGGCGACTGAAGCCCGACCGACTGAAGCCCCAGAAGCGCCAGGCGAAACGGACCCAGCAAAGTGAACGAGTCGATCCGAGAGACCCGCGTGCTCGCCTGGCATGCCGCCATCACCGCAGTCGCGGGCCTGGCCGGCCTCGCGTTCGTGTCGCCGAAGTTCGCGCTGGGCCTGCTGTTAGGCGCAGCGCTCCAGACGCTCAATTTTCGCGGGCTGTTCGGCCTCGCGAAGCACGCGTTTGCGATGGAAGCCCGCGCCGCGAGCGGTTTCGCGCTCCGGCTCCCGCTATTCGGCGCGCTCGTGTTCGTCGCCATCAAGGCCGGGGTCGATGCCGCAGGTCTGCTCTGCGGCATTACCGCCCTCGTGCCCGCGGTTGTGGTGGCGGCCTGGCAGAGCCGGCCTCGCGCGATTCCGGTCAGCGCCGTGCCCGCCCTCGCGGCGGACGATCCGAGCTGGGACGAATGGAACCCGTGGCTCGCGCGCGAGCGTGAAGCCGAGCGCGAAGGAGGGGCGCCGTGAACTTCTTCGAGGGGCTCGCGAACTCCTTGCACGCCGCGCTGCCGATCGTGAACGAGCAGAGCGCGATCGTCGTCGTCGCCGCGCTCTTCGTCACGCTGCTGCTGTGCCTAATGGGCCTGGTGGTGCGCGGCCGCCTGGCGCGAGCCGACGGCGGCCTGATCCCGGACGAAGGCCTCAGCATTCGCAACGTCGCCGAGCTGCTGGTCGAGATGCTCGCGGACCTCGCCGCGCAGAACATGGGCGCGCATTGGCGCCGCTACTTCCCGATCATCGGCTCGATCTTCTTCTTCGTGCTCACCGCGAACCTGATCGGCCTGATCCCCGGCATCGAGGGCGCCACGCGCAGCGCGAATGTCACGTGGGCGTGGGCGGCGATTTCGTTCCTCGCGCACCAGTACGTCGGCATCCGGGAGCACGGTCTCTCGTACGTGAACCACTTCCTCGGGCCAAGCCTGTTCGACTTACACATCGGCGGCAAGCACATCCACGTGCGAGCGCTGTTCCCGATCTATGCACCGATCGAGTTGCTCTCGCATTTCTCGCGGCTGTTCACGCTCGCGGTGCGGCTGCTCGCCAACATGTTCGCCGACCACCTGGTCGTGACGGTCTGGATCAGCCTCGTCGCGATCGGGGTTCCGGCAATCTTCATGGGCCTGGGCGTGATGGTCGCGTTCCTTCAGGCGTACGTGTTCGCGCTGCTCTCGATGATTTACATCGGCTTGGCGCTCGAGGAAGCCCACTAGGCGTGGCTCACTCGGCGGATCCTGCCACTAACAAGGAGAAGAAATCATCATGCTGAAGTTCGGAAAGCTCGCCCTGTGGACGCTCGCCGTGTTGCTGCTCCCGATGGCCGCGTTGGCCCAGGAAGCGGGCGGCGGCGGTGACGGAACTTGGGGCTACGCGCTCGGCGCGGGCCTCGCAATCGGCCTCGCGGGCCTCGGCTGCGGCATCGGCCAAGGTCTGACCGCTGGCAACACCACG
>JANNDT010000397.1:0-18206 GCA_031387905.1 Deltaproteobacteria bacterium
CGCGGCTCGATGATCTCGCACAGGATTTTGCGCGAGACCTCGCGCGGACGGCGCCCGCCGACGCTCGGAACCGTAATGATGTCGTCGCTGCCGAGAAAGCGCGCGCTCGCCACACCGAAGCGTTTCTTGATGCGCTCGGCTTCGTCGAACGGCGTGCGCAGGCCGACGGCGATGTCGTTCGAGAGGTGGTAGCCGCCGATCGCCAGCACCGAGGTGTGCTTGATCGAGCCGTCGACGAACACCGCGATGTCGGTGGTGCCGCCGCCGATGTCGATCAGGCACACGCCGAGCTCGCGCTCGTCCTGCGCCAGCACCGCTTCCGCCGAAGCCAGCGGCTCGAGCACGATGTCCATCACGTTCAGACCGGCCTTGTTCGCGCACTTCACGATGTTCTGCGCGCTGGTCACAGCCGCAGTAACAATGTGAATCTTGGCTTCGAGGCGCACGCCGCTCATGCCGATCGGTTCGCGGATGCCGTCTTGGTCGTCGATGATGAACTCTTGCGGGATCACGTGGATGACTTCGCGGTCCATCGGGATCGCGACGGCCTTCGCCGCGTCGATCACGCGCCGCACGTCGCTCTCGGTGACCTCGCCCGTCTTCACCGCCACGATGCCGTGGGAGTTGAAGCCGTCGATGTGGCCGCCCGCGATGCCGGCATAAACCGATGTGATCTCGCAGTCGGCCATCAGCTCCGCTTCTTCGACCGCGTGTTTGATCGAATCGACGGTCGCCTCGATGTCGACGACGACGCCCTTGCGCAGGCCTCGCGACGGATGCGTCCCGATTCCGACGATGCTGACGCCGGACTCCGTCGCCTCCGCGACGATGGCGCAAATCTTCGTAGTCCCGATGTCGAGTCCGACGATCAGGTTGTCTTTGCGTGACACTTTTCTTCACCCCCCAATCGAGCAGCGTTCTCCGAGCCCTTCCCGGACGGCGCCGCTCCCCCCAACAACTCGTCTCCCGCCGGGCAGGGCGCCGCGAAGCGCAGCACCCCCTCACCGGGGAAACGCAAATCGATCTCGGTCGCGCTCGCGAGCGCGGGCTCGTTCAGCGCGAGAATGCGCGCGAGGCGCGCCAGCTTCGCAGCGAGTTCGCCGCTGCCGAGCACCACGCGCAGTTCGCGTCCGGCGAGCCGCACCGCGGGCGACTCGCTGGGCGCTGGGCTCGCGATCTCGACGCTGGCCACGGCGGGCAGCTTCGCGGCGCTCCACTGCTCGAGCAGCGCGACGCCCGCGGCGAGGCCGGCGTTGGCATGCGCGCCGGCGGGCAGGGTCGCGAGCCCAACAAGTTCGGGCCCGCGCGTTTCCGGGGAGGCCGGCGCGAAGGCGACGCCGCTCGCGTCCACCAGTCGGCGCGAGCCATCGCTGAGCCGCGCGACCGCCACCGGCACGCGCTCCTCGATCGCGACCACCACGCGGTTCGGGGTGAGCGTCGCCGCATGGGCTTTGCGCACCCACGGCAGAGCCTCGAGCGCGCGCGACAAATCTTCGAGATCGATGTCCGCGAGCTCCGCTCCCGCCGCGAGCCCGGTTGCGTTTGCGAGCGCCGCGGGCTCCGTGTGCACGTTCCCAGCCACGGCGATTGCGCCCACGCGCGCGCGCTCAGGCGCGACCAGCGCGAGCAGCGCGTTGCCAAAGAGATTGCCCGCGAGCGTGCTCGCGATGCCGCAGCCGAGGACGAGCGCGAGCTTCAGTGTGCGGCGCTCGGGGCGCACCGGCGCACGCCCGCCCTTGGTGAGACCGAGGCGATTCGGCTTGCGCCGCCACGGCCAGCGAATCGCGACGCGCTGCTTCATGAGGCTCGCTCCTCGGGCGCTGCACGCCCCCAGATCTTCACTTCGGGTTCGAGCAGGATTCCGGTGCGCAGGCGCACGAGCGCGCGCGCGTGGCCGATTAGGGAAATCACGTCGCTCGCGGTGGCGCCGCCGACGTTCACGATGAAGTTCGCGTGCAGCGGCGAGATCATCGCGCCGCCGCGCGTCTCGCCCTTCAGGCCCGCCGCTTCGATCAGCTGCCCGGCGCTATGACCGCGCGGGTTCTTGAACACCGAACCGCACGACGGCTGATCGACCGGCTGCGTCGCGCGCCGCTTCGCGAGCAAGCGCTCGCTCTCGTCCTCGACTTGCTTGCGATCCGCGATCGCCACCCGCAGCAGCGCAGACACCACCACTGAACCCTCGGCAAACCCAATCAGTGCTCGATAGCGGAAGCGCAGCGCCTCGCGAGTGAAGTGGCGCACGAAAGCTCCAGCCGGACTCATTATTTCGATTTCGTGCACGACGTCTTTCACTTCGCGCACGCCGATGCCGGCGTTCATCGCGATCCAGCCGCCCAGCGTGCCGGGGATACCGACGCCGAACTCGAGGCCCGCGAGCCCGTGCTCGCGGCAAAAGCGCGTGAGCGTCGCATGCGAAACGCCGGCCTCGACCCGCAATAACTGGCCCGGCCGCTCGGCGAGCCGCTTCAGCTGCGAGAGCTGGATCAGCACGCCGTCGACGCCTTCATCGCGCACGATCGTGTTGAAGCCGCGGCCGATCACGCGGCGGGGGAGACGATGCTTCGCGCACAGGCGAAGCAGTTGCGCGAGGGAACCGCGATTCGGCGGAGTGGCGAGCGCGTCGGCGATGCCTCCCACGCGCAGCGATGTGAGGCGCGCGCTGGGCACGTCGAACTGAATCGCGCGCCCGAGCGCGAGCGAGAGTTCGGCGCGCGCCGCGTCGCCGATCACGGCCGAGCCTCGAGCGCGGCCAGCAGCAGCGGGCCGAGCTTGGTGATGGAACCGGCGCCGAGCGTCAGCACGAGGTCTCCCGCGCGCAGTTCTGGCGCGAGCGCGTCAGGAATCGCCTCGAGATCCGCGATGAAGCGCACGTCTCGGTGCCCGAGCTCGCGCACCTCGTCCGCGAGCGCGGCGGCGGAGGCGCCCGGCAACTTCGGCTCGCCCGCGGCGTAGATCTCGGTGAGCACCAACAAGTCGGCGTCGTGGAAGGCGGCCGCAAAATCGTCGAATAGGTCGCGCGTGCGCGTGTAGCGGTGCGGCTGGAACACGGCGACGAGCCGGCCAGCGTGAACGTCGCGCGCGGCAGCGAGCGTTGCGCGCAGTTCGGTCGGGTGGTGGCCGTAATCATCGACCACGCGCACGCCGCGCGCCGTTCCCTTCTCCTCGAAGCGCCGCTCGACGCCAGCAAAACTCGCGAGCGCTTCCGCCGCCTGCGCGAAGGGAACCTCGAGCTCCGCAGCCACGGCTAGCGCCGCGAGCGCGTTCGCCACGTTGTGGCGGCCCGGAATCGAGAGCCGGGTCTCGCCGAGCGCTTGGCTCCCGCGCCGCACGCTGAAGCGCGAGCCGCGGCCGTCGCGTGTGATGTCGTGCGCGAGCCACTCGGCCTGGGCAGAGAAACCATACGTGGTGCGGCGGCGCGCAAGGCGCGGCAGCAGGCGCTGCACGCCGGGGTCGTCGATGCAGAGCACCGCGCGACCCCAGAAGGGCAGCCGGTTCGCGAACTCGGCGAAGGCCGTCTCCAGCGCGTCCACCGTGCCGTAGTGATCGAGGTGTTCCGGCTCGATGTTCGTAATGACTGCGACGACGGGTGAAAGATGCAGGAACGAGCCGTCGCTCTCGTCGGCTTCGGCCACCAGGAACGGGCCTTGACCGAGCCGCGCGCCGCTGCGATCCGCCGCTGCGCCAGATCCAATTACGCGCCCCCCAACGACCACCGTGGGGTCGAGGCCGGCCGCGGCGAGCAGGTGCGCGATCAGCGAGGTGGTGGTGGTCTTGCCGTGCGTGCCGGCGATCGCGATGCCGTCCTTCAGGCGCATCACCTCGGCCAGCATCTCGGCGCGCGGAATCGCGGGGATGCCGCGCGCCTGCGCCTCGGCGAGCTCGGGGTTGCCGCGCTGTATCGCGCTCGAGACGACGACCACGTCCGCAGTGCCGACATGCTCGGCGGCGTGCCCGATCGCGACGCTCGCGCCGAGCCGGCGCAGGCGTTCGACCGTGGGCCCGTTCGCGAGATCGCTGCCGCTGACGGCGTAGCCCTGCGCGAGCAGCAGCTCCGCGAGGCCGCACATGCCGATGCCGCCAATGCCGACGAAGTGCACGCGCTCGACGCCGCGGAAGCGAGCCATTAGGCGGCGCCTCCCGCGAGCGCGAGGCACGCCTCGGCGATCGCCTCGGCCGCGTTCGGCTTGGCCTCTGCCGCCGCCCGCGCGCCCATCTCGGCCAGGCCCGCGCGGTCCGCGAGCAATTCGAACAGCGCTCTCGCGAAGGTGTCCGCTTGGAGGCCGCGGGATTCGAGCACGCGCGCCGCGCCGGCGCGCTCGAGTTCGCGCGCGTTCGCGAACTGCTCGCCGCCGCCCACGTGCGCGAGCGGCACGAGCAGCGCCGCGCGGCCCGCGAGCGCGAGCTCGGCCACGGAGATCGCGCCGGCGCGGCATACTACGAGGTCGGCCCAGGCGTAGCGGCGCGGCATGTCGCGCTCGAATGCGACCGTCTCCGCGTGCGCGCCGGCGGCCTGATAAGCCGCCGCCACGCGCTCGCGATCTGCCTCGCCGGTTTGGTGGAAGATCTCGACCTCGGCGTTCGCGAGCGCCTGCGCGTTCGCGAGCATCAGCTCGTTGATCTGGCGTGCGCCGAGACTGCCGCCGAAAACGAACAAGTGGGCCGGCCGCGACGCATCGACGCGCGCCGCGCTGGATGTGTCCGCGAACTTGTCGCGCAGTGCGCGGCGCAGCGGCACGCCTGTTACGGTGGCGCGCGCCGCCGCTGCGGCCGGCAGCGCCACCAGCGTGCCTACGAAGCCCGCGAAGATGCGCGCGGCGAAGCGCGCCAGCAGGCGATTGGCGGCGCCGGGCACCGCGTCCGTGTTCACCAGCACGAGCGGGACGCCTGCGAGTGCGGCGGCGAGCGCGGCGGGCACTGAGGCGTAACCGCCGACCGAGATCACGAGCTGGATGTTGCGCGCGCGCAGCAGCGAGCGCGCCGCGAACGTCGCGCGCGCGAGCGCGATCAGGGCGCCCACGCGCTCCACGATTCCACGACCAATCACGGGGCGCGCATCGAGCAGCACCAGCTCGAAGCCGGCGTCGGGCACGAGTCGCTTCTCGATGCCGCGCTCGGCGCCGACGAACACGAGCTCGGCGCCGCGCTCGCGCAACACCTCGCCAAGCGCGAGCGCCGGCGTCACGTGCCCGCCGGTGCCGCCGCCCGCGATGGCGATGCGCGCGCTCATGCGGAGCGGCTGCCGCGCCGCGTGGGCTCGCTGGCGCGCGCGACCGAGATCAGGATGCCGGCCGCAATGCAAGCGACGAGCAGTGAGCTGCGGCCGTACGAAAGGAACGGCAGCGTGAGACCCTTCGGCGGCAACAGGCCCATCACGACAGCGCCGTTCAGGAATGCGGGCAGGCCGAGCAGCATGGTGGCGCCGAAGCCCAGTAACAAGCCGAAGCGCTGCGTCGAGCGCTGCGCGATGCGCAGCCCGTTGAGGACCAACGCCACGAAGAAGCCGAGCACGAAGGCGACGCCGATGAAGCCGGCTTCCTCGGCGATTACGGAGAGGATGAAATCGGTGTGCGCCTCGGGCAGGTAATGCAGCTTCTGGAGCCCGTTGCCGGGGCCGGTGCCGAACAGGCCGCCGCGCCCGAACGCGACGAACGACTGCACCAGCTGGAAGCCGATGCCGGTGGGGTCTTGCCACGGATTCAGGAACGCGAGAATTCGCTTCATCGCGTAGGGGTTGAGTGCGCAGTAAAGCGCGACGCCGCCGGCGCCGAGCGAGCTCGGCACGGCGAGCAGGGCGACCGGCGCGCCAGCCACGAAAGCGATTAGGCCGACCAGCGCGGCAATCATCACTGCGCTGCCGAGGTCTGGTTGACCGAGGCAGAGCGCCACCGGCACGAGCGCGAAGGCGAACGCGCGCACGCACATCTGCGGGGTGAGCGTTTCGCGCGAATCGTTGCGCGAGAGATACGCGCATACGGCGAGCACCGTCGCGAGCTTCGCGAGTTCGACGGGCTGAAAGACGATGCCGCCGGGCAGCATCAACCAGCGGCGCGCGCCGCCGGCGACGAAGCCGAGCGCGAGCGTGGCGGCGAGGCCGCCCAGCGAAAGCGCATAGAGCGGGTAGGCGAGGCGGCGCCAGGCGAGCAGCGGGAGGCTCGCGGAACCCCACAACAGTGCCGCGCCCACCGCGAGGCCTCCGGCGTGGCGCACGAAGTGAGGCGAGAACGTCTCGTTGCTGAAGTTCGCGGTGGCGCTGAACACCGCGACGGCGCCGATCAGCGCCAGGATCGAGACCGCCGAGACGATCGCGCCGACGTTCGAATCATTCGCCGATGCCAATGCCAGGTCCGTCCTCATCGCGCTGTCTCCGCTGCTCTCTGCGCGAGCGCGCTGAATTGCCGCCCGCGGTCTTCGTAATCATTGAACTGGTCGAAACTCGCGCAGGCGGGCGAGAGCAGGATGCTGTCGCCGGGCGCAGCGAGTTCGTTCGCGCGCGCGACCGCGAGGGCCAGCGTTTCGACTCTCTCGAGAGCGAGCTTGCCTTCGAGGCTCGCGGCAATCGCGTCAGCGGCCGCGCCGATCAGAAGGGCGCACTTCACGCGCGCGAGGGGCGCTTCCAACAACTCCGCGAAGTCGAGGCCCTTGTCCTTGCCGCCGAGAATCCAGAGCAGCGGGCCGGGCAGGTTTGCGACGGCGGCCACGGCCGCGCTCGGGTTGGTGGCCTTCGAATCGTCGAGCCAGCGCACCCCTCGCGCTTCGGCCACGAGCTCGCAGCGGTGCGGCAGGGCCTTGAAGTTCGCGAGTGCGCCGAGCGCGCGAGCCGGTTTCGCGCCGAGCGCGACGGCGGCCAGCAGCGCGGCGAGTGCGTTGCTGCGCAGCGGGCCGTAGAGCGGCGGCAGCGCATCCAGCGAAAGGCGCTGCTCGCCGGACTCGAGCCGCAGCCAGATGGCGCCCGCGTCGTAACAAGCGCCGCGCGCGACGGGTGCGCGCGTCGAGAAGCGCCACACCCGGGCCGCGAAGTCGCGCTCGGCGAGCGCGCCGACCACCGGGCAATCGGCGGACAGGATCGCGACGTCGCCCGCTTCTTGGCGCGCGAATAGGCGCAACTTGGCGGCGAGGTAGCCGGCCATGTCGCCGTGCCGGTCGAGGTGATCTGGCGTGACGTTGAGCAGCACCGCAACGCGCGGGCGGAATGCGTCCACCGCTTCGAGTTGGAACGAGGAAACCTCGAGCACCGCCGCGTCGAGCGGCTCGCCGACCAGGTCGAGCGCGGCGTCGCCGACGTTGCCGGCGGCGCGCGCGCGGAGACCCGCGGCGCGCAGCATCGCCTCGAGCAGCCGCACCGTGGTCGACTTGCCGTTCGTACCTGTTACGGCCGCGAGCGGGATCGCGAGCGCGCGATAGGCGAGTTCGAGATCGCCCCACGCGCACTTCGCGCGGGCGCCGTAACGGGCGAGAGGCACGCCCGGGCTCGGCACTACGAGATCGAAGGCCGCGGGATCCGGTGCCGGCTCGCCGAGCACGATTTCGATCGACGCGGGCAGGCCGCTCGCATCCGCGTCCGCGCGGTCGTCCGCCGCGACCACGTGCGCGCCGCGCGCCGCGCAGAACTGCGCCGCGCTCCGCCCGGAGATCCCGAGGCCGAGCACGAGCACGTTCTTTCCTGCGAGGTCGAGCATTCGGCTCTCCGTACTCCTCAGCGCAGCTTCAAGGAGGAGAGAGCCACGAGGGCGAGCACGATCGAGACGATCCAGAAGCGGACCACGATCTTCTGCTCTTCCCAACCGGCTTTCTCGAAGTGGTGGTGCAGCGGAGCCATCAAAAGGATCCGCTTGCCGCCGGTCGCTTTGAAGTAGGCGACCTGAATCATTACGGAGAGCGTCTCGACCACGAAGATGCCGCCGACCACGGCGAGCAGGATCTCCTGACGGATCACGACCGCGATCGTGCCGAGCGCGCCGCCGAGCGCGAGCGCGCCGACATCGCCCATGAATACCTGCGCGGGCGAGGCGTTGAACCAGAGGAAGCCGAGTCCGCCGCCGACGAGCGCGCCGCAGAAGATCGCGAGCTGGCCGGCGTCGGGCACGGCCTTGATCTGGAGGTAATCGGCGATCTGCGCGTGGCCGGCGGCGTAGGCGAGGATCAGGAAGGTCGCGGAGCAAATCATCACGGGGCCGATCGCGAGCCCGTCGAGCCCGTCCGTCAAGTTCACGCCGTTGCTCGCGGCCACGATCACGAAGGCGGCGAGCGGGACGTAGAAGGCGCCGATGTGCGGGGCGAAGTTCTTGAAGAAGGGGACTTGCAGCGTGCCGTCGAAGCTCGGGGCGGATTAGATCAGCCAGGCGACGCCGAGCGCGAGCGCCCATTGCCAGAAGAACTTGGTGCGCGCAGTGATTCCGTCCGAGCTCTGCTTCGTGACCTTCTGGTAGTCGTCGATGAAGCCAAGAACGCCGTAGCCGAGCGTCAGCCCGAGCACGATCCAGGTGGCGCGGCTCGAGAGATCCGCCCATAACAGGACGGAGACCGAGAGCACCAGCAGGATCAGCAGCCCGCCCATCGTGGGCGTGCCCTTCTTTTGTTGGTGATCGGGGCCGATCTCGCGGATCGGCTGGCCCACGCGCAGGGCCTGGAGCCGCCGAATCACCGCGGGTCCGAGCAAGAAGGACAAGAACAGCGCGGTCAGCGTCGCCGCGGCGGTGCGGAACGTGATGTAGCGGAACACGTTCAGGAAGCCGTACGTATCCGCGAGCGGGACGAGCAGGTGGTAGAGCATCAGTGTGCGTCCTTCGTGCCAGTGAGCGCTTCGATCACGCGCTCCATTCGCATCGAGCGTGAGCCCTTCACGAGGGCGATGTCGCCGGCGCGCAGTGCAGTGCGCAGTGCGTCTGCGATCTCGGCGTGGCTCGCGGGCAGGTGAGCGCGCGCGGGATCGAGGCCCGCAGCGAGCGCGGCCTCGCGCACCAGCGGCGCGAACTTGCCGAGCGCGTAGAGGCCGTCGACGCGCAGTTCGCCGGCGCGCGCGCCGATGGCGCGGTGGCCTTCTTCGGCGTGCGCGCCGAGTTCGCCCATGTCGCCTAACACCGCATACGCGCGGCCCGCGCCGCGCAGGCGCGCGAGGCTCGCGAGTGCGGCCTCCATCGACTGCGGGTTCGCGTTGTAGGTGTCGTCGATGAGCAGCGCGCCGCTCGCGAGCGCGACGCGCTGCATGCGCCCTTTCGCGGGCGTGTAGTTCGCGAGGCCCGCGGCGATTTGCGCGAGCGTTGCGCCGGCAGCGAGGCAGGCGGCGCTCGCAGCCAGGGCGTTCGTCACGCTGGGCTCGCCGAGGCCCGCGGTGCGCAGCCGCACCTCGCCTTGCGGAGCGATTAGGCGGAACGCGAAGCCGTCGCCCTCGGCGCGGACCTCGTCGGCGCGAACTTCGCAGTCCGCGCCGCGCCCGAAGAACACGACGCGCGCGCGGCAGCGCTTCGCCTGCCCGCGCGCGAGCGCGTCGTCGCCCGGCAGGACAGCGACGCCGTCCGGCGTGAGCGCGGCCGTTAGGTCGCCCTTCTCCTCGGCGATCGCTTCGCGCGAGCCCAAGAACTCGATGTGCGCCGTGCCGAGCGTGGTGATCGCGCCGATCGTCGGCTTCGCGATCATTGCGAGTGGCGCAATTTCCCCGCGGTGGTTCATGCCGAGTTCGACGACGAGCGTGCGATGCTCCGCCTCGCGGCGCAGCAGCGTGAGCGGCAACCCGAAGCTGTTATTGAGGTTCCCCTCGGTGGCGAGGCACGGCCCGAGCCCGCGCAGAATCGCGGCGCACATTTCCTTGGTCGTCGTCTTGCCGTTGCTGCCGGTGATCGCGATGACAGGCCCCGCGAAGTTCGCGCGATGGCCGGCGGCGAGCGCGCCGAGCGCGAGGGTCGTGTCGCGCGTGACGAGCACCGGCACGTTCGCGCTGGCAGGCACCGCGTCCGCGCGCTCGACCAACAAGCCCGAGGCGCCAGCCGCGAGGGCGCTGCCGAGAAAGCCGTGCGCGTCGTGGTGCTCGCCGCGAATCGCGACGAACAGACTGCCGGGCGCGAGCGTGCGCGTGTCGATCGAGACGCTCGTGAAAGCGCGCTCGGCATCGCCGCGCACCAGCGCCGCGCCCGTCCAGGCGGCGGCCTCGCGCGCGCGGAAGGGCGAGCTCATCGCGCGCGCTTTGCCAACGCGCGCTCGGCTTCGTCGCGGTCGTCGAACGGAAACTTCTCGCGGCCGATGATCTGGTAGTCCTCGTGGCCCTTGCCGGCGATCACGATCGTATCCTCGGGCCGCGCCGCCGCGATCGCGAGTTCGATCGCCTCGCGGCGATCGATTAGGGAGACATACGCGTGATCGGCGCCTGCGAAGGCGCTCGCAGCCACGCGCGTCATCGCGCCCAGCCCGGCTTCGACGTCGGCGAGGATGCGCTGCGGGTCTTCGGTGCGCGGGTTGTCGCTGGTCAGCACTGCGCGGTCCGCCAGTCGCGCGACGGCTTCCGCCATCAGCGGGCGCTTGCTGCGATCGCGGTCTCCGCCACAACCAAAAACCGCGATCAGCTTGCCCTTCGCGAGCGGCCGCACGGCCCGTAACACCTTCTCCACGGCGTCCGGCGTGTGCGCGTAGTCCACCAGCACGGTGGGCGCGTTCGGGATCTGGGCCCCGACGCGCTGCATGCGGCCCGGCACCTGCGGACAGCTCGCAATGCCGCGCGCAATGGCGTCGGGTGCGATTCCGAGGCCCAGCGCGATGCCGACTGCGACCGTCGAGTTCTCGAGGTTGAAGTCGCCCACGAGCTTTACCTCGAGGTCGAGTTCGCCGCCCGGTAATGCGAGCCGCGCGCGCGTTCCGCCGAGTGAGATTTCAGCGGCGAGCACGCGCACGTCGGCTCGCGCTTCCTTGCGGCGGCTCACCGTGATGCGCCGCGCGCCTCGCCGCTCCGCTGCGGCGAGGAAACCCGCCGCGCGCGGATCGTCCACGTTCACCACCGCGACTCCATCGGCCGCGAGGTAGGTGTGGAACAGGCGCTCCTTCGCGGCCTGATAAGCGTCCATCGTGCCGTGAAAGTCGAGGTGGTCTTGCGTGACGTTGGTGACCGCGGCGACGCGGAACGAACAGCCCTCGACGCGGCCGAGTTCGAGGCCGTGCGAGGAAACCTCCATCGCCACCGCCGTGATGTCGCGCGTGCGCATGTCGCGCAGCAGGCGCTGCAAGTCGAGGCTCTCGGGCGTCGTGTTGACCGCGCGGATGCGCTCGTCTGCGTAGCGAACCTCGACCGTGCCGATCAGGCCCGTGCGCTCGCCGGCCGCGCGCAGGATCGACTCCGTGAGGAACGCGGTGCTGGTCTTGCCGTTCGTGCCCGTGATCCCAATCAGCGACATCTCGGAAGAGGGCGAGCCGAAGAACACATTCGCGATCGGCGCGAGGGCGCGTCGCGCGTCGCGCACGACGGCAACCGCGGCATTGCCCGGCTGCGCCGGCGCTTCTTCCACGAGCAACGCGACCGCCCCGAGCGCGAGCGCCTGCGCGATGTAGGCGTGGCCGTCGGCGGTGGCGCCGCGCAGCGCGACGAACAAATCGCCCGGCGCGACGGCGCGCGAGTCGTAGCGGATGCCACGAATTAGGGGATCGAGGGCAGGGCGCTGCGCCGGCGCGAGCGCCGGTGGCAGTGCATTCAACAACTCGGAGAGCTTCACGGACGACTCTCCATCAGCGGAGTCACCGCAGAGACAGTTAGAAACCGCGCGTCGGAAATCGGCGCGTTCGCAGCGGCGCGAGTGGTCGCCTCCGGGTCGGGCGGCGCAGAAACTGCGGGCAACGCGTTCGGCTGGAGCGCCGGCCCCACGGGAGCAGGCAGTGCGGGCGGCTTCTCAGGTTTTTGGGAGGCGAGCAGCGCGCGCGCAACTTCAGGCGGGCTGGTAGGCCAGCGCGTGGCGATCGCTTCGCCCCAAGCTGGAATGCCGCCCTCGGGCGTCCAGCCGGGGAACGCTGGCGCGGGCAGGCTGAACACCGCGCGCGTGCGAATGCCTTGACGCGCGAGCGCTGCCGCAGCGGTGCGCGCGAACAGGGGCGCCGCGGTCGAGCCGCCGGTGTGTGCGATGCCGCGCGGTTCCTCGACCATCGCGACGATTACGACGCGCGGCGCGTCGATCGGCGCCGCGCCGATGAACCAGCCGATGTAGCGATCGCTTCGATAGCGGTGCGTTTTGGGGTCGAGCGGCTGAGCGGTGCCGGTCTTGCCGCCGACGCGCACGCTCTCGAGGCTCGCGCGCACTGCCGTGCCTTCGCTGTGCACGACGCCTTCCATCATCGCGCGCAGTCGCGCCGCGACTTCTTCCCTGAGAACTCGGCGTCCCTCGCTGGGCGGCGCCGGTCGCCACACACCCCCTGGCGAACGCCTCGCGGCGACGAGGCGCGGCGTGCGCAGGATGCCGCCGTTCGCGAGCGCGGCAGTCGCGGCCGCGAGCTGCATCGGCGTAACACTCACGCCTTGCCCGAACGAGATCGTGGCGTGGTCGACCGGGCGCCAGCGCTTCCAGTCGCGCAGGAGGCCCGCAGACTCATCAGGGAATCCGGTGTCGGTGCTGCTGCCGAAACCGAGCGCGCTCAGCATCTCGTATTGGTTCCGAGCGCCGAGCTGGTAGCCGATCTTCGCGGCGCCGATGTTGCTGGAGAGGCGCAGGATGCCGGCGACGTCGAGCACGCCGTAGGGGTGCGTGTCGCGCAGCGTCTTGCCCGGCACGCGCCAGTGACCGCCCTCGCAGTCGAACCGGTCGCTCGCGCGGAGCGCGCCGCGCTCGAGCTCCGAAGCGATCAGGAACGTCTTGAACGTGGAGCCGGGTTCGAGCGCGTCGGTGAAGATGCGCGAGCGCGTGTCCGCGTATTTCGTGGTGCGAAACTGATTGGGGTCGAAGGCGGGCGCCTCGGCCAGCGCGAGCAAATCGCCGCTGCTGGGATCGATCGCGATCACGAAGCCGCCCTTGGCGCCGGTGGCCGTCACCGTGTCGGCGAGCGCGGCCTCGGCTTCCGCTTGGAGCGCGGCGTCGAGTGTTAGGGCGACATCGCCGCCCGCGGAGCTGCGCGGATCGTGACCGGCGTAGGCGAGGATGCGGCCGCGCGCGTCGCGCTGGACGGCGATGCGCTCAGCGTGGCCGGCGAGCCACTCGTGCTCGGCCTGCTCGATGCCGCGCACACCAGCGCCGTCGATGTTCGCGAAGCCGATCAGCCGGCCGGCGAGGGCGCCCTGGGGATAGGCGCGGCGCGGCTCGGAGAGCAGCCCGATACCGGGTAGCGCGAGCGCCTCGATTCGCTTGGCGCGCTCCGCGTCGATCCAGCGCGCGATGTAGACGAAGCCGCCGCCGAGCGTGAGGCGCGCTTCGATGAAGCCCGCCGAGAGCCCCAACAAAGGCGCGAGCGCGCGCGCGGTGGCCGGCGCGTCCTGCACTTGTTTGGGAACGGCGTAAACCGATGGCGCCGGCACCGTCATCGCGAGTTCGGCGCCGCTACGGTCCGTAATGGCTCCGCGAGCGGGCGCGAGAACGAGCACGGTCTGCGCCTGGCGCGGCGCGAGGGCGAGGCCGCGCTCGTCTACGAGGCTGAGATGCGCAGCGCGCGCGCCGAGCAGGACGAAGCCGACGACTAGGGCGAAGCCGACGATGCGGACGCGCCGGACCGCGCGACGCAGGTCGGCGCTTCTCACGGCTTCACCAGGGTCGGCGCCAACTCGATCACACGTTCGGGAACCACGAAGCCTTGCTCGGCGGCCAGTTCGCGCAGGCGGCGCGGATCGCGCAGTTCGCGCACTGCGACAGCCGCTGCGCGCTCGCGCTCGAGGGCCTGGGTCTCCGTCTGCACGGCAGCGCCGACCTCATAAGACAGGCGCTGGATCTCGCCGCGCAGCGCGACCAACCCCACGTAGGCGGTGAACACGCCGAGCGCGATCGGGAGCAGCGGCAGCGCGCTCCGCGTGCGCGTCCGCGGCCCCGCCAGATCCTTCCGCAGCCAGTCTTCTTGGGTCGTCGCGCTCATGCAGCCTCCGGCAGTTTTTCCGCGGCGCGCAGTTTCGCTGAGCGCGCGCGGGGGTTGTTATGAATCTCGGCTTCGCTCGGGCGCACCGCCTTGCGCGTGAGCCGCGCGAGACGCGGTCGGCGTCCACACACGCACACGGGCGCGGCGGGAGCGCACGTGCACGGGCGCTCCTCGCGGGCGATGCGCCGCTTCGCGATGCGGTCTTCGAGCGAGTGGTACGCGATCACGCAGAGGCGCCCGCCCGGGGAGAGCGCGCCAATTGCGGCGTCGAGGCCAGCCGCGAGCGCGCCGAGTTCGTCGTTCACCGCGATGCGCAGCGCTTGGAAGACGAGCGTCGCGGGGTTGTGCTTGCGGCCGCCGCCGATGCGAGCGTCGCGAATCGCGTCGAGCAAGTCGGCGACGCTGCGCAGCGGCTGCTCGCCGCGGCGCAGCGCGATCGCGCGCGCGAGCCGCCCCGCGCCGGGCAGTTCGCCGTAGTTACGGAAACACGCGGCGAGCTCCTCTTCCGAACTGCGCGCGAGCAGCTCCGCCGCCGTTTCGCCGCGGGTCGGGTCCATGCGCATGTCGAGCTGCGTGGTGGGCGCGGAGTCGACGCCGAAGCGGAAGCCGCGCTCGGGCTGATCGAGTTGGCGCGAGGAGACGCCGAGATCGAGCAGCACGCCGTCGACGCGCGGCGCGCCGGCGAGCGCGAGCAGATCTGTTAGGTCGCCGAACGAGCCGTGCGCGAGCGAGACGCGCGTGCCGAAACGCGCGAGCCGCTCACCGGCGATGCGCAGCGCTTCGAGATCGCGGTCGATGCCGACGAGACGGCCGTCCGGAGCGCTCTGCTCGAGGATCGCCTCCGCATGTCCGCCGTCGCCGAGGGTGCCATCAACGACGAGGCTGCCGGGTTTCACCCCGAGCCAGTGCAGCGTTTCCTGAAGCAGTACGGGTTGGTGGTGCACGGTGCTTCCGGGCCGGCGTCACGCTCGATGCCCGTTTCGTCCGCCTTTTGCGGCACTGATTGCACGAGTCGAGCGGTCCCCCGCCGCTCGACCGCGGAGACTGCATCCGCAGCCGCCGCAAGACCCAAAACTCGTCTGCGAAGCGATCGACCGATGGCGGTTCGCGATTAGGTCAGGGCAGGGATGTTCCGGAGCACCGTGCGGCGGCGCGAGTCGCGCCCCCATTCGCTTCCCGTGCGCCGCACCGTGACTCCGGAGACATCCCGTCCCTCTCTCGACCGAAGGCACATCCCTCGGTCCCCCCATCACTCGATTTCTTCACAGACCCAAAGTCGCCGCGATCCGAGCCAACTCGGTGCCGCGTTCCTTCACTGTCGATAGTTCGCGCTCGAAGCGCGCTTTGTCCCAGAGCTCGATGCGCGGGCCGACGCCAGCGATCAACACATCGCGGCCGAGCTCGGCGTATTCGCGCAGGTGGGTCGGCACGAGCACACGGCCCTGGTTGTCGAACGGGCACTCCTGCGCGCCCGAGAGCAGAATGCGGCGCACCGATTGGATCTCGGGCTGGACTTCCGACATGCCATCGAGGCGTCGATAGATCTCATCCCAGCGCTCTGCCGAGAACACGCCAATCGCCGCGCAACCGACTAGGTTGGTGAGAACGGGAGCGCGATTGCCTTGAGCCAACAGTTCCATTCGCATCACCGGCGGGATCGCGAGGCGTCCCTTTGCGTCCATCGTGTAGGTGAAGCGACCGCTGGCCATATTGGATCTTTTACCAGCTCCCGTGATCGATTTGGGAGAAAACCCTACTCATCCCCACTTCGCCCCACTGCAGGAGCTATTTATCCCAGCTGCCTCACCGCCGGCAAGGATTTTCGGCGGGCATCGCAAAAAATTCCGATGCACAAGCACTGGAGTGGTTCGAGGCGTGCACCGCTAGATCCTGCGCTCGGCAGCGTGACGTGGCTCACACGCTCACATCCGGTGCGCCTACCGTGGACCCGACCGACGACTCTCGGCGGCCTAAGCGATCCCCACTCGCGGGAAGCGCGCGCCGTGGACGGCGGTCGCGCGTTCCAGCAGGCGCTCGGCGCGAGTCCCGGGTTCGAGCAGAGCGACGGCGGGCAGCTGCGCCACGGGCGCGGTGAGCGCGTCGATGAGCGCCGCGACGCCCTCGTGAAGGCCGCTCGGCGAGTAACCGCCTTCGAGCACGCAGGCGAGCCGTCCGCCGCAGAGGCCGTCGGCGAGCGCGCGCACTTGCATCGCCATTCCGCGATAACCCGCGGCGCTGACTTCCATCTGCGCGAGCGGATCGTCGCGGTGCGCATCGAAGCCAGCCGACACGATGATTAGGTCCGGCGCGAAACTGCGCGCGACCGGCGCCAGCACGCGCGCGAAAACGGCGAGGTACTCCTCGTCGCCACAGCCCGCCGGCATGGGCACATTCACCGTCGCGCCGGCGCCGCGGCCGCTGCCCGTCTCGTGCCACGCGCCGGTGCCGGGGTAGTATGGGAACTGGTGCGTCGAGAAATACAGCACCGAGGGATCGTCTTCGAAGCTGTGCTGCGTGCCGTTCCCATGATGCACGTCCCAGTCGATGATTAGGATTTTCCCAACACCGAGTTCGGCCTGCGCAGCGCGCGCGGCGATCGCCACGTTGTTGAACAGACAGAAGCCCATGGCTTGCGACGCCTCGGCGTGATGGCCGGGCGGCCGCACCGCCGCGAGGCCCGCAGCTGCGCGCCCGCTCGCGACGGCGAGCGTGAGATCGACCGCGGCGCCGGCCGCCAGCCGCGCGACTCGGTCGCTCTCCGCACTCGCATAGGTGTCTGCATCGAGGCGGCTCGGCGCGCGCGCCGCCGCCTCCGCGACCCGCGCGAGGTGCCCGGCCTCGTGAACGCGGCGCAACTCCTCGTCGTCCGCGGCGCGCGCAGCGAGTGCCGTGAGCGCCGCCCGCCTCTCATCGAGGGCGGCGCCGACCGCAAGCAGCCGATCCGGGCGCTCCGGGTGCCCGGCCGGCGCGCGATGCTCTAGGTATCGCGCGTCTTCGACCACGGCGACGATGCGCTGCGGGCTCACGCGGAAATCCTCACGCCACGGCGCGCGAGAGCTCTTGGCCCTAGCGCTCGCCGGCGCGACGTTGCGGCGGCTCGTCGTTGCGGGCCTGCGCTTCACGCGCTTCGCGCTCCTCGATCAGGCGCGTCAGCCGCTCGAGGCGCTCGCTGAGTTCGCGAAGTTCCGAGCGGCGAGGAATGTCGAGGGCCTGCGCCATGCGCTCGAAGCCGCGCTGTACGACACGTTCCAGCTCGGTGGTCGCGGAGCTCGCGCCTTCGCGCGGCGCGTTGCCGTTCGTGCCGACGAGGCCGCGCAGGTTGCCGCGCAACTCCTCCAGATCTTCCTTCGCGTCATCGACGCCCTTGCGCACGCGATCGACGAGCGCCGTTCCGCCGCGCTGGAAGATGTCGCTGAGCAGCGAGCCAGACACCGAGCGTCCGCCGCGCTCGGTCTCGACCAAGATCTGGGAGAGCGTGACCGCGGTCATGTCCTCGCCCGTCTCGTTGTCGAGCACCTTCACTTCGTCGCCGTTCTCGAGCAATTCGGCGATGCCGCGGAGCGTGATGTAACGGCTCGACGCGGTGTTGTAGAGCTTGCGATTCGCGTACCGCTTGATGAGGACCGACATGGCTCGCTCGCTCGCGGGAGAAACGTGGCGCGAAGCCGGCCGACCATAGCGGCCACGTTGCTGGAGTCAGCCCTCCGTCCAGCGGTGAGCCTCAAGCGATCCAGCGGCTCGTCCGAAAACGCCGGAGGCGCAGGCAATTGACCCAGCCGCTTGCCGGAGGAAGCACGTGATCGTCGACTGCGAGAGTTGTCACACGCGCTTCAAGCTCGACGAGTCGCGAATTCCCGCGACCGGCGCGAAGGTGCGCTGCTCGCGTTGCAAGACCGCGTTCATCGTGCAGCGCCCAAACGTCACGCGGGAAGATGTCATCGCCGAAGTAGTGGCTGAGGCGACAGACCCCGGCGCCCAGGCGGCGCCCGAGACGACGGATGACCTGTTCGAAGCGAGCACGAACATCGACTTCAGCCCGCAACTCCCGTCGTCGCCGGGCACGACGGAACCGGAAACGGGCGACGAAAAGTGGGAGTTCGAGGAGACGCCGCGGCCTTCGCGCGGCACGCGTGCTGCGCCGACTGCGGCAGCCCCGGCGCCGCGCGAGGCGCAGCCGCCCC
>JANNDT010000542.1:0-20534 GCA_031387905.1 Deltaproteobacteria bacterium
CGCTGCGAGCGGCGGGGCTCGAAGCGCGCCTGCCGCTGCTCGCACGCGCCCCGCGCTGCGAGCGCATCGGCGCTGGTCTCCACGTCGCGTACGCCGACGGCGCGAGCGCACGCCGTCTGGTCACGGGCGCGATCGGCAAGAGCGCGCTGCCCGCGCGTCGCGCACCTGATCGCCGCGGCGCTCGCGCGCGCGGAGTCGCGCGGCCGCGTCTGAGCGCGGGTCGAGTCGTTAGGCCGCTGCGCGTTGCGCCGCGCCCGGCCCACACGGCCTGTCGCCGCGTTGACTATCGCGAGGCTTCGCCGTCTAATCCGGGGCGTGCCGCCCGACGCCGAGCGCCGACTCGCTGCGATCCTGTCCGCCGATGTGGCGGGCTACTCGCGGCTGATGGCCGAGGACGAGGCCGCCACCGTGAGCACACTTACGGCCTACCGCGACGAGTTCGCGCGCCTCGTCGTGCAGCACGCGGGACGCGTGGTCGACAACCCGGGCGACAACGTGCTGTGCGAGTTCGCAGCGGCCACGCACGCAGTCGCGTGCGCGCTCGAGATCCAGCGCACGCTGGCCGCTCGCAACGCGGCGCTGGCGCCCGAGCGCCGCATGCTGTTCCGCATCGGCATCCACCTCGGCGAGCTGCTCGCGCAGGGGCCGCGCATCTACGGCGACGGCGTGAACATCGCCGCGCGGCTCGAAGGGCTGGCCGAGCCGGGCAGCGTGTACGTGTCGCGGGCGGTGCGCGAGCAAATCGGCACGAAGCTCGCGGTCGCGTTCGACGATCTTGGCGAGCGCGCCGTGAAGAACATCGCGCAGCCCGTGCGCGTCTACCGCGCGCGAAGCGTGGCGGAGAAGCCCAGCGCGGCTCCAGCCGCGCCGAGGCTGCGCCTCGCGTGGCTCGCCGCCGGCACGGTAGCGGCGGCCGTGGTGTTGGAAGCCTCGTGGCTCGCGCTTCGCGAGGACGAAGTCGCGACTCGCTCAGCCCCCGCGCGCGCCGGAACTACGCCGCCTGCCAAGTCGGTCGCGGTCCTGCCCTTCGCCGCGCTGTCGGCTGGCGCGAACGACGGCTACTTCGCCGACGGCCTCACGGAGGAGATCATCAACGCGCTGACGACTCTGCCGGACCTGCTGGTCACGGCGCGCACGTCGGCGTTCTACTTCAAGGGCGAGGAAGTCCCGATCCCGGAGATCGCCGCGAAGCTGGGCGTCAGTCACGTCGTCGAAGGATCCGTGCGCCGCTCCGGCGACCGCGTGCGCATCACAGCGCAGCTCGCCCGCGCCGCGGACGGATTTAACCTGTGGGCGGAGACGTACGACCGTTCGCTCGGCGACGAGTTTGCGGTGCAGACCCAGATCGCCGAGAACGTCGCAGCCGCGCTCGGCGTTCTGCTCGACGAGCAGAAGCGCGCCGCGATGGCCGACGCGGGCGTACGCGACGTCGAGGCGTTCATCGCCTACCAGCGCGGCGTCGAGCTCTTCAATCGCGCTCACAACGAAGGCCCGATGCTGCCCCTGCTGGCGCGCGCGAACGTCGAGTTTGCAGCGGCGATCGCGCGCAAGCCGGACTTCGCGCATGCCTACTTTCAACACGCGGACTATTACGCCCACTTCCTGATCGACGAGGCGCCCGGCCAGGGTCCGGGATTCGTGTCGCCGACCGGGCTCGGCGTCGACGAGGCGGCGCGGCGGCTCGCCGAAGATCTCGACGCCGCCTTCCGCTACGAGCGCGACGCGGGCCAGCGCCTGGTGATCCAGGCGGTGCGGACGACGGTCTCCTCCGATTGGCGAAATCTCGAAGACCAGATCGTGCGCGCCTACGCCGGATGGAACGATTGCCGCCACGGCCTGTGGATCGACCAGACCGCGATCGTCTTCGGCCACGGGGACGCGGCGCTCGCGCACGACCTCGAGCGCTTGCGTTGCGACCCGCTCGGCGGCAACTGGACACGGCTGGCGATGACTGCGGTGTGGCTGGGTCGTCCGCTGGCTGGGCTCGAGTACGCCGATCGCATCGAAGCGCTGCGCGGGCAGGACCGCGACGTCATGCACGCGCGCATCCTCGCCTACCTCGCCCTCGGCCGGCACGGCGAGGCCGAGGCGCTGTTCGCGGCGGGCAACTTCGGCGCAGCGGACGTCACGGAAGCCATGTCGCTGCTGGCGCTCCAGGTCCCAGCCGCCGCGGGCCGCGCCGCCGCCTGGGAGGGGCTTCGGCCATCGCTCACTCGCGAACCGGGCCGCCTGCTCGTCGGCGCGGCGGTGTTCGGCGACCGCGCGACCGCCAATCGCGCGGCGGCGGAAATCGACGCCATGACCGTCGGGCCGGAGATCCTCTTGCGCTTCAGCGACCGCTGCGGCTGCGGAGCGCCCTTCGACCTCGACGCGACGCCGAACTTCGCGCGCCTTCTGCGCGAAGGGAATCTGCCGTGGTCCCCGCCGGCGCCGATCAGGTTCCCGCTGAAGAGCTGGTGAGCTCGCGGGGATAGGAAGAAAAAGCGCCCTTTCGGTGTCAACGCCAGTTAGAAATGTCCTGCGTTCGCCCAAGTAGAAATGTCCGGTCGGGCGGTTCGAGGTGCGACCTCATGGCGGGGGCGCAGCCGCGCTGGCGCGTTCCTGCGCGGCGCGTCGTAGGCGAGCCGGTAGCGAAGCGCGAAAGGCAGCGAGAGCACCCACTGCCGGACCGGCGCCTCGGGGAGGACGCGCTCGACCAGGTGCGCTGCGGTGTCGGCCATGCGCCGGCCGCCGCACGACGGACAGAAGGCGCGGCCTTTGCACGAGAACGGGACGACGCGGTCGAGACGGCAGGCGTCGCAGTGCACGCGCACGAAGCCGTGCGCGAGCACGCCCAGCGCAGGAACGCGCGTAGCGCACCTACTCTTCGTCCTTCGAACCTGGGGGTCGGGGGTTCGAGCCTCTCCCGGCGCGCCATGCGATGTCGGCGAGATCTACGGGGATTTCGTCGCTCGGCGATTCGCCTTCGAGTGAGTCGCTTTCCGCTGGTGCCGTCTGGTGTCGCCAGCCGTGCCATAGTCGAGAAGCGAGAGGTCGTGCTCCTCCTCGCGGAGCGCGTGCGCAGTTTTGTTCGCGGTGGCCTTCAGCGCGGCTTGGCAGCAGAATCGAATCCGAAGCACGAGGGGCACGCGATGATCGAGCACGAGATCGAGATCCCGACACGCGACGGCGCGATGAACACGTTCGTGACGCACCCGGAGGAAGGAGGCCCCTTCCCGCCCGTGTTCTTCTACATGGACGCGCCGGGGAAGCGCGAGGAGCTCCATGACATGGCGCGCCGCATCGCGACAGTCGGGTACTGGGTGGCGCTCCCCAACCTTTACTACCGGCGAACGCGCGAGTTCACGATGGAGCGCACCGAGCCCGGCATGCAGCGCATGTTCGAGATGATGCGGCATCTCTCGAACACCCTGATCGTGCACGACACCGAGGCGCTCCTCGCGCACGCGGACGCGCAGGAGGCCGTGCGGCCAGGTCCGGTCGGCGTGGTCGGCTACTGCATGAGCGGTCCGTTCGTCATCGCCGCCGCCGCGGCCTTCCCCGAGCGCTTCGCCGCGGCCGCTTCGATTTATGGCGCGCGCCTAATCAGCGACGCGCCCGATTCCGCGCACCTCGCCGCCCCGCGAATCAAGGGCGAGATCTACCTCGCCTGCGCCGAGATCGACCGCTGGGCGCCGAAGGAGCAGATCGAGGAACTCGGGCGGATCCTCGATACCGCCGGCGTGAGGCACCGCATCGAGTGGTACCCGGGCGCCGAGCACGGCTTCGCCTTCCCGCAGCGCGAGGGCATCTACCACAAGCCCTCGGCGGAGCGGCACTGGGAGCGCCTCTTCGCGCTCTTCGCGCGCAACCTGAAGCGCTAGAGAGCAGCTTTTCGCGCGCGCTCGGCCGCACGCTCGGAGACGCGCCGCCAGAGCGTCTCGGATTCGCGGCCGAGGTCCGTGCCGAGAATGTCCGCCAGCACGGCGCAGTAATCGCCGGCGCTCGCGATCTCGCGCTTCGTCAGCTCGCCATCGCGCACGTGAAAGTGCGTCGTGTCGCGCAGGGAGTGAAAGCCGCTCGCCGATCGCCGGCTCGCGAAGGCGAACTGCACGAACGGCGAGGCGTCCTCGGTCTGGAGGGCGGTGCACATGTCCTGGTACCAGCCGAGGTCGCGCGGCTCCTCGGTGAAGTCGAAGCTGCGGGCCGCGCCGTGGGCGTGGTTGTGAAAGCGCCACCAGCCGTCTTCGAGCCGCTCGAGCCGAAACTCGAGGCGGCCTTCGCTCCAGCTGCGCTTCTCGAGGGGGAACGGCTCGAGGGGTCCGTCCATCAGACCGACGTCCGCCACGTAACGGCGCTCGAGATCCACCAGCCCGACCATGTGGTTGCCGACGGCGCCTTCGCCCCGAATCTGCCGCGCGACGGCGCCGCCGACGCGCGTCACCGAGAAGCCGATCTCGCGAAGCGCCCGCGTGAGCAGGCCGTTCATCTCGTAACACCAGCCGCCGCGCCGGCCTCTCACGATCTTTTCGACGAAGGCATCCTCCGCGAGCAGATTCCGGCGGCCGAGTTGGATCTCGAGATTCTCGTAGGGGACGGCGGTGATGTGAGCGCGGTGGATCGCGGTGAGCGTCTCCGCGTCGATCCGCAGCGGACCGTCGTGACCGACCCGCGCGAGGTAGTCATCGAGCAAGGCGTTCTCCTCCGTTCCTCGAACCTGAAGGTCGGCGGTTCGAGCCCGCCTCCCGGCGCGCCATGCAACCGAGGCGAGATCATTAGGGGTTTCGTCGCTCGCGGCTCCTAAAAGCGCGCGGTCAGCTCGACTCCAAAGGTCCGCGGGTGACCCCACATCTGCTCGTTGAAGCCGAGTCCCGACAGCGGGAACGCGGATGCGAGGTAATTCCGGTCGAGCAGATTTCGCGCGAACACAGCGGCTTCGTAGCGGCCCTCCTGGAATCTGTACGCGACGCGTCCGTTCCAAAGGCCGTAGCTCCCCTGAGAGAGCGCGCGATCGTTGCCGGTTTCGAAGAACACGCGGTCCTGATAGTTGAAGTCGGTCTGCAGGGAGAGCGTGCCGGGCCCGACCGAGCGCTCGTAGCGAACGCGCCCGTTCAGGCTCACACCGGGTGCGAACACGAGCTCGTTGCCGGTGTAATTCACGCCGGCGTCGTTCGTGTAACGGGTGAGCTCGGTGTGCAGGAACTCCGCGCCGAGCGCGACGTGCAGCCCCGAGAGCGGTGTCATCTCGAGCTCGATGTCGCTGCCGTAGATCTTGGCCTGGCCTGCGTTGTCGAGGATCGTGATGATTACGCTCGGCGCGACGTTCACCGTCGTGAAAACCTGGAGATCCGTGTAGTCGTAATAGAAAACGCCCGCGTTGAGACGCAGGCGTTTGTCGAACAGGTCCCATTTCCCGCCGACCTCGTAGGCCAAGATCGTTTCCGGATCGAACGCCGGGAGCTCCGCCGGATCGAAGGCGAACGCGCCACTGAAGCCGCCGCTCTTGAAGCCGCGGCTCACGCTCGCGTAGAGCAGGAGCTCTTCGACGGGGCGGTAGTCGAGACCCAGCTTGCCGGACCATTCCTTGAAATCGACGTCATCCGTGAGGCCGAAGACGGGCGCTGAGAAGGTGGGTTCCTGGAAGGCAACGTCCTCTTTGAAATCTCGTGCTTCCCAGGTGAAGCGACCGCCGATCGTCGCGCGCAGCTTCTCGGTGAAGTCGTAGTCGAGCTGCCCGAAGACGGCCGCGGATTCTACTTGCTGGCTGTAGTGGGTCTTGCTGAAGAAGATCGGCGCGCCCACCGCGGCCCCGCCCGGATCGAATCCGCCCGGGTATGCGATCGGGTCGATCGACTCGACCAGCGGGCGCAGCTCGCGGAACAAGTCGAGGAAATTGTCCACCCGCACGCGCTCGGAGAGGTAGTAAGCGCCGACCTGCCAATGATAATTCTCGCTGTCCGCCGCCAGCCGGAGTTCCTGTGTGAACTCCCAGCCGTCGTTGACGTACTCGATCTCGATCAGCTGGTTGGGACTCGCGTCGGTGTCTTCTTGGAAGAGCTTGTCGACCCACTCGTACGCCGTGAGCGACGTGAGTGTCAGTTCTCCGATCTCGAACTCGACCTGCAGGAACGTGCCGAAGGTGTCGACATCGAGATCGCCCTCGAGGTTGTACTCGCCTCGCTCGTTGTTCTTTGTGTCGCGGTATCCCAAAGCGTCGATGCAGACGTCGCTCTGGATCTGCGAGAGCGAGCAGGAGCTGCCAGACCCGCTCGGATCCTGCGTCCCCTGATGCTCGTACTGCGCCGAGAGCGAGCGATTTTGCGCGCCGTGCACGTTGAACAACACGTCGATCGTTTCGCTCGGCTGCCACGAGAGCGCGAAGCGCCCTGCCCAATTGTCCGCGTCGTTGTTGTCGTGACCGCCAGGGAACTCGTTGTCGATGTACCCATCCGCGCGGTTGTACGCGAGTGAGAGCCGCGCGGCGAGCGTATCCGTGACCGGACCGCCATAGGCGCCTTCGAGCTTTACAGCGTCCCATTTCCCGTAGCTCGCTCTCAGGTAGCCCGCGCGCTCCTCTTGGTTCGGCTTGTTCGAGATGAAGCTCACGAGCCCGCCAGTGGTGTTACGGCCGTACAGGGTGCCCTGCGGGCCGCGCGCCACTTCGACGCGCTCGAGGTCGAAGAGCTGGAAGTTCTGCGAGGTCACCTGGCTGATGTAGACCCCGTCCATGTACCAGCCGACCGAGCCGTTGGAGTTCGCGTTGTAGTCGTTGAGGCCGACGCCGCGCAGGAAGATCGCTGGCGTGTTGGTCTCGCCGGACGGAAAGCCGATCGTGAGGCCCGGTGTCTGCGCGGCGATGTCGACGCTCTCGCCAATGCCGAGGTTGGAGATCTCTTCGCCCGTGATCGCGGTGACCGAGATCGGCACGTCCTGAAGGTTCTGCGCGCGCTTCTGCGTCGTGATCACGATCTCTTCGATCGTATCGACCGGCTCGGCCACGCTCGGCGCGGACGCCGACGGGGCTGGCGCCTGTTGTGCAAACGCCGGGAGAGCGGCCAGTTGCAGGGCCGTGGCAAAGGCGAAGCGAGATCGAAGGAGCCTCGGTGCAAGCGACATGGTTCCCCCTGAACGTTGACGACACGGCCAAGAACGGATGAAGAAAGCGCCTGGTCCCACGGCTAGAAGCTAATGCAAACGCATCATCAACGGGACCTCTGCGCCACCGGGTCGATACGGCTTGGTCTCGAAGCGCGTCCCCGCAGATGGATTCAAGCGGCTGCACGAAACCTGTGGCGGCCGATCCCGAAGCAGATAACCATCGCGGCGCGGAACCAGCCCCCCTTAGCTCGGATCTGCACGAAGGCGGTGCGACGTGCAAGAGGTCTCGCGGGGGCAGGCTCTGCCCTCCGCTGTACTGCGTGAGTTCTACCGACAAGACTGGCGGCCGAACCTCAAGATCCTGCTGGTCTACGCGTTATTAGGGGTTGCGGGCGCCGTGGCGTGGTCGACCTCGTCCAGCGCACTTCGCTTCGGCATGTACGCCTGCATGGGATACCTCTGGATGAGCGTCGTCACGTTCATGCACGACGCCTCGCACGGCATCTTGTTTCGCGCGAGTTGGAAGAACTGGCTGTTCGGATTCGTCTCCACGATCCCGATCGTGATCACGTTCATCAGCTTTCGCGAGGACCACCTCGAGCACCATCGCCATAACCGCAGCGCCCTTGATCCAGATGCGTTCACGATGGGGCGGCGCGGCTTTCTCGATTTCCTGGTGTTCTACGCCTACCTGATCGTGGGCGGCGTCTTGACGGTCCTACAGTTCACGTTCGTCTACCCGTTCCAGAAGTTCGACTCCCGTGCGTGGCGCATTCACGTCCTCGAACTTCTCGCGCGCGTCGTCGTGATTGGCGGCGCTCTCGCCGTTGCCGAGAGCCAAGGCATGCTCGGGCGCTTCCTCGCGCTGTGGCTGATCCCCGCCTACGTGTTCACGCTGTTCAACAGCATGCGCTTCATCGGCGAGCATTATGGAACGCCCTGGGAGCAGGGACAGCTGCTCGGCACGCGCACGATCACCAGCCATCCCATCAACAGCTTCTTCTGGAACAACATCAACTACCACATCGGCCACCACGTCTACCCGGCGACGCCCTGGTACAACTTGCAGAAGCTTCACGCGGCGCTCGGGCCCGAGATCGAGCGCTCCGGCGCGGTAGTGGATTCGAGCTACCTGCGCGTGCTGCTCGGGAGTTGCCGGGGCGGCCCCGAATCGCGCGAGCGAAACGCGCAGCGGCTCGCGGCGCGCCACAGCCTGGCTTCGGGGCCTACGCGATCAAGCGCAGCTTGAAGAACGCGAGGATCTCGTCGCGCGCAGCGCGTGTCGGCTCGCCTTCGCGGTCGATCAGG
Organism: Deltaproteobacteria bacterium; assembly: GCA_031387905.1. Lineage (GTDB taxonomy): Bacteria > Myxococcota_A > UBA9160 > UBA9160 > UBA6930 > VGRF01. The sequence goes on from JANNDT010000542.1 coordinate 8,386, forward strand.
TGCGACGTCACCACGCTGTGCGGGTTCTTCATCAGCGCGTCCGGGTTCGCCGCCGAATCCGGAAGCACGCGCGCGACGAAGCGGTCGCCGAGCGCGGCCTGATAAGCGGCGAAGCGCTCGGCGCGGCAAAACGAATCGCCTTCGAAGCGGTAAGCGAGCACGGTCAAGTCTTCGCGCTGCATGCGCGCCTTCACCTCGGCGAGTTCCCCAGGTGCGATGTGCATGCCAGCGGCAGAGCCCATCGGCAGCGAGGGCTGCGAGAGCACGGGCGCGAGCACGGCGGGCTCGAGCATCAGCGAGAGCGCGAAGTTGCCCGTGAAACACATGCCGATCGCGCCCACGCCGCGGCCGCCGCAGAGCGGATGCGCGTGCGCCGCGAGCGCGCGCAGCCAGTCGATGATGGGGCTCGATGCGTTCGCGGCGAACGCGCGGAACTCGCGGCTGACGCAGCCGCGCAGCATGCTGCCAACCGCGTAGCCCATCGTCACGGGCCGGCCCGCGTCTCCAAACAAATCCGGCATCCAGACCGTGAAGCCGGCGTCGCGCACCCAGCGCGCGAAGCGCGAGACGTGCGGGTAGATGCCGGGCATTTCGCTCATCACGATCACCGCGGGCCCAGTGCCCGCGACGAACACGCGCCGCGTCTTGCCGAGAAATTCGAGCTGGCGCGCGGCGAAGTCTTCGAGTGCGTCGTGCTGCGTGAGGTCGCGTTCAGGGTTGGGCATGCGCGCAAACTATCACGACGGCACGCGTCGCCACGCGCAAACACGTCGGCGTAGACTGCTCCTCCCGCAACACCAGGAGTTCCCATGACCGCACCGCTCGAAGGCGTTCGCGTGCTCGAAGTCGCGAACTGGCTGGCTGCGCCGGCCGCAGCCGCGTTGATGGCCGACCTCGGCGCCGAAGTCATCAAGGTCGAACCGCCCGGCGGAGAAGCGTTTCGTTCGTTCGCGATGGGTTCGATGGGCTACAAGCACGAGTTCGCCGGTAATTACGGCTTCGAGCTCGACAACCGCGGCAAGCGCTCGGTGACGGTCTCGCTCGACAAGCCGGGCGGCCCCGAGCTCGTGCGCCGCCTCGCCGCCGACACGGACGTGTTCCTCACCAACCTCGTGCAGCCGCGCCGTGAGAAGTACGGCCTGACCTACGCGGGCGTGCGCGCGGTGAACGCGAAACTCGTTTACGCCTCGTTCAGCGGCTACGGAGCACGCGGCCCCGATCGCGCGCGCCCGGGCTTCGACTACGCGGCGTTCTGGGCGCGCTCCGGCCTAATGGGCCTACTCGGGGAGCCGCCCTCCCCGCCGCCGCTCTGCCGCGGCGGACAGGGCGATCACACCACCGCGCTCAACATCCTCGCCGCGGTGCTCGCGGCGCTGCGCCTGCGCGACCGCACCGGCGAAGGCCAACACGTCGAGGTGACGCTGCAAGGCACGGGCATGTGGACGCTCGCGGGCGACATGGCGGCCGCGCTCGTGGCGCGCGAGAACCCCGGGCGTCACGTGCGCACGCAGCCCGCGAACCCGATCTGGAACTCGTATCGCGCGCAGGACGATCTCTGGGTGCTGCTGGTAATGCCCCAGCCGGATCCGTACTGGCCGAAGTTTTGCTCCGCGATTGGCAAGCCCGAATGGGCGAACGACGCGCGCTACGACGGCCTGACGAAGCGCCGCGCGCACTCGGTCGATCTCACCGCGCAGATCGACGCGGTCATCGCGCAGCGGCCACGCAGTCATTGGGCACAAGCGTTCGACGCGCATGGCCTGATCTGGGCGCCGGTCGCGACGCTCACCGACGTGATCGACGACCCGCAAGTTCGCGAGATGGGCTGGATCACGTCGCTCGACAGCAAGGCGCTCGGCAAGTTCGAAACGCTCAACACGCCGTTCAAGATGTACGGCGCGGACATCGGCCCGCGCGGGCCCGCGCCGAGTGCAGGCGAGCACACGTTCGAGGTGCTGACGCAGCTCGGACTCGACGACGACGAACTCGCGCGGCTCGCCGAAGACGGAGTGCTCGGCTGAAGCGCGGCTCGCTGACCCCCGCGGCCGCGCTACCCATCGAGGACAGTCGTCCCTCAACCGCTCGCAGCTTGGAGTCACCCACCGTGAAACTCTTCAACAGCATGCTCTCGCCTTTCTCCGCCCGCGTGCGCATCGCGCTCTACGCGAAGAACCTCCCGTGCGAGATCTCCGCCCCACCCGGTGGTACGGGCTCCGCCGAGTTCAAGAAACTCAACCCCGCCGGCAAAGTGCCCGCGCTCGAAGACTCCGGCGCCGTGATCGCCGAGTCCGAGGTGATCTGCGAATACCTCGAGGAGCGCTTTCCCGCGCCGCCCCTAATGCCCAGCGATCCTGTCGCGCGCGCCCGCGTGCGCACGCTCGCGCGCTTCGCGGATCTGTATCTCGCGCCTGTGCTGACGCCGCTGTTCGGACAGCTCGATCCGAAGACGCGCGACGCGAAGGTCGTCGCCGAGAAGCTCGCCGAACTCGGCGCGAGACTCGACCAACTCGAGGAGTTGCTCGTCGCCGAGCCGTTCGCGGGCGGCAAGGAGCTCACGCTCGCGGACTGCGCGCTCTGCCCGATCTTCTTTTTCTTGACGCGCATTGCGCCGACGCTCGGCGCCGCGAGCCCGCTCGAAGGCCGCCCGAAGACGGCGCGCGTGGGCGCCGCGGTTACGCAGCACCCAGCCGTCGCGAGAGTGATGGGCGAGATGGGCGCGGCGTGGGACGAGAGGATGGGCGGCGCGGCGCGCTGAGGGAAAGCCTCACGCCCGCAGCTCGTACGCCTCGAGTCTCGGCTTCGCCATTTCCTCGGTGAAGCGCTGATACGTGAACGGCCACACCGCGGGGATGCCGCGCGAATCGAGATACCAGCTGCGGCAGCCGGTGGCCCAGATCGTGTTCTTCGCCGCCGCGTCGAACTCGCTGCTGAAGCGCGCCATCGCCGCCTCGCTCGCACTCACTTCGCGCGCGCGGCCGGCGCGCAGCTCGGCGACGAGCTGCAGGATGTAGTGGAGCTGAAGCTCGGCGATGGTGATTAGGGAGAAGTTGCCGACCGGGCCGTTCGGGCCGTTCAGCATGTACAGGTTCGGGAAGCGTGGAATCGAGATCGAGAGATACGCGTTCGGCCGCTCCGCCCAGACGTCGCTCAGCTTCACGCCATCGCGGCCGGCTACTTCGATCGGGCGAATGAAGCGATCGACGCGGAAGCCGGTCGCGAGCACGAGCACGTCGAGCTCGTGGAGGCGGCCGTCTTGGGTGCGCACGCCGCCGGGCTCGATGCGCTCGATCGCGTCGGTGACGAGCTCGGCGTTCGGTTGCTGGATCGCGGGATAGAACTCGCCCGAGATGATCAGCCGCTTGCAGGCCGCGCGATAATCAGGGCGCAGTCTCTCGCGCAACAGCGGATCCGCGACGGCGCTCTCGAGGTGTCCCCGGCAGACCGCTTCGAGCTGCTTCATTTGCTCGGAGTTCGCGTCGACCACGCCGTTCGAGAAGTTCTCGTGGAAGGTCTGAGTCATCTCCACTTGCAGTTTCGCGAGCGCCGCGCGGTCGCTGCGCATCGCTGCCTTCTCTGACTCGCTGTACGGCGGATTGTCCTGCGGCGCGACCCACTGCGCGGTGCGCTGGAACAACGAGAACTTGGCAGCGCGCGGCACGAGCGCGCCGGTGATCTGGATCGCGGTGGAGCCCGTGCCGATCACGCCCACGCGCTTGCCGTCGAGCGGAACCGAGTGATCCCAGCGCGCGCTGTGGAAGCACGCGCCCGCAAACGAATCCGCGCCAGGAATATTCGGGAGATTCGGGTGGTGCAGCACGCCAGTCGCGGCGATCACCACATCCGCTTCATCGCGCTCGCCGGTTTTCGTTTCGATGCGCCAGCGCCCGCCCGAGAACTCCAGCCGCGCGATCTCCGTGTTGAAGCGGATGCGCGGCAGCACGGCGTACTTGCGCGCGACGCCCTCGAAGTACTCGCGGATCTCGGGGCCCGGCGAGAAGCGGTGGCTCCACTCCGGGTTGGGCTCGAACGCGTAGCTGTAGATGTGCGACGGCACATCGCACGAGAGCCCTGGGTAAGTGTTCTCGCGCCAGGTGCCGCCGACCGAATCGCCCTTTTCGTAGAGCGTGAAATCGTCGTAGCCCGCTTCGCGCAACTTGACGGCGGCGAGCACGCCGGCCATGCCGGCGCCGATGATCACGAAGCGAAGCGAGCGTTGGTCGGGCATGCCGCCAGTCTCGCGAAACGCGCTGCGCCGAGGCAAGCTCGTCCGGTCCAAAGGAGGTAGGAATGGAACGCTTCGACGGAAAAATTGCGGTGATCACGGGCGGCGGCACGGGCATGGGGCGCGAGCTCGCGCGGCAACTCGCTGCGGCGGGCTGCCACATCGCAATGTGCGATGTCTCCGCCGAGGCGATGCAGCAAACGAAGGCGCTCTGCGAGCGCGAGAACCGCGGCGTGCGCGTGACCACCTTCGTCGCCGACGTCTCGGACGAGGCGCGCGTGCTCGCCTTCCGCGACGCCGTCGTGAGAGAGCACGCCACCCGCTGCGTGCACCTCGTCTTCAACAACGCCGGCATCGGCGGCGGCGGCAGCTTCGTCTCCGACGCGCGCGACGAGTGGGACAAGACCTTCGCGGTGTGCTGGAACGGCGTGTACTTCGTGGCGCGCGCGTTCGTGCCGCTGCTCGTGGCCGCGCCCGAAGGACATCTCATCAACACCAGCAGCGTGAACGGCTTCTGGGCGTCACTCGGCCCGCGCAGCGCGCACAGCGCCTACAGCGCGGCGAAGTTCGCGGTGAAAGGCTTCAGCGAGGCGCTGATCAACGATTTCCGCGTCAACGCGCCACACGTAAAAGTGTCGGTCGTCATGCCGGGGCACATCGGCACCTCGATCGTGATCAACTCTGCCAAGGTGTTAGGACGCGACCCGAAGGAGTTGCCCGAGGACAAGCTCGCGGAGGCGCGCGACCGCATGACGCGCATGGGGCTGCCGGTGGGAGGCTTGACGCCGGAACAAATCCGCCTCGCGCTGATCGCGGGCGGCGACAGCTTCCGCGACGACGCGCCCATGAGCGCCGCCGACGCCGCGAAAGTGATCCTCGACGGCGTGCGTGAGAACCGCTGGCGCATTCTCGTGGGCCAAGACGCGCAAGTGCTCGATCGCCTCGTGCGCGCCGCGCCCGAGGACGCCTACGGCGAGGAGTTCATGCAGAAGCTGGTGGCGGAGGCGAACTGGAAGCTCGGGAGTTGAGGCGCGCGGGCTTCACTCGAGGCGCGGCGGGTTTCGCGTCAATAGATCGTCGGGCCCGCCATGGCGCCGCGCACGCACTTCACGCGAGCGGAGTTCCCCTTGTTCACCATGCTGACGTCGCCGAGCCCGAAGTCGACTGCGACGGCGTGGGTGCCAGGGCTCGCGGCGAGGGCGCTGGTCGAGGCGGACCAATAGACGTTGTTCAGGACGTTCACGAAGGGATGGCCGGCGGGAAGCGCGGGGTTCGTCTGCGTCGCGTCGATCAGGCTGCTGAGTTCGTTGAACGCTGGCAGCCGCCAACCTTTGCGATCTCCGATCTTGCGATCCATGCACACTTCGCGGGCGGTCACCCAGCTGCGCGGAAGCGCGTCTTGGCCGGCTTCCCAAACCAGCCCTGTCTCGCGATCGAGATAGGCGGCGCCGCCCAGGACGGAGTCGAATCGACTCGCAGCGGGCAGTCGCTCTGTCCAGAGCCACGTGCTGCTGCATTGAGGCCAGTAGAGGAAGTAGCCGATCAGTACCGCGACGGGCAGGAGCGCGTACGGCCAGAGTTTCTTCATCGTTTCTCCTCGTGAGGCAGCCCTCGCCAATCAGGCGGTACGGCGTGCGACCGCGAGAGTGAACCGGAGGACAGGAGTCCGCCAGCACAGCGCGAAGGCGGGGCACAGATCTGGCGCTCGCCCCCGCGCTGCGGTGCAATCGCGTTCCCGCACCCGGAGCACCTCGCATGGATCTCTCGCGTCCGGCCTTGGTGATTACGGAATCGGACGAGGAGATCGCCCGCGCGCTGGCGGAGGCGCACCTGCCCTCGCTGTTGCCCGCGCTGGCGCACATCACGGGCGATCTCGGAGTGCTGCGCGCCGAGCTGCGGCCGGATACGTCCTCGATGGTGGGCGACCCGAGCGGGTTCGAGGGCGGCGAAGCGGCGGCGCAGCAGGCGCGCGCGCTCGCGCTCTCGGTGCTCGCGAACTACCGCGACGCCGGCTGTCCCGCGCCGCCAACGCCGAGCGACGATTTCCTGCGCGGGATCCTGCGCTGGATTTCGCCCGAAGCGGAGATCGAGCCGTACCTGCCGCTCGTGAAGGAAGAACTCTCGGTCGGCGACAACGACTTGCGCGCGCCGAACTGGAACGCGCAGACGCTCGCGCCGGGCCGCGAGTTCCGGGTAGTCATCATTGGCGCCGGCATGTCGGGCCTGCTCGCCGCGCATCGTCTCACGCAGGCCGGCGTGCCGTGCGTAATTCTCGAGAAGAACGACGAGGTGGGGGGGACCTGGTACGAGAACACCTACCCCGGTTGCCGCGTCGACGTCGCGAACTCGTTCTTCAGTTACTCGTTCGCGCAAAAGTCCGACTGGCCGAATCATTATTCCACCCAGCCCGCGTTGCTCGCCTACTTCCGCGAGTGCGCCGAACGTTTCGGCCTGCGCAAGCTGATTCGCTTCAAGACCGAGGTGCTCTCGGCCGCCTGGCAAGAAGAGCGCTCGCTTTGGCGCATTCGCGTGCGCAAGCCGGACGGCGTGGAGGAGTTTCTCGAAGCGAGCGCGCTGATCAGCGCGGTCGGCCAGCTGAACCAGCCGAAGCTCCCCGAGATCGCGGGCAGAGATCGCTTCCGTGGGCCGTCGTTCCATTCGGCGCGCTGGAACCACACAGTCGATCTGAGAGGCAAGCGCGTCGCGGTGATCGGAACCGGCGCAACGGCCGCGCAGTTCGTGCCCGTAATCGCCGAGCAGGTCGCGCAGCTCGACATCTATCAGCGCACGCCGAACTGGTTGTTACCGGCGCCCGACTATCACGCCGAGATCCCGTTCGGCCAGCGCTGGCTGTTCGCGCACGTTCCGCACTCAGGGCACTGGCACCGCTTTTGGCTGTTCTGGCGCACGGGCGACGGCATGTTCCTACCGCGCGTGCGCGTCGATCGCGACTGGACCGGGCGCGAGGACAGCGTCAGCGCCGGAAACGAGGAACTGCGCGCGCTGCTCGCGGACGCGCTGCGCGAACAGCTCGCCGATCGCCCGGACCTAGTCCCGAAGGTCGTGCCGAACTATCCGCCCGCCAGCAAGCGCATCCTCGTCGACAACGGCGTCTGGTGCGCGGCGCTGAAGCGCCCCAACGTGAATCTGATTACCGACGGCATTCGCGAGATCACGGCGAACGGCGTCGTCACACAGGACGGTGTGGAGCGGCCTGCCGACGTGATCGTCTACGCCACCGGTTTCCAAGCCTCGAAGTTCCTGACGCCGATGCAGGTGCTCGGCCGAAACGGCGCCGATCTGCACAAACAGTGGGACGGCAACGCGCGCGCTTACTTGGGCCTCACCGCGCCGAACTTCCCGAATTTCTTCTTCATGTACGGACCTAACACGAATATCGTCGTGAATGGCAGCATCATCTACTTCTCGGAGTGCGAGACGCATTACATCGTGAACGCCATCCGCATGCTGCTCGAGAGCGGCAAGCGCTCGATGGACTGCAAGCAGGGCGTGCACGACGCGTTCAACGCGCGCATCGACGAGGGCAACCTGAGCATGGTGTGGGGCGTCTCGAAAGTGAGCAGCTGGTACAAGAGCGCGAGCGGTCGCGTCGCGCAGAACTGGCCGTTCACGTTGCTCGAGTACTGGCAGCAAACGCGCGCGGTGAATCCGGCGGACTATCGGATCGGATGACGACCATGCTGGACGCCTCCCTGCGCAAGACCTACCGCCGCGACGGCGTCGTGTGCCTACGCGGCGCGCTCGACTCCGCCGCGCTGGCGCGAGCGCTCGCTGCCTACGACTGGAGCCTCGCGAACCCGAGCCCGAGCGCGAACACTTACGCGGGCGGCAGCGGACGCTTCTATCAGGATCTCGCGAACCGCGCCGCCTGGCCTGCCTATCGCGAGCTTGTTACGGAGTCGCCCGCCGCAGATCACGTCGCAGCGCTGTGGGGCACGCCCGACGTCTGGTTCATGTACGAACAGGTATTCCTGAAAGAAGGCGGCGACACGCGCCGCACGCCCTGGCACCAGGATGCGTCGTACCTGCCGATCGAAGGCGACGAGGTCGCCGTGATGTGGATCTCGTTCGAGCGCGTGGCGCAGGAGCACTCGCTCGAGTTCGTGCGCGGTTCGCAGCGCGGCCCGCTCTACGACGGCTCGCGCTTCGATCCGGCAGACGACACCGCGCCGATCTACGGCGATGGCTCGATGCCGCGCTTGCCGGATATCGAGATGGAGCGCGCCGCTCGAAGCAAAAGCTGGGATGTCGTTTCGTTCGGCGTCGAGCCCGGCGACGCGATCGTGTTCCACCCAGCGCTGCTTCACGGCGGCGCCGCGACCCGCTCCGGCGCGCGGCGGCGGACGTTGTCATTGCGGTTCTTCGGTGCGGGCGCGAAGTACGCCGCGCGGCCGGGCCAGCGGCGCACCTTCGTGGAGGAACAAACGGCGACCAGCGTGTTCCAGTTGCTGCCGGGCGTGCTCTCGCCGGGCGACGCGTTCCGTCATCCTGGTTTTCCGCAAGTGCGGCCAAAGAGCGCAGCGTGAGCGCGCCGCCCTGGCCGCGCGTCTCGGGCGCGAAGCCGCAGAGCGGGCATTACGAAGAGTTCGTGGTGCATCCCGCGAACTTCATGCTGCGCGCTTACCGCGAATGCGGCGAGTTCGCGGAGTTCGATCTCGGCGGCGCGCGCCACGTGTTATTGAGCAGCCCCGAGGCGTCCGAGGCCGTCTTCCGAGCGCCCGACGACCAGCTCTCCCCGTCCGAGCCCTACCGGTTCATGGTGCCCGTGTTCGGCGAGGGCATTCAGTTCGGCGCGCCTCTCGCAATCGAGCGCCAGCAAGTGAAGATGCAGGCGAACGCGCTGCGCGAGGGCCGCATGCAGAGCTACGCGAGCGTGATCGCGCGCGAAGTAGAGGACTGGGTGGCGCGTTGGGACGACGCTGGCGAAAAAGACTTCTACGACGAGTTGAAGGAACTCGTGCTGCGCACTTCGACGCATTGCCTAATGGGCAGCGAGTTCCGCGCGAAGCTGACCGACGAGTTCGGCGCGCTCTATCAGGATCTCGAGCACGCGGTCTCCGCCGAGTCGATCGTTGATCCCTACGGCCAGCAGGAGGCGTTCGCGCGCCGCGACCGCTCGCGCGCGCGGCTCGCAGAACTGATCGGCGCGGTGATTCACGAGCGAAGGCGCAGCGGCGCGCAGTCGCCGGACATGCTGCAATCGTTCATGGAGGCGGTGTATCTCGACGGCCAGCGGCTCACGGACGACGAGATCGTGGGCATGGTCATCTGGATCATGTTCGCGGGCTTTCACACCAGCTCGAACACCGCGAGCTGGACGATCGTCGAACTCGCGCGTCACCCGCAGCACGCAGCGCGCGTCGGCCGCGAAGTCGATTCGGTGTACGCGCCGGGCGGCCAGCTCGGCCACGCCGCGCTGCGCGAGTTACCCGCGCTCGAGCGCTTCGTGTTCGAGGTGCTGCGCATCCACCCGCCGCTCGTCACGCTGATGCGGCTTGTTAAGCGCGATTTCGCGTTCAAGGGCGCGGTCATCCCCGCTGGCGTGACGATCGTGGTCTCGCCTTACGTCGCGCACCGCATCCCCGAGCAATACCCCGACCCGGAGCGCTTCGATCCCGAGCGCGCATTCCCTGACAACGTGTTCGCGTACATCCCGTTCGGGGGCGGGCGCCGCAAGTGCGTGGGGAATGCGTTCGCGCTGCTGCAAGTGAAGGCAATTTTCACGGCGCTGCTCGCGCGCTACGAGTTCGCATTGGTGGACGCGCCCGAGAGCTACCGCGACGTGATGCCGTCGTTGATTCTGCGCACGAGCGAGCCGTGCAGGCTCCGCTACAGGAGGCGAGCGAGATGAGACTGCGCGTGGCGATCGACCGCGAGCTCTGCCAGGGCCACGGCGTCTGCATGGGCGAAGCGCCGGAGATATTTCTGGTGGTGGAGCGCGCCGGTGATTATGGACAGGCGCGACTGCTGCTCGATCCGCTGCCAGACGAGATGCGCGCGCAAGCCGAAGCCGCGGTGCGCTTTTGTCCGAATCGGGCGCTGAAGATCGTCGAGGAGCCGTGAACGCGGCGCCGCGATGGCGCGCGCTCAGTCGATCTTGAAGTCGTTGCCTCGCCACGGCGTGCGGTCCGGTTCAGGATCTCCGAACGCCGCGCGCAGCTGATCGATCCAGTCGAGGATCTGTTCCAGCGAAATCGGGTTCGCGCGCTCCCAGGCGTGGACTGCGCGCGCGGAGGCGGCGAACTCCTCCACTACTTCGGGAGACAGCGCGTCGTCGCGAAATTCTTCCATGTCTCGCGGAAAGCGACTCATCGCTCTGCCCTCGCGGCGAGCAGTTCGTCGAGGTCCTTCTCGCGATCGAAGAGGCGGAAGTAGTCCCGCACGCGAGCGAGGTCCACCTCGGCAAATTGAAGCAAGCGGTCGACGTCTGCGAGATCACGCACGCGCCGGCTTGGGTTGTTCGAGTAAGCCTGCACCTTGAGGCCGATTAGGTCGGAGGCGTCCGCAACGCGAACGGTCTCTCCGAGCACGGCGCGCTCGGTTGCCCTGTTCAGGATCGCCACGCCGCGCTCGCGACGGACGAAGAGAAAGTCGATGCGACCCTTCACAGGGTCGCGCGAGACGTAGTTGCCGACGTTGTGCGTGAGATGCGCTCGCTCGTAACCCGACGACCGCAACAGCTCGTCGATGACGTCGGTCCGTGAGCCGTCTGCAATCCAGTCGATGTCCACAGTCGCACGAGAGGCACCGTGGGCGGCGAGAGCTAACCCGCCGACCAATGCGTGCTCGACTTCACGTTCGACGAGAGCGCGGTGAATGGCGATGAGGGCGGCGCGAATATCCATGTTATTCAACTCGAACTCGATTCGCGGGACCGCGGGGCGAGTGCAAAGCAGCATGCCGAGCGCGCCGCGATCCGTCGAGCCGCTACTCGCGCGCTCCGTCCGACACCCGCCAGGTTTCCTCGCGCTCGTCGAACTCGGGCAACTGCGGCTCGCGGCCGCGCTTGGCATCGAGCTGCCAGCTCCAAAGCAGCGACCACTTCGCGTAGGCCGCGAACGCCTGACACATGCAGAACGCGACGCCGACGCCTCCGTCGAGGAAGCCGAGCTGCAGCACGTAACCGCGGAAGAAGCGCCAGGTCGGCCGGAACCAGACGTCAGCGAATGAGTGGGCGCGCACGCCGTCGCGCCAAGCCTGCGCAGCGCCCCAATGGCCGTACTTCAGCATGCGCTTCAGGTACTCGTGAAAGTCCTCGATCATGTAATGAAGAATCGCGTTCGCGACCACGGGCGCCTCGCCTTCCACGATCACTTTGGGATGCACGCGCGCGTTCGAGTGGCGCGCGGCGCCGCGCATCAAAAGGCGCACCACGCGATCGCGCTGCCAGCCTGAGAAACGAATCTCGCTGCCGAGGAAGAAGCAGCGGCGCTTCACGGTGTAGGCGCCGTGTGCAGGGCCCAAGGCGAGCAGCACTTCGATCTCGCGCTGCAGTTCGGGCGTGCAGCGCTCGTCGGAATCGAGGATGAATCGCCACGGGTGGCGCGCCTGTTCCATCGCAAAATTCTTGGCGGCCGCGGCGCCGTAATAGGTGCGCTCGAGGAAGCGCACGTTCGGGAAGCTCTTCGCAATCTCGGCGCTGCGGTCGGTCGAGAACGAATCGAGCACCACGATCTCGTCGCACCACGCCAGGCTCTCGAGGCAGGCGCGCAGGTGCCGCTCCTCGTTGAAGCAAGTGACGATGCCGCTCACGAGCGGACGCTGGGGCGACATGCCGCGCAATCTATCGCGCGAGCGCGCGCGGACGGGAGCGGTTGGGGTCTCAGCTCGTCTCGAAGCCGCTCACCGAAAGTAAGGGGTGTGTCCGGGTTCTTACGGTGCGGGGAAGGGGGGGGGCGTGCGGTCG
>JANNDT010000561.1:0-6169 GCA_031387905.1 Deltaproteobacteria bacterium
CTCGGCTTGCCGTTCGCGCAGCCGCCCACCGGCGCGCTGCGCTGGCGTGCGCCGCAGGCGCTCGCGCGTTGGGATGGCGTGCGCGAGGCCCTCGCCTTCGGCGCGTCTTGCCCACAGTTCGCGAGCAGCGTCGGCGGCGTGCCGGGAAAACCCGGCTCGATCATCGGCCACGAGGATTGCCTCTTCCTGAACGTCTACGCGCCCGCCTTCGCCGCGAGCGCCGTCCCGGTCGAGGCCGCGCGCCTGCCCGTAATGGTGTGGATCCACGGCGGCGGCAACACGATCGGCTCGACCGCGTTCTACGACGGCAGCGCGCTCGCGTCGCAACAGAACGTGATCGTCGTGACGGCGAACTACCGACTCGGCGCGCTCGGCTGGTTCCGCCACGCGAGCTTGCGTCTCCCGTGCGAGCCAACTGCAGTGGCGTATACCGATGCAGGGATAGGCGACCACGCGACGCCGCCCCCGTTCGATCTCCCCAGCTGCCTCGCGGACAACTCCGGCAACTACGGCACGCTCGACCAGATCCGCGCGCTCGAGTGGGTTCGCGACAACGTCTCGGCGTTCGGTGGCGACCCGGGCAACGTCACGATCTTCGGTGAATCCGCAGGCGGGCGGAATGTGCTCGCCCTGCTCGTCTCGCCGCGCGCCGCTGGACTCTTCCAGCGCGCGATCTCGCAGAGTGGCGGCACGCGCTCGAGCAGCTTCGCCGAGGCGGAGAATCCGCTGGACGCACCAGCGCCCGGCGGGATTAATAGCTCCGCCGAGATCGTGAAGCGGCTCGGCATCGCGCCCGACGCATTGCGCGAAGTGCCCGCCGATCAGCTGCTGCGCGCGTACGACTCCGGCGGACTCGGCATGTACGACGCGCCGCAAGTCTTCGCCGACGGCACGGTGCTCCCGGCCGACGACACGCTCAGCGTGATTCGCGCCGGCAAGCACAACGCGGTGCCGGTCCTGCTCGGCACCAACAAGGATGAGAACAAGCTCTTCTTCTTCCTCGACCGGCGCTACGTGCGCCGCCTGTTCGGCGTGCTGCCGATCGTGAAAGACAAAACCGCCTACTTCCGCGACACCGATTATGCGACGCGCAACTGGAAGATCGGTGGCGTCGACGAGCCCGCCCGCGCGCTCGCGGGCGTGCAACCCGGCCGCGTGTTTGCGTATCGCTGGGATTGGGACGAAGAGGCCTCCGTGCTCTGGGCCAATCTCGGTGAGTTGATCGGCGCCGGCCACGGGCTCGAGATCCCGTTCGTGTTCGATCACTGGGAACTCGGCCCCGAAGGCCGCTTCCTCTTCAACGACGACAACGCGTCCGGCCGCGAGGCGCTCTCCGCCTCGATGCAGAGTTATTGGGCCGCGTTCGCGCGCGACGGCGATCCGGGCCGCGGCGCGAAAGGCGATCAGCCGCTTTGGAGCGCGTGGAGCGAGGCCGGCGACAAGTACGTCGTGCTCGATACGCCGGAGGGCGGCGGCATCCGGATGAGCGCCGAGACCGAAACGCTCGCGGAGTTGATCGCGGCGGTCGAAGCGGACGCGAGCTACGCCGACGCGGCACAGCGCTGCACCGCGCTCGCATACTTCCAGCGCGGCGCGCCGGCCGCTTTTAGCGCCGAGCGGTTCGCGGCGTCCGCCGGCGGTAGTTGCGCGGAGAAGGCGCCAAGCGCTTGGATTGCCTCCACGCGCTGAGTTTCCGATCGCACTCCGTTAAGTTGCGCGCGTTTTGGAGGAAACCATGAGCGCCACGGAGGCGAGCAAGCCGCTCGACTTCATTCGTCAGATCGTTCGCGACGAACTCGCGAGTGGGAAGCACACCGGCATCGTCACGCGCTTCCCGCCCGAGCCGAATGGCTACCTCCACATCGGCCACGGCAAATCGATCTGCCTCAACTTCGGCGTCGCGCGCGAGTTCGGCGGGCGCTGCCATATGCGCTTCGACGACACGAACCCCGCCGCCGAAGAGCAGGAGTACGTCGAGTCGATCCTCGCCGACGTGCGCTGGCTGGGATTCGACTGGGGCGATCACCTGCACTTCACGAGTGATTATTTCCCGCAGCTCCACGCGCACGCGGTCGAGTTGATTCGCCGCGGGAAGGCGTTCGTGTGCGATCTCTCATCCGAGGAACTCGAGGCGCGGCGCGGCACGCTCAGCGAGCCCGGCATCGACAGCCCGTTCCGCACGCGCAGCATCGAAGAGAACCTCGACTTGTTCGCGCGCATGCGCGCCGGCGAGTTCCGGCCCGGCACGCGCACGCTGCGCGCAAAGATCGACATGGCATCGCCGGTGCAGCAGATGCGCGATCCGATCCTGTACCGCGTGGTCGACGCCGCGCACCATCGCACCGGAAGCGCGTGGCACGTCTACCCGATGTACGACTTCGCGCACGGGCTCTCGGATGCGATCGAGCAGATCACGCACTCGCTCTGCACGCTCGAGTTCGCGCCGCATCGCCCGCTCTACGAGTGGATCCTCGAGGCGCTCGATCTGCCCAAGCCGCGCCCCGAGCAGATCGAGTTCGCGCGCGGGAACGTCTCGCACACGATCGTCAGCAAGCGCTCGCTGCGCCAACTCGTCGAAGGCGGCCACGTGCGCGGCTGGGACGATCCGCGCATGCCGACGCTCGCGGGCCTGCGCCGGCGCGGGTACACGCCCGAATCGATCCGCAATTTCTGGGATGGCGTCGGCGTCGCGAAGCGCGACAACGTGATCGAGTTGGCGCGTCTCGAGTTCGAGATCCGCGAGCACCTCAACAAGACGGCGCCCCGGGCGATGGCGGTTCTGCGGCCGCTGAAGATCATCATCGAGAATTACCCCGCGGGCCCCGGCGAGGAACTCGAGGCGGTCAACAACCCCGAAGACGCCACCGCTGGCTCGCGCAAAGTTCCCTTCGCGCGCGAGCTCTGGATCGAACGCGAGGATTTCGCTGAGGTTCCGCCCAAAGGCTTCCATCGCCTCTATCCCGGCAACGAAGTGCGCCTGCGTTATGCGTATTTCCTGAAGTGCACCGGCGTCGAGAAGGACGCGGCGGGCGAGATCACGGCAGTGCGCTGCACGTACGACCCCGCGACGCGCGGCGGCGATTCGCCCGACGGTCGCAAGGTGAAGGGCACGCTGCACTGGGTTTCCGCGCAGCACGCAGTTGCCGCAGAAGTGCGCATCTACGAGACGCTGTTCAGTGCTGAGGAGCCCGGCGCCGCGAGTGGCGACTTCCTCGCCGACCTGAACCCGCACTCGCTCGAAGTGATCCCCCGCGCGTGGCTCGAGCCGAGCCTCGCGAATGCCGCCTCCGGCTCGCGCGTGCAGTTCGAGCGCATCGGCTACTTCTGCGCCGACCCCGATTCGCGCCCGGGCGCGCCCGTCTTCAATCGCACCGTCGGATTGCGTGACGGCTGGGCCAAAGTCGCTGCGAGCAACGCGCGAGGCCGGTGATAAGATCGCCGGGCGCGCTCTCCTTCGGATTCGTGTGTCCGCAAAGCGGCGGCGCGCGGGGGACACGAATGATCGGCAACATCAAAGTCATTAGTGGCACCGCGCACCCACAGCTCGCGCGCGACATTTGCCGCCACCTGGGCATCGACCTCTGCCCGTCGAGCGTGGTGCGCTTCTCGAACGAGAACATGCTCGTGCAGATCGAAGAGAACGTGCGCGAGGCGGACGTGTTCGTGATCCAGCCCTCGTGCGCGCCCGTCTCGGACGGCATCATCGAGCTGCTGATTACGATCGACGCGCTGAAGCACGCCAGCGCCGGCCGCATCACCGCGGTGCTCCCCTACTTCCCGTACACGCGCTCCGACAAGAAGGACCGCCCGCGCATTTCGATCACCGCCCGCCTGATGGCTGACTTGTTACAGACCGCTGGCGCCGACCGCGTCGTCACGATGGACCTCCACTCGCCACAGGTACAGGGCTTCTTTCGCATCCCGGCTGACCAACTGCAAGCCGCGCCGATCCTGTGCGACCACCTGCGCGCGACACGCGATCTCTCGAATTACGTGCTGGTCGCCGGCGACGTGGGCGAGTCGAAAGAAATCGGCGCCTACGCGAACCGCCTGAACCTGCCGATCGCGATCGTCGACAAGCGCCGCTACGGCGACGACGAGGACGCGCGCGCCACGCACCTGATCGGCGACGTCGAGGGCAAGCACGCGCTGATCATCGACGACGAGATCGCGACCGGCGGCACGCTGATGGAGGCAACCCAGTTCGTGCTGCAGCGCGGCGCGCTCTCGGTAGAGGCGGCCTGCGTACACGCCGTGCTCTCGGGTAAAGCGATCCCGCGCCTCGAGGCCTCGCCGCTGCGCTCGCTGATCGTGACCGACTCGCTGCCGCTCGCTCCCGAGAAGCGCATCGACAAGATTCAGGTGCTCGCCGTCGCGCGCCTGTTCGCCGACGCAATTCGAGCAATTCACGATGGCAGTTCGATTTCGCGGCTGTTCCGATAAACCACCTCGTTGCCGATCCCAGCGAGCGAGGCGTCCGCCTCCTCCTTATTTACTTCGCTCGGCTCCGAGGACTCCGCCTCGCTGCGCGCTTCGCTTGCGGCCTCGCGCCGTGAATCGAGGCACCCCGTCACCGAGGCCCTTCGCGCAGTGAGCAACCTGCGTGACGTGCCGCAGGAAACGCGGGGACTAGCTCGATAACGCGGCGCCTCGATTTAGGGCGCTGGGAATCACGCGAAGCGCGCAGCCAGCGACCGCGAGCGAAGTAGACAAGGAGGATTTCGGATTGCGCGGCTTCGCGCGCGATCCGAAGCGCGCAGCGAGCGACAGCGAGCGAAGTAAGCACGGACGTCCGCTTGGGGCCGCGCGCGCGCTCCGCGCTCGCGGCCACTAGCGCAGCTCGGAAACCAGCAGCGAGCTACTCGGAGCGTGCGGCGCGAGTTGGTCGTGGAGAATTGCTTCGACGCGTTCGCGCTGCGCGGGGCTGAGTTCGCGGAACGCGAGCGCCCAGGTGCTTTCGTCCACGGAGCGCACGACTTCGGTGCTCACGACGAGCGGCACGTCTCCGCCGGCGTGCAGCGCGATCTGCAGGCGATCTCCGATCGCGAGCGCGCGGCGCGTCTCGACGCTGATGCCGCTCACGGAGAGATCGCGCCCGAGCAGCACGAGCGGCGAACCGGCGCCGCGCGCGATCACACGCCGGTCGTACGGGACGCGCGCTGCGCCGCGCCGTTCGGGCGGCGCCTCCTTTTCCGGCAGCAGCTCCAAATTCGCGACGCGCGCGAGGAGTTCGTTCAGCACGCGGAGTAGGCGCGCCTGCCCAGCCAACGGGAAGCGCCTGAAACGCAGGCCCACCTGGCAGTGTCCAGTCGGCGCGCCGGAGACTGAATCGGTCCAGGCGACCTCGCTGCCGATGGGGTGGGAGAAGCGGCCGCCGAGGCCAGCGGGAAGCCATAGCCATGGCCGCCGATCTGCGGTGACCGGTTCCGCGAAGCGCAGCCGACAACCCGTCAGCGAGAGGTCGAGCAACTCCCCGCGGCGTTTCCGAAAGCCATCTCGCAGCGCGACTTCGACGCTCACGGGCACCCGCAGCGCGAGCCGCCGCTCAGCGATCTCCGAAAGCAGCGAATCGTCAAGAAGCGGGCGAGCCGAGGGCATGCAGGTTGAATCGGCGCGGATCCGCGCAGCCTTTACCCGCTTACCGAGGATCGGCGGAAGTTCGAGCGGCTCAGCCGCCGAGGCCCTTCCGCAGCGCCGCCACGGCTTCGTCGACCGCAGTTTGCGCTTTCGGCGTGACCAGTCCCATCGAGATGAAGCCGTGGATCAGGCCGTCGTAGCGCGTCAGTGCGGTCGAGACGCCCGCCTGCTGGAGGCGCTTGGCGTAGGCCTCGCCCTCGTCGCGCAGCGGATCGAACTCGGCGGTGCACACCCATGCGGGCGGCAGCCCGGACAAATCGGCCGCGCGCAGCGGCGCGGCGTAGGCCTCGCGGCGCTGCGCTTGGCTCGGCGCGTAGTGGCCCCAGAACCACTTCATCGCGCTAGCCGTCAGCAGATAACCCTCGGCGTTCTGCACGTACGAGCCAGTCGTAAAGTCCGCGTCGGTGACGGGGTAGACCAAGAGCTGGAAGCAGATCGCGGGGCCGACTTGGTCGCGCGCGCGCAGCGAGACGGCTGCCGCGAGATTGCCGCCTGCGCTGTCGCCGCCAACCGCGAGCCGCCGCGCGTCGAC
>JANNDT010000095.1:0-5669 GCA_031387905.1 Deltaproteobacteria bacterium
GTTTCGTCGTGGAACGTCCCCCTTCCCTCGGGGTGAAGGGTTGCCCCGCGAGGCGGAGCGCCTACTTTCGCGCCCGTTTTGGCCCCCGATGAGTAGGGAAGGGGCGCGACCGGGCGACACTCCGGCGCTCTCCCGGCCCACTCTCACCGCTCTCAGCAACACTGGAATGCATCGGGGCCCGAAGGGCCGAGCGCTGCGCCGAAAGTCGGCGACCACGGCGCGCGGCCAACGGGCTTCTCACTCGGCAACGGCTCATCGCGGCCCGCGCCTACGGTTCAGGCATGGAACTCTCGAAAGTCCGCAACATCGGCATCAGCGCCCACATCGACTCGGGCAAGACGACGCTCACCGAGCGCATCCTTTTCTACACGCAGCGGATTCACAAGATCCACGAGGTGAAGGGCAAGGACCACGTCGGCGCGACGATGGACTTCATGGAGCTCGAGCGCGAGCGCGGCATCACGATCCAGTCCGCTGCGACGCACGCCGAGTGGGCCGGCTACCACGTCAACATCATCGACACGCCCGGCCACGTGGACTTCACGATCGAAGTCGAGCGCTCGCTGCGCGTGCTCGACGGCGCGATTCTGGTGCTGTGCGGCGTCGCCGGAGTGCAGTCGCAATCGATGACCGTCGACCGCCAGATGCGCCGTTACAAGGTTCCTCGCGTCGCCTTCATTAACAAGCTCGACCGCTCGGGCGCGAACCCGCGCCGTGTGGTCGAGGGCCTGCGCGAGAAGCTGAAGCACAACGCGGTGCTGATCCAGCTGCCGATCGGCCTCGAGAGCGATTTCCGCGGGATCATCGATCTCGTGAAAATGCGAGCCTTCCGCTTCGAGGGAGACAACGGCGAGCACGTCGTCGAGGAAGACATTCCGGCCGGGCAACTGGACGAAGCGAGGACTGCGCGCGAAGAGATGCTCGATGCGGTTTCGATGTACTCGGACGCGCTCACCGAGGCGATCCTCGAAGAGCGCGTCACCGAGGACCTGATCCACGACGCGATCCGCCGCGGCACGATCTCGCTGGCGCTGACGCCGGTCTTCATGGGCTCCGCCTACAAGAACAAGGGCGTGCAGCTGCTGCTGAACGCGGTGACGGCGTACCTGCCGTGCCCGACCGACGTCGAGAACACCGGCGTCGACCTCTCGAACGACGAGGTCCCGATCGTGATCTCGGCCGACCCCAACAAGCCGCTGATCGCGCTGGCGTTCAAGCTCGAAGACGGCCGCTACGGCCAGCTCACCTACGTGCGCGTTTATCAGGGCACGCTGCTGAAGGGAACCACGATCACGAACATGCGCACGCAACGGCGCCACAAGGTGGGCCGCCTCGTGCGCATGCACGCGGACGAGATGGAGGACATCGAGGAGTCGTCGAGCGGCGACATCGTCGCGCTGTTCGGCATCGACTGCGCGTCGGGCGACACTTTCACGGACGGCACCATCGACGTCGCGATGAGCGGCATGCACGTGCCGGAGCCGGTGATCTCGCTCTCGATCAGGCCCAAGGACAACAAAGCGCACGCCAACCTCGGCAAGGCGCTCGGCCGCTTCGTGCGCGAAGACCCGACTTTCCGCTCGCAAGTCGACCAAGAGAGCGGCGAGACGATCATCAGCGGCATGGGCGAACTGCACCTCGAGGTCTACGTCGAGCGCATGAAGCGCGAGTACGGCGTCGAGGTTGTTACGGGCGCACCGCAGGTCGCGTACCGCGAGACCATCTCGCAGCGCGCCGACTACAGCTACACGCACCGCAAGCAAACCGGTGGCTCCGGCCAGTACGCCAAGATCGCTGGCTACATCGAGCCGATCACGGACGGCTCGGCGGATTTCGAGTTCGTCGATGACGTGCGCGGTGGCAAGGTGCCGATCGAGTTCATCCCGTCGGTCGAGAAGGGCTTCCGCACGATGATCCCGAAGGGCCGGCTGATCGGCTTCCCGGTGATCGGCCTGCGTGTCGTGCTCGACGACGGCGCGGCGCACTCCGTCGACTCCTCGGACAACGCCTTCCAGGCGGCGGCCCGCGGCGCATTCCGCGCGGTCTACCCGCAGGCCAAGCCGATCGTGCTCGAGCCGATCATGAAGCTCGGCGTCGAAGGGCCGATCGAGTTCCAGGGCGCGATCATCAAGACGATCATGCAGCGCCGCGGCACCGTGATGGGCACGACGGAGCAAGAGGGCTTCTGCCAGATCGAGGCCGAAGTGCCGCTCGCGGACATGTTCGGCTACGCGACCGACCTGCGCTCCAACACGCAGGGCAAAGCCGAGTTCACGCTCGAGTTCTCGAAGTACTCGCCGGCGCCGAACGAGGTGAAGGAAAAACTCGTCGAGAAGTTCTCGGGCCGGCTGAAGGGCGAGGACGACGATTAATCCAGAATCCGAATCGCCGAAGTAGAGTCGGCAAGAGCCCACAGCGCGGCGGGAGACGACACGATGTATCGCAAATTCTTGACTGCGAGGAGCCCGCTGCGGGTGCTCGAAAAGGGCCTGCACGGCGGGCTCGGCAAGGGCCACCTCGGCCTCGTGCTGGCGGGCGCGGGCGTCGGGAAGAGTTCGTTCCTGGTCGGCGTCGCGCTCGACGACTTGTTGCGCGGCGACCGCGTTCTCCACGTGGTGCTCGACCAAACCGTCGCCCACACGCGCGCGCACTACGACACGGTCTTCGCCGAACTGCGCGCGACCACGCGTCTCGAAGACGGCGCGGTGGTGCAGTCCGAGATCGATCAGCTGCGCGCGATTCGCGCGTACCCGGTCGCCGGCTTCGGCGCCGCGAAGCTGCGCGAAGCCGTGAAGCTGTGCGAGACGACGGGCGGCAAGCCGAGCGCGGTGATCGTGGAAGGCTTCGACGTCGCGCGCGCGAGCGCTGCGGAGCTCAAGGCTCTGCGTGACCTCGCTACCGAGATTCCGGCGGAGATTTGGATCTCGGCGTCGGTGGCGAGCGAGCAGATCGCAAGCCTTCCGGCGGCGTTCGCCAGTGCGCGCGACCACTTCGCGGTGGTGCTCGCACTCGAGCCGGAGAACGGCGCGGTTGGGCTGCGCGCGCTCAAGGATCACGAGAATCCGAATCCCGAAGCGCTGCGCGTCGCGCTCGACCCGAAGACGCTGCTGCTGAAGCGCTCCTAGGCCGCCCCGCATGAGCAGCGCGTCGCTCTACTTATTGCTGGCGGCGCTGGGCTTCGCTGTCGCGCTCAGCACGAACGTGCAGGCGCGCAAGCTGGGTCCGCTCTCCCCGCTGTATTTCCTGGTCGCGTGGATCGCGGGCGAACTCGCGCCGCACGCGATCGTTGGCCACGCTCTCCTCGCAGCCGGCTTCGTAGCCGGTGGCGCGCTCGCAGCGCCCGCGGGCTTCATTGCGCTCGCGCTCACGCTCGCGAGTTGCGCGCTGCTGCTGCGCGCGCATCTGCGCGGCATGAGCAGTGGCGAGGAGGCGCAGCGCGCGCTCACCGAGATCGGCCTGCGTCCGCGCGGCGACGTCTCGCCGCTGCACGGCTTCCCGCGCCCGTTCGCCTTCTCGCACCCCAAGCTCGAAAAGCTCGCGGACATCGCTTACGGCGAGTCGCTGCCCGGCGACAAGGGTGGCCGCAACCTGCTCGACGTGATCCGCCCGCGCGGGGCGAAGCCCGGCGAGAAGCGCCCGGTGTTGCTCCAGATCCACGGCGGCGGCTGGATCATCGGCGACAAGCGCGAGCAGGGGCAGCCGCTGATGGCGCACCTCGCGAGCGAATACGGCTGGGTGTGCGTCTCTACCAACTACCGGCTCTCGCCCAAGGCGACTTTCCCCGACCACATCGTCGATGTGAAGCGCGCCATCGCCTTCATCCGCGCGCACATCGCCGAGTACGGCGGCGACCCCGCATTCGTATGCGTCACCGGAGGCTCCGCTGGCGGACACCTCACCGCCCTAACAGCTCTATCGGCGAACGATCCGCGCTTCCAGCCCGGCTTCGAGGGCGTTGATACGCGCGTCGCCGCGGCGGTTCCGTTCTACGGCGTGTACGACTTCCTCGACCGCAAGGGCATTCGCGGCTCGCAGTCGATGGTGCCGATCCTGGCGAAGCAGGTTTTCAAGTCGACCCCGGAGCAAGCTCCCGAGTTCTGGGACGCCATGTGTCCGATCACGCGCGTCACCGCAGACGCGCCGCCTTTCCTTGTGATCCAAGGCACTCACGACTCGCTCGTATTCGTGGAAGAAGCGCGCGAGTTCGTGCGCGCGCTCCGCGAAAAATCGCGCCAGCCCGTCGCGTATCTCGAATTGAACGGCGCGCAGCACGCGTTCGAGGTGTTTCACTCGCCGCGCAGCGCTCACGCGGTGCGCGCCGCCGCCGCATTCCTCGAGAAGGTGCGGGCCAGCGCGCAAAGCTGAGCGGGCGCGCTTCGCCGCGGTGCTAACGCTTCTGAAACTCGCTCAGCCGGTCGCGGTATTTCGCGCGCACGGCGTGCGCCTCGCCGCGCGTGAAACCGAGTTCCTCGGCAATCGCGATGATCTCCGCGGATTCCGCCGCCGCGACGGTGCCGTCCGCGGCCGCCACCGCGAACAAGCACTCGAGCAGTTGCGCGCGCTGCACGCGCGTCGCGAGGTTCTTGAACTCGCGCGTCACGACGTAGTTCTCAGTGCCGCCGAGCAAGCGCACCTGCGAGCGCGCGATCTCGACCACCAGATCGGTCTCGTCGGGCGCGAGGTTCGCGATCTCCGAGACGATGCGGCGCATCTCGTTCGCTTCCGCCTCGGCGAGCGTTAGGTCGGCGCTGGCGCCGCGCGCGAGCACGTAGGCGAACGCAGCGAGGTAGCGCGCGAGCTGTGGGTCGAGGCGCTCGAGGCGCGCGGAGATCTCGCGTACCGATTTCGTCTCGCTCGCCGCGGGTCCGTGCGCCGCGTCCCCGCCAATTCCGATCCAGCGCAAGAACGACACGAAATCCCCCGCAAGTGCGGCGCAAGCTAGGCGAGGTCGTACGGCCGGGCTAGGCAACGAACTCAACGCCGGTGGCGGAGCTAGGCTGTCGGCGATGCGCCCGCCCGAAGCGATTCTCGAGCTGCTGCGGTGAGCGAGGTGCGCACGCCGCTCGTGCTCGAGCCCGAGGAGGCCGAATTGCTCGCGCGCCTGCGCGCCGGCGACGCAAAAGCCTACGAGCGCTGGGTGCGCGAGAGTGCTCCGCGCGTGTTGGGCGTGGCGCGCCGCTTGTTACGCAACGAGCATGACGCGCAGGAGGTGGCGCAGGACGCCTTCCTGTTCGCGTTCCGCGGCCTCGCCAAGTTCGACGGCAGCGCGCGCCTCATCACGTGGCTGCACCGCATCGCCGTGAACTCCGCGCTGATGCGCCTGCGCACCAAGCGCCGCCACCCCGAAGAGTCGATCGAGGAGCTGCTGCCGAAGTTTCGCGGCGACGGCTATCACGAAGACGAGCCCGCGGCGTGGGCGCGCTCGGGCGAGGCGGCGGTCGCGAGCGCCGAGCTGCGCAAAGCCGTGCGCGTCGCAATCGACGAGCTGCCCGAGCTGTATCGAGAAGTGCTGCTGCTGCGCGACATCGAAGGCTTCTCGACTGCCGAGACTGCCGAGGGCCTCGGCCTCACCGAGGCTGCCACCAAGACCCGTCCCCACCGCGCGCGCCACGCGCTGCGCTAGCGGCTCGATGCTCTGATGCAAGAGCTACGAGGAGTGCCGCTATGAA
>JANNDT010000114.1:0-9309 GCA_031387905.1 Deltaproteobacteria bacterium
CACGCTACGCCGAAGGCGAAGGCTGGGACTTCGGCAACTAACCCGAAAAGGCAATCCGGGGACGTTGTTGCCTTTTGCCCGGGAAACCGGGCGCAGCGCAGCGTTGCGCTTCCTGCCGCGCCGCGTGGTTGCGGCCTTCGCGCGCCGAGCCTTCGCGCGCCGAGCCTTCACCGGGAGCGCGCGGGTCAGGGCCGCGCGAGGAAGCGATCGAGCAGCTGATGGAAGTGCCGCGGCTTGGTCTCGCCATAATTGGCGAACACCACCTCCGGGTTCTTCAGCGCGCCGAGCCCTGCCTGCACCTTCGGCAGGTTGAACACGTCCTGGTTGAAGACGCGCGCCAGCAGCCCCAACTCGGGCGCCTCGGTCCAGTCGTCGTCGGCGCCGAGCCAGTGGATCTTCGCCGGCGGTGGGCGCTCGCCAGTGAACGGCGAGAGAAACATGCACTCCATGATGGACGTGCGGTGATCGTCGCCATTCGGGCGGAAGCGATAGACGATGCGGTTGTAGGCGCCCCACGGATGGAAGTTCGGGAACAGCGTGTAGTAGATGCTGTCGTCGAGTTCGGCGTCGGAGAGTTCGTCGGCGCGCGCCCCGAGCACGCCGCGCATTCCCTCGCGCCGCGCGCGGCCAGCGACTTGCCGCGCGGTCTCGCCTGCCCCCACCGTGAGTGCGGGCGGCTCGTCGAGATTGCGATCGAGCATGGCGTCGAGCATGTCCTGTTCGCTCGGCGCGAAGCCGAGGTGCGGGCTCGGCGTGCCGTTCGGCGTGATCGCCCGCGAGAAGTTGCCGAACACGTCGTACTGCGAGTTCGCGTCGCCAATTCCCGCCAGCAGCTGCGGATGCGTCGCGACGACGTGGTACGCCTCCATGAACGCTTCCTGCGCGAGCTTCCAGTTGCAGCGCAGCACCTTCGCGACGTGCGCTTCCTTGAAGCGCTCCTCCAGCGGCCAGCGCTCGAAGTGCCGCGGCAGGTCGCCGAGAAACTTCTCGAGCGGCTCGCTGTTCAGATCCGGGTTGATGAACACGAAGCCGCCCCACGTGCCCACTTTCACTTCCGGCAGCCGGTAGCGCGCGGGCGTCACGTCGGGAAAGTCCCATTGGCACGGCACTTCTTTCAGCTGGCCGTCGAGCCCCCAACACCAGCCGTGGAACGCGCAGCGCAGCTCCTGCACGCGGCCATCCGCCTCGCGCAGCTGCCGTCCGCGGTGCAGACAGGCATTATGGAACGCCTTGATCTCCCCCGGTGCAGAGCGGACCACGAGGAACGAGAGCCCCGCGACGTCGTACACGACGTGGTCGCCCACCTCGGCGAGTTCCTCTTCGCGGCACGCCATCTGCCAGGCGCGCTTCCAGACTTTCTCGCGCTCGAGTTCGTGGAAGGCGCGCGACGTGTACCGCTCGGCGGGCACGCGCTGCGGGCCGGGCGTGATCGGCGCGGTGATGCGCAGCACCTTCGGCACTTCGCGTGTGTCGGAGTCGAGCAGCGCCTGATAAGAGATCCCGCGCTCGCCATTGCCCGCCATGCTCAGCTCCTCGCGGCGCCGCGCACGGCGGGCCGATCCTTGGGGTTACGGCCGCCGGGGACTTGAGGCCCCGCGATCCAGCCGCACAGGTGCGCGTCGCAGTTGCGCAGTTCGCCAAAGGCCCAGCTGCCGTCCGCGTGAAACACGCCGCGCTTGTCGCCCTTGCTGACTTCGACGAGGCCGTCGGGCCGGACATCGTAGAGCGCGCCGGATAGCGGGTGCCGTTTCGTTCGCATGTCTTCCTCCGCGTGGGACCGGGCCCTCGCGGCGAGTTTTGCAATCAACGTGCCTGGGGTATGCGCGCGCGTTCAGCCTCGATTGGACCAAAACGGGGCGAAGCCGCGTGGCGCGCTGCCTCGACGCGTGGCGAAGCGGCGCTCGCGGGCGAGTGATGCCGACGAGCGGCGGGGCCCAGAGCAGCTCGCTCTGTGCTTCGCAGCTCGCGAGCTTTGCCTCGAGTTCAGCCACGCGTTTCGTGTAGCGGCCGCGTCGCTTGCTCGACCTCCTCGAGCGTGAAGCGCTGCGTAATTTGTTTGGGGGCAGTTCCAGTCGAACCCCGCCACATGCACGAGCACGGCGCGCTCGACGACGGCCTTGTAGCCCGGCACCGCGAGCCGAGAGGCCAGGTGCTCGTCGGCGCCGACTTTGCGGACCTCCACACGGCCGAGGATCTCGAGCCGGCGCCGGTTCGCGAAGTCCATGAGGATCATCGCGACGCGATCGTTCCCGGTGGCGTTGCCGACGGACACGTACTGGCGGTTGCCGCGGAAGTCGGCCCAGGCGAGGGTGCGCTCGTCGAGCACACGCAGAAAGCCCGGCGCACCGCCGCGAGACTGAACGTAATGCCAGCCCGATTCGCCGACGCTCGCGAGGTAGAAGCCGTCGCGGGCCGCGATGAACTCGCTCTCCTTGGAGCTGAGCCGATCGTTTCAGGGCTCTTCTTGGGAGAAGCGCGTGTAGCTGGCGCGTGAGCCGTAGGCCTCTTGCTGCGCCTAGACGGCGGGCGTGAAGGCGAGCTCTGCGAAGCGGTTGCTCATCTCACTTGTCTCCCACGACGCACAGGGCGTCGTACTGGCTCATTGCGTAGCCATTATTGTTTCCGCAGGAGAGCGACGTGGCTTCGCGGATCAAAGGGCTAGGCATCCGGCGGCGCTGACGAAGCGGCATCGCCGCGTTGACGCTTCAAGCGGGCGGTGGGGTCGGCTTCGCCGGCTTTGGCGGCGGCTCGGGCTTCGGCTGCGGCGCCATCGGCGCGAGCGCGCGGCCGCGCAGGCCCGCGTGATCCGGCGGGATGCGCGTCGCGCGGAACACCGCGTACGGCTGGTCGTCGGGCACCGGCTGCGGCGACGAGCCGTCCGCCATGCGCACGCTTCCGGCGAATGGGTTCGAGTACTCCCAGACGATCTTGCCACCCGGGCTCACCTCGAAGAGGCGACCCTGTGGCCCCGAACAGATGAGGGTGTTGCCGCTCGGCGTGCGCTGCGCGCCGGAGATGAACGGCGCGAAGAACGACTTCCGCACGGGCGCCTCGTAGCGCCAGTTCGCAACGCGCGGCGCGAACGGCTCGCCGGCTGCGAGCGCATACAGGCCGTCGGCGCCCAGTGGCGGAGAGATCTCCTCGACCGACGAGTAGTCTGCGTCTCCTCCACGCGCGCCGTTGTTGAAGATCGTGAGATGGCCCGCGCCAGGGCGGCCCTCCGGGATCCAGCGCACGTCGTGCTGATGGAAGAGCAGCTGCTCGCTCGCAGCGCCGCGACCGTAAGCGCTCGGGTTGCCCCAGCGGTATAACAAGTCCCCGCCGCGTCCACGCTTGCCGCCGGCGCCGCTCGCGGCCTGCGCCGTCGTCGTGCCGTGATCGATGATCCAGATCTCGCCGAGGTTGGGGACGCTGAGCGCGATCTGATCGAGTCCGGCGTGATAGTCGATGGCGTTCACGTGCAGGAAGTCCGACTCGAGATCCTCGGGCTTCGCGTCGTCGGGCACGTAGCCGAGCGCCTTCAGCTGGGCGAGTTCCTCGTCGCTCACGCTTGGTTTCGGGCTGCCGGCATTGATGTCGAGGCGGCCCGGATTCTCCGCCGGTGCGCCGAAGCCAGGCAGCGCCGGGTCGACGTTCTGCACGAGATGATCCCAGACGCGCCACTCCCAGACGATGCGCGCGTCCGCCGGCGGAAGCGGCTCGATCTCGATCACAAAATCTGGCCATAAGCCCTGCTTTGGCGTGCGGTCGGCGCGCCGGCCCACGCGCGCGGATTCCTTGGGAGTCTTGGCTTCCCACGCGAGCGCGAGCACGTGCCCGTTCGGCAGCGGCTCGAAGTCGTGGTGAAGCACCGCCTCTGCGCTCGCGAACGGCCAGCGCCACAGCACCTCGCCATCCCACGCGAGGATCTCCGCGACTCCGCCGACGCCGCCCGTGCGGAACTGCGTGAACGCGGGATCGCGCCCCAGGCGAAGCAAGCGGCCGCCGTCGAGCAGGTACTGATCGCCCCCCGGAGAGGTCTCACTCTTCCAGGTGTGGACGACTCGGCCGTCGTTGTCGAGCAGGTAGGTGGTGTCGCCGAGCAGCGGGCTGAAGAGCACGTAACCCGGCGAGACGCCTTCACTGCGCGAGACGAGACCGCGCGTGGCGGGCGCGGCTTCCGGTTTCGCCTGCGGCGGCGGGGGCGCATCGCCGCAGGCAAGCAAAGGAGTCATCAGGGCGAGCACGAGAAGAGACTTCATCCGCACCTCAGGTCCCGCAATAATACGCAGCGATGTGACGCCCGCGCAGGCTCCGCGTGGTTGAATCCGCGCCGCCGAGGTGCGAAACCCTGCGTTCGCTCCCGCGGAGGCGCACAGCTTGAAACTCGAGAACCAATTCACCGTGAAGGCCTCGCTCGCCGAGACCTGGCGCGTGCTCACTGACCTCGAACGGCTCGCGCCGTGCATGCCGGGCGCGGAGTTGATCGGACGTGAAGGCGACACCTACAAAGGGCGCGTGAAAGTGAAGCTCGGCCCGGTGCTCGCGCAGTACGAGGGGCGCGCGAGCTTCGTCGAGAAGGACGACGCGGCGTATCGCGGCGTGCTGCGCGCAGAGGGGCGCGAGACCAAAGGCCAAGGCAGCGCGAAGGCGACTGTTACGGCATCGCTCGCAGAGACGCTCGAAGGCACGCGCGTCACGGTGGAGACGGATCTCGCGATTGTTGGGCGGCTCGCGCAGATGGGGCGCGGGCTGATTGCGGAGGTGAGCGGAAAGCTGCTGAACGAGTTCGTCGCGAACCTCGAGCGCGAGCAGCACACCTGCGGCCGCGTCGCCGCCGACGAGTGCGCCGCGTGAAGCCGCACCCGTGGATTTGCTCGCGACCGCGGGCATGCCCGTGCTGAAGCGGCTCGCGCCGCTCGCGATCCTCGCGCTGCTCGTCATTGCCGCCGCGATCGCGCTGCTCTGAGTCAGCGCGAGCGCGAAGAGCGCGAACTGCTGGCGCGCATCGCGGCGGGCGCGACGCGCGAGCTGCGCGAGGTCGCGCTGCACACGGGCGAACTCACGGGCGTGTTCGGCGAGGACGCGCTCGCGAGCGCGGGCCTCTCGCTCGCGGCGCTGCGCGCGTCCGCGGTGCTCGTGCCGATCGTGCTGCGCGCGGCCGGGGCGACGCTGCTGCTGACGCGCCGCGCGAGCGGAGTGCCGGTGCGCAGCGGCGACATCGTGTTTCCCGGCGGCATCGCGCGCGGCGAAGAGGCGCTCATCGGTACCGCGCTGCGTGAGGCGGAAGAAGAAGTGGGGGTGCCCGCGAGCCGCGTGCGCGTCGCAGGCTTTCTCGACGCGCATCCCACCCTAATTGGCTTTCGCATTCAGCCGGTGGTCGGCTTCGTGCCGGGCGATTTCGTAGCTGCGCCGGATCCGCGCGAGGTGGACGCGGTTTACGAGATTCCGCTCGCGTTCGCACTCGAGCGCGCGAACCACCAGCGCGTCGAGGTGAGCTTCGAGCACGGCCCGCGCGAGGTCGCGAAGTTCGAGTACGCGGGCGTCGTGCTGTGGGGCACAACGGCGAGCATCGTGCGCGACCTCGCCGAGCGCGCGGCTCGCTGACTGCGCTCGGCTGCGGCGCACGGCGCACGTCCCGCGCAGATCAGCTCGCGCGCACGCTGCTCTCTGCGTCGGCGCGCGCGGTGAGATCTGCCCAGAACGCGGCTGGGCCGCGCGCCGCGACAGCGCCGCCGAGGCGCGCGGCCCAGTAGTGGTCGTTGCCGAGTTCGCCGCGCCAGGCGAGCAGGCGCTGCGTGAAGAGCCGCAGATCCTGCTCGCGCGTGAAGCCGATCGCGCCGTGAATCTGATGCGCGCCCGCGGCGCACAGGTCGATCGCGAGGTTCGCGCGCAGCTTCGCGCACGCGATCTCGAAGCTCGCTTCGCCGCAGTCCGCGGCGCGGAATGCCGCGGCTGCGGCGCAGTCGACGGCGGCGAGTTCGCTCGCCATGCGCGCGAGCAGTTGCTGCACGGCTTGGAACTGCCCGATCGGCTTGCCGAACTGCACGCGGCCGAGCGCGTGGGCGACCGTACGTTCGAGCGCGGCCGAGAGCGCGCCCGCGATCTGACCGGTCCGTAACAAGGCGGCGCGTTCGTGGAGACGCGCGGCGGCGCCCGAATCGACCGGCGCGGATTCTGCGCGCGCCCGGTCAAAGCGCAGCAGCGCGCGCGGCTCCTCCGCGAGGTTCGCGCCGCGCCCGCACTCGGCGGCGCGCGCCGGAGAGAGCAGGGCGATACGCGCGCTCGCGCCGCTCCCCAACACAACGACCACGCCCACGGCTTCGGCGCCCCACGGCACGTCGGCGAACGAGCCGCTGAAGAGGCCGCGTTCGGGGTCGAGGCGCGAGCCCGCATCGACGTCGAGCGCGAGTGTGAGCGCGCCCGCGGGCCGCTCGAGGCCCGCTGCGGCGAGCGCTTGCGCGGCGAGCAGGCTCTCCGCGAGCGGCAGCGCCACCGCGAAGCGCCCGAGTTCGCGCACGACCGCGAGCGCGTCTTCGAAGCAGCCGCCCGCGCCGCCCGCGGCCTCGGGTACGAGCAGCGCGGCAAGCCCTAATTCCTCGACTTGCGCCCACAGCTCTGCGTCGAAGGCCGCGCGCTCTGGCCGCGCCGCCGCGCGTGCGAACGCGTCGCCGAACAGGCGGCTCACGGTCTCCGCGAGCAGCGCGCGTTCGTCGCTCATCGCGATCGCCGCGGCCAGCACGATCGCGGTGCCGATGCCGGCCACTGAGGCCACTGTTCGACTCCGCTCGCCTGCGGCTCGCTGCGCGCTTCGCCGGGTGCTGCGCACCCGCGTTCTTCTCGGTCGACTCCGCTCGCCTGCGGCTCGCTGCGCGCTTCGCTTGCGCTCATCGCAGCCCCATACCGCGCGCGATGATGCCGCGCAGGATTTCGCGCGTGCCGCCGCGCAGCGAGAACGAAGGCGCAACCTGCAAGAGGTGCGCGAGCACCCGCGCGAGTTCGCCGTCGCGCGCGCGATCTTCATCGAGCGCGGCCTGCACGAGCCGCGGCAACTCCTGCTCGAACTCGTTGCCGAGGTCCTTCACCACCGCAGCTTCGAGCATCGGATCTCGGCCCGCCGCGAGTTGGCCCGCCACCGAGAGCGACATCTGCCGCAGCGTCCAGAACTGCGCCGTCGCGCGGCCGATCAGGCTGCGCAGCGGCTCCTGCGGTTCCGGCCCGGCCACGCGCAACAACTCGACGAACAGCGCGAAGCTCGAGAGGTAACGCTCGGGGCCGCTGCGCTCGAGCGAGAGTTCTCCCGTCACCTGCTTCCAGCCCGCGCCCTCGGGCCCGAGCAGCGCGGTATCCGGCACGAACACGTCGTCGAAGAAAACTTCGCAGAAGTGTTGGTCGCCCACCAAGTCCGTAATAGGACGAACGCGGATCCCCGGTGTGTTCAGCTCGAGCAGGAACTGCGAGAGGCCGGCGTGCTTCTCCGCCTCGGGGCGCGTGCGCACGAGCGCGATCATCACCTGACAAGCGCGCGCGTGGGTCGTCCAGATCTTCTGGCCGTTGATGCGCCAGCCGCCGGCTACTTGGGTTGCGCGCGTGCGCACCGACGCGAGATCCGAGCCCGCGCCCGGCTCGCTCATGCCGATGCACGCGTAGGCCGTGCCCGCCGCCATCGCGGGCAGCCAGCGCTCGCACTGCGCTTCGCTGCCGTAGCGCAGTAGCGCCATGCCCGTCTGGCGATCCGAGATCCAGTGCGCGGCGACGGGAGCGCCCGCGGCGAGCAGTTCTTCGAGCACGACGTAGCGCTCGAGCGCGCTGCGTTCGTGCCCGCCATAACGCTTCGGCCACACCATCCCGATGTAGCCGCGCGCGCCGAGCTTGCGGCTGAAGGCCGCGTCGAACACCGCCCAGGAGTTCGCGCGCCGATGCGCGGGCGTGGCAGGCAATTCCGCGGCGAGGAACGCGCGCAGTTCGGCGCGCAGCGCGGGCACGCTGCCCGGAAGCTCGACGGCGTCGAAGCGAAACTGCGCCACGCGCGCACTTTACTCTCGGGTAGCGTCCGCCCACCACGGAGGAGCGAGCGAATGATCAAGCGCGTCGGCGGAAACCTCACGCTGCGAACGGGCGCGGTCTCGCCTGCGAGCGAGCGACTCGAGCGCGACGGCTACGCGGTGCTGAGCGGCGTGCTCGCCCCCGAACTCGTGGAGCGCCTAACAGCCGAGATCGGCGCCGTGTTCGAGAGTTTGCCCGCGGAGCGCGGCCGCCGCGATCGCGCCGAGTTCCGCTACGAGATGCTGAACCGCTCCGCCGCCAGCCAGGAAGCCGTCGCGCACGCTGCGATTCTCTCCGCGATCGAGCCGCTGCTCGGTGACGATTGCCACGTAATCGCGAACACCGCGTGGTGGAACCCGCCGGAGTTCGGCGGCGGCCCGTGGCACTGCGACGCCGGCCCGCACGTGCCGCGGCCCGAGGGCGTGCCGTGGGACGAGCGCATCCCGTACCCGGTATTCGCGATCGGGGCGCACCTCTACCTGAAAGATTGCCCGCGCGAGTGCGGGCCGACCGCCGTAATTCCTGGCAGTCACCGCTCGGGCCGGCTCGCGCCGTTCGATCGCATCAACGACATCACGCTCGACTACGACGGCCGCGCGGCAGTCGCGCTCACCGCGAACGCCGGCGACGTCGCGCTGTTCGTGTCCGACGCGTGGCACCGCGGTTTAGCCGCGCAGCCCGGCGGCACGGGCAGGCTCTTTCTGCAAGCCCACTACGCGCGCCGCGACATCGCGCAGCGCATCCGCGTCAGCGCCGATGCGCACCAACTCTCGCGCGACGCGGTCTCGCGCATCCGCAGCCCGCGCGAGCGCAAGTTGTTGGGCCTGCACGACCCGTCCTTCTACGACGGGTGAGTGCAGGCTCGCCTCACTCTTCGATCACGTTCGGCTTGCCGAGTCCCTGGGCTTCGCAAGCGGCCTTGTAGAAGGCGAGCGTGCCAATGCCGTCCGCGACGGACTCGACGTTTCCGTGCGCGTCGAGGTTCAGGTTCACGCCAACCATGTGGAACCAGACGCGCGTGTCGTTCTCGATCGCGGTGAGCGTGTGCACCGAACCCGCGGGTTCGTATAGGAACGAGCCGGCGCGGTTCACATACGCGTATTCCTGATACTTCCACGCGCCGGAAACCGTGTAGCCCCACACAGGCCCGGTGTGGCGATGCGTCTGCACCGCATAGCCCGCCTGAAAAATGTTCTCGACGATCCAGAGCCCCTCGCCGCGTTTCACGTGCAGCACGCGCAGCTTGTTGCCGCCGCCGATCTCGACCCAGGGCAGTTCGCCCTG
>JANNDT010000122.1:0-5496 GCA_031387905.1 Deltaproteobacteria bacterium
CACGCTAAACAGTCGCAGTTGCAGCCGAAACCGCCTGGATTCGATGCCGGCTCGCGAGAGCGCCCGCGTGGCATGACGATTGCTGTACGCGGCTGTGGGAGTCGCGCGGGAACGAAGACCGGTGCCGGTCGAGCCGTAGCCGCGGGAGGAGGGGGACCCGAGTGAGTCAGCAGACGATCTGCGAGAAAGCGATCTGCGCCGGTGTTGGCCTGCACTCAGGCGCTCCAGCGCATGTTTCGCTTTACCCAGCCCGCCCGGGTACCGGCATCGTCTTCATGCGCACAGATCTCCCAGGTTCGGTCGAGATCCCCGCACGCCGTACCGCGCTCGCGTCTACCCGGCTCGCGACAACGCTCGGCAGGGGCGACGCGACGATCGGGACCGTCGAGCACCTGCTCGCAGCCGCAACCGCGCTTGGCATCGACAACCTGCGTGTGGAGGTCGATGGGCCAGAGATTCCCGTGATGGACGGCAGCGCGGCGCCCTTTGTCGCGATGCTGCGCAGCGCGGGCATCTTCGATCAACGCGTCGCGCGCCGAGTGATCCGCATCCGCAAGCCGATTTCGCTGCGCGACGGCGACCGCGCGATCCGCGTCGCACCGGCTCCTCAACTCTCGGTTTCGTACTTCGTCGAGTACCCACACCCTGCGATTGGCAAACAGCGCATCGAATCGCTGGTGATCGACGGTCCGCATTTCGAGCGAGAACTCTCTCGCGCACGCACCTTCGGCTTCCTGCACGAGGTCGAGGCGCTCTGGCGCGGCGGCCTCGCGCGCGGCGGCAACCTCGAGAACACGGTCGTGCTGGATGAGACCCGCGTGCTGAATGCTGGCGGCCTGCGTTTCCCGGACGAGTTCGTGCGCCACAAGGCGCTCGACCTGGTGGGCGACCTCGCGCTGCTCGGCATGCCGCTCGTCGCGCACGTCGATGTCGAACGCGGCGGACACGC
Source organism: Deltaproteobacteria bacterium (assembly GCA_031387905.1). Classification (GTDB taxonomy): domain Bacteria; phylum Myxococcota_A; class UBA9160; order UBA9160; family UBA6930; genus VGRF01. Next base: position 950 of record JANNDT010000122.1, read on the forward strand.
GCTCCACCAACAACTGGTCGAGCGAATTCTCGCGACGCCCGAGGCGTGGACGATCGAGACTTCCTACGCATCGACGATTCCGCAGATCGAGGAAGAGCTGTCGGTCGCCGCGACGGCTTAGTTCGCAGGCTCCTCGATCCGGTCTAGTTCGCGCGCGAGGGCGGCCGCGGCCACCGAGTCGGTGAACTCGACGCCCATTCCCGGGGTGCGCGAGGGCCCGCTGTCGGGGGCCGCCGCGGCCATCGCCCAGGCCACACGGCCCGCGATTTCGTGAAGTTCGCTGCCGCCCGGCAACCGGAATCGCACCTTGAGCAGGGTGCCCTTCGGCGCTGCCTCCTCGCTCTCGATGAACATTCCGCCCGCGCCGAGCGTGGTGGCGGACTCGCAGCGGACGACTCCACCAACCTGATAATCGATGCGTACGCGCAACGTGCGCCGGCGAAACCGCCGCTTGTGGGGCGGCGAAGTGCGATCGGTCACCGCGCGCCCCCCGTCACAAGTTTGCGAGCCATGATTCGATCGCTTGGTTCAGCAGTGCGCGCGCTTCTGGCTGTGCGTGAATGCGTGCGCGCAAGTCGACCTCGGGAGCGAGCGTACGCGCGCCCTCGGGATCGTCGGTTTGAAGCCACGCCGCGAACGCTTCGCGCAAGTTGAAGTCGCCGCGATCAACGACGACCGCACTCGCGAGCGCGCGGAGCGCTGTGCGCCACGCAGCGAAATCGAGTGCTGCGACTTCTTCGGGTGAGTGTCCTTCGAGCGCGCGCCGGAGGCGCTTCTTTGCGCGCCAGCCGAGCGCCTGAGAGAGCGCGTTGACCAGCGCACCATCGGCGGAGACCGTTTCGAGTTCAGCGCCGAGTTCGGCCAGCAGGATCAGAGCGCTCGCGAGTTCCGGCGTCGTGAGCGGCACTAGCGCGGGGGCGGAAAGCTCGCCCTCGGCAGCTGTTACGGCGTCGCGGAAGCGCGCGCTCGGATCGTGCGCCGCAAGCGGCGCTGCGGTCGTCTCCGCGCCGCCCAGCGCTTCGCCGAGTTCGCTCGAGGTTTCCTGTGCGAGCTTGCGCGCAAACTCGAAACTCGGGCTCGCGAGAGCGGGCTGCGGAACGATTGCGAACGGCAGGCGCGCCGGTGCTTCGCGAGCTTCCTCCGCGGTCACGACGCCCAGAGCGCGCAAAAGCACCAGCCCTGCAGATGCGGCGCTCGCGTTGCCGCGACCGCGAGCGATGCGCAGCAGCCCGCGCAGCGACGCGATTCGCGTCGGATCCTGCGCGAGCAACTCGCGGTGACGCGCGATCGCTTCGTCCCAATGACGCGGGCGGTGCAGCAGCAAGTCTGCGAGCGCCTCGCGGCACTCGCGCCGCTCTGGATCGAGCGCCGCCGCCTGGCGATAGACCTCGACCGCGCCGTCCACGTCTTCGAGCGGACCCGCGAGCAGGCGCCCGAGTTGGTGCAGCGCGGTGGCGCGTGCAGAGCGCGCGTCTTCGGGCGAACGCTCCGCGAAACTTCGGAGTACCCCAGCGGCGGCCTGCCATTCGCCGAGGGCGCGCAGCAGCCGAGCCGCCGACAGCGCTGCCTCGCTGGCGCGCGGACTGCCGCGCGAGGCGGCTGCGAACGCGTCGGCGGCTTCGCGCAGTTCCCCGCGTTGCTCGAGCGCCCGCGCCCGCAGCGCGTCGAGCCGGCTCCGCACGAGTGTGTCGCCGTCCGCGGCAGCGCCGGCGTTCGCCGCGTCGATCACTTCTGCCCAGCGGCCTTGCTTCGCGAGCAACTCGGCGAGCAGCGCCCATACAGCCGAATCAGAAGCGTCGGCTTGCGCCGCCTCCCGTAACAACGCCTCGGCCGCGGCCTCGCGGCTCGGGCGCGAGAGTTCGATCCCCGCCGCTTGCAGCAGCCGCTGGGCGCGGTCGGATGGCGCCGCGGCGCGGCTCGCCCAAGCCAGCAGAGCGGCGACAGCCGCCTCTTCGCGCTGCTCGCGCATCAGCAGCTGGACCAACCCTGCATGTGCTTCCTCGAGGCCGGCGTCGATCGCGAGCGCTTCGCCGTAATGACTGAGCGCCACCTCCGTCGCGCGGGCGGCTGCTTCGGCGTTGCCCAGCAGCGCGAGCATCACGGCTCGGTCGCGCGGTTCGCTCGCGAGTTCGAGTGCCCGCGAGAGCGCTCGCCGGGCGCCGCTCACGTCGCCGAGCCGCAGCAGCGTGCGCCCCTGCTGGCCGAGCGCCTCGGCATGATCCGGTTCGAGCGCGAGCACGTCACCGAGCAGGCGCGCTGCGGCGGTCAGGTGATCGAGCGCGAGCGCGCTGCGTGCGCCGGCGAGCGCCGCGTCGCGACGCCGCGCAGGCGCGATCGGCGCACCTTCGCTCGCGAGTGCGAGCGCGCGTTCCGCGGCCTGTTCCGAGCGCGTGACGTCGCCCGCGACGCGAGCGGCGAGCGCTAGCCGCGCGAAGGCTTCCGCCGAGAGCGGTTCGTCTTGCGCGGCGCGCTCGAGCAATGCGCTGCAGGCTTCCGGATCGCGATCAGCAATTAGGTCCGCCGCCCGAATGCGCCGCTCCGCCGCCTGAGCGCCGGCGAACAGCCCCGCGGCGCGCGCAAACGCCTCCGCCGCGCGCTCGGGCTGGCCCAGTCGCTCGCGCAGCAGCGCGACGCGATCCCACGCCTCAGGCAGGCTGGGCGCTTTCTCGATCGCGCTCTCTGCGCGCAAAAGCGCGTCACCCAGGCGTTCGAGCCGTTCGAGCGCGCTAGCGAGTCGCAGCGCGTCGTTGGCGCTTGCTTGCGAATCCGGCCGGTCGATCCAAGCCGCGAACGTCTCGGCAAAGCGTTCTCGCTCCCCCAGGCGTTCGAGCACTTCGGCGAGTTCCGCGAGCCGCACGCCCTCGAGCGGCGCGATGAGCGCTGCCGCGTCGTAACAACGAAGCGCGCGCGGCGCCTCTTGGGTGCGCTGCGCTGCGATTTCCGCGGCTCGCAGCCAACACGCGCGCCTGCGTTCGGGCTCGCGGTCAGCGCCGAGCACGGCCACTTCGCTCTCATACAGGTCGAGCGCGCCGCGCCAATCTTCCATGGCCTCGAACAGCTGCTGAAGCGCGCGCAGCGACGCGAGGTCGTCGGTCACCGCTTCGAGTGCGCTCGCATACGCGCGGCTCGCGCGCGTCGTCTCGTCGAGCCGCCGCCAACTGATTTCGCCAAGACGGCGGAAGAGCGCAGCGCGTTCGGCTGCGCTTGCAGCGGGGCGTGCGGCGAGTTCGCGTTCGAGCGTCGCAGCGACCTCCGGCCAGCGTCCGAGCAACTCGCACGCTGCGCGGAGGCCGCGCAGTGCGGCGAGCGAGTTCGCATCGCAACGCAGCGCAGCATCGAACGCATCCACTGCGGCTGCGGGGCGCTGCAACGCATCGAGCCGCAGCCGGCCGAGCTCGAGCCACGAGGCGGCCTCGGACGCGGGGAAGGCGGCGAGCTGTGCGCCGAGGCGGCGTTCGAGGCCGACTGGATCGCCCACGCGCCGAAGCGCGGCGATCAACGCGTCGCCCGCGCGTTCGCGTTCGGCGAGCGCGCGCGCGTCGTCGCCAGAGAGTTCGCCGTCGAGCAGCGCCGCGAGATGTGCGATCGCCAGCTCAGGCTGCGCGAGCGATTCGGCGTAGGCCTGCGCGAGCAGCGCGCGCAGGGAGCGCCGGCGCTCGGCGAATACGGGCGTCGCGGGATTCAGCGCCGCGAGTTCGGCCTCCGCCACGCGCACCCACAGATCCGGCCTATCGCGCAGATCTTGCGCGAGCGACCGCAATAGCTCGGCGCGCTCGTGCGCGATGGCGCCGCATTCCGCGAGCGCTGCCCACAGCTGCTCCGCGCTCGCAGCTCGTTCGCCGAGTGAGCGGGCGAGCGAGGCAGCGGTTTTTCGCAGCGGAAGGCGCGCGGCGGGGGCCGCGAGCTCGATGCGCGCGAGCACCACTGCGAGCCGGTCGCGCGTGCGCCCGAGCGTCGCGTAGAGCGGATCGAGCGCCGCGAGCAATTGCGGATGCAGCGCGTCCGCGGCGCGGGCTTCTTCGAGCACCGTGGCGGCGCGCGCGGGCGCATTCAGCCGGTCGCACAACAGCTGCGCGCTCTCGAGCGCGAGCTCCACGCGGCGCGCGGGCACTGGCGAGAGCGCGAGTTCCTCCTCCAGCGTGCGCAGCAGCGCATCGGGGCGGCCGGCGGCGCGGTGCGCTTGAGCGATGCGCACCAGCGGGTCGGCTTCGCCCGGGCGGGCGGCGCGCAGACGCTCGAGCCAAGGCAGGGCGGCCTCGCTGCCGAGCATTTCATTGGCGAAACGCGCGCCTTCCTCGATCACAGCCGTGCGCGCGCGCGTGGCGTCCGGCGCGAGCGCCGAGAGTTCGCGCTCGAAGCAGATGAGCGCGCGCGGCCAATCGCCGCGGTCTTCGAGCACTCCGCGCAGCGCGGCCAGCGTGTCGGTCGCGTCGGGCGCCAGCGCGAGCGCGGATTCATAACAAATGACGGCCTCGTCGGGCTGCGCGAGCGGGCCCGCGAGAAGGGCGCCGCGGCGCGCGAGCAGGCGCGCGCGCCGGTTCGGATCG
>JANNDT010000160.1:0-3113 GCA_031387905.1 Deltaproteobacteria bacterium
CTGAAACCGAGTAACGCGCGGACGTCCCGTAATCCGCTGTGCTCCTGCCGATCACCGTAATCGCGTTCGAACCCTCCTGGTGGCTACTCGCCCGGGAATGCAAATGTGCGCAAGCAGACTCGCCCACCACCGCCCATTTGTCGCCAACTTGTCGCCAAGCCCATTTCGCGTTTGCAACTACTTGATTCTATTAGGGGTTTTCTTCCTTCCTCCCGTTTCGAATCCAGGAGGGCCCACGCGACGAGCGTCACTTGTTCGCCGCGCGCTCCGCGAGCCGCTTTCTTGCGAGTTTCTTCACCGCTTCATCCTCCACTGCAAACCCCGGTCGCGGCGTCAACGCAGCGACGCGCTCGAGGATCTCTCGCGCTTCCTTCGCCCGCGCGGGGTACAAGTCGAGCAGCGTCATCGCGTACAGCACTTGGTTCCCAGGGTGCTCGGGTGCGATCGCGAGGGCGCGTTCCGCGGCGGGCAGCGCCAGCTCGCGATCCACCCAGCTCGTGAGCAGCGGCACGCGCGGGAGGGTCGTGTGCAGGCGCGCCCATAATCGGTCCGGGCCGCCATCGTAGACGCGAGGCGCAAGATCGACTGCCGCGCGGGTGTAGAGGTGGAGGCGGCCGGTGACGCCTTGCCGGACGGCGTCGAGCAGGCCGGTTTTCTGGCTCCACGCGCCGATCGCAACGGCCGTCCAGAAGTAGAGCTCGCCGGCGTCGTGCGCGTCGATTCGCGCGCGCGAGAGCAGCGTCGTGCGCTCCGCGCCGCCCAGCTCTTCGAGGCGCGCGCCGCCGACTTGTTGGGCGAGCCGCGCGAGCGCGTCCTCGCCGCGACTCTCCGCGCGCGCGAACACGTCGCGCTGAGCCTCGTTTCCGGGCGTCGCGAACTCGCCAAGGAAATGCAGCGCACGCACCTCCCGCCAACGAGCTGCGAGGTCTCCAGGCGTCGCGGCGGCGGCGTTCGCGGCCGCGCGCACCGCAGCATTCGCGGCGTCCGGCAGCGCGCGCCCGCCCGTGTGGCCTTGGCTGCGCTTCGCGTAGGCCGCATCGACGGCGCGCAAATCTCCGCCGAAGACGCTGCTCGCGAAGAGCACTGCGCTCGCAACAATTAGGGCTCCATGCGCGAGCGCTCTCGATGTGCGCCGCACGCTCAGCGCAGCTTTCGGAAGCAGTCGCGCACTTCGCGCACGAACGTCTCCGGCTGTTCGAACGCCGCGAAGTGGCCGCCCTTCGCGAGTTCGTTGAAATGGATCAGTTTCGAGAAGCGTTTCTCCGCCCAGCGGCGCGAGGTGCGGAAGATCTCCTTTGGGAAGATCGAGCAGCCCACCGGGATCGAGATCGGCTCCATCGGCGGCTTGCTGAAGCTCTCCCAGTAGAGCCGCGCGGAGGAGGCTGCGTTCCCGGGCAACCAGTAGAGCATCACGTTGTCGAGCAGCTCGTCGCGCGTGAGCGAGTTCTCCGGGTGGCCGTCGCAGTCGGTCCACGACCAGAACTTCTCGATGATCCAGGCGGCTTGGCCCGCCGGCGAATCAGTTAGGGCGTAGCCGACCGTCTGCGGGCGCGTGCTTTGCTGCTTCGAGTAGCCGGAATCCCAATCGTTGTAGTGCTGCATACCCGCGAGCGCCGACTTTTCTTTGTCCGTGAGGTCGCCCAGCGTGGCGGGATCTGGCGGCGCGATCGGCATGTTGAGATGAATGCCGAGGCAGTTATCAGGATCCTGGATGCCGATGCAGGTAGTCACCATCGCGCCCCAGTCGCCGCCCTGCGCGGCGTAGCGCGCGTAGCCGAGACGCGGCATCAGTCGAGACCAGGCGCGCGCGATGCGCTGCACGTTCCAGCCCTTGTGCGCGGGCTTGTCCGAGAAGCCGTAGCCGGGCAGCGAAGGGCACACGACGTGGAAGGCGTCGCGCGCCTCGCCGCCGTGAGCCGTCGGATTCGTCAGCGGCTCGATCACCTTCTGGAACTCGACGATCGAACCGGGCCAGCCGTGCGTCATCACGAGCGGCATCGCGTTCGCGTGCGGCGAGCGCACGTGCAGGAAGTGCACGCCGACGCCGTCGAGCTGCGTCTTGAACTGGGGGAAGCGGTTGAGCAGCGCCTCGCGCGCGCGCCAGTCGTACTTCTCGGCCCAATAACCGCAGAGGTCCTGGACGTAGGCGAGCGGGATGCCTTGGGACCAATCGTCCACGCATTCGCGCTCGGGAAAGCGCGTCGCGCGCAAGCGCCGGCGCAGGTCGTCGAGGTCGGCGTCGGAACTCGTAATCCGGAAGGGCTCGATGCGGTCGCTCATGTGGCCTCCTTGTCGGCCGCCCAGACTGCCACTCCTTTGGAGGCGCACGCAATCGGGCGGCGAGCCTGAATTTCCCGAGCAGTCTTGCGGAGGTACCCGGAGCGGCGCTCCGGGGGTGACGGCTCGGGCCGAGCAGCGCTCGCTGAAATCAAGGACGCAGCCGGGCCAAGCAGCTGCCGGGCGGCCTGTCTCAAGACTGTGTCGCTCCCGCACGCCCACGTTCGCTCGCTGGCGGGCGAGCGAATTGGGCTGCTAGGGTGGCCGCCGAAAGGCCTTCCGATTGGTTCTTAGTAACTGGCACAGTCAGCCCGCGTCTAGTTCCCCTCGAACGCGCCTTTCCCGTTCGGTCGCGCAAGCACGAGCGGTCACCCATCGCGAGGGAGTTCGTCACGCCGGACAGTCCGGCGCCGAACCCGCGCAGGTCGCTTCCGCCTGTTAGGGCGGCGCGACAGAGGAAATTAGTTCTTGTCCAAGAAGCTTTACGTCGGAAATATTCCTTTCACCACTACTGATGCCGATCTCCGCTCGATGTTCGAGCCCCACGGCACCATCACCTCCGTCAAGGTCATTACGGACCGCGAGACGGGCCGCTCACGCGGCTTTGCGTTCGTCGAAATGGACGACGCGACCGCAGCCGCGAATGCAATTCGCGCGCTCGACGGCTCCCAAATGGGCGGCCGCAGCCTGCGGGTAAACGAAGCGCAGGATCGCCGTGAAGGCGGCGGTGGCGGCGGCGGCTTCGGCGGTGGCGGCGGCGGTCGCAGCAGCGGCGGCGGCGGCTACGGCGGCGGTCGCAGCGGCGGCGGCTACGGCGGCAGCAGCGGCGGCAGCGG
>JANNDT010000168.1:0-10573 GCA_031387905.1 Deltaproteobacteria bacterium
CGATGCGCTGCGCATCGAAGTGGTGATCGGCGACGCGCGCCAAGTCGTGGCCGCGCGTCGCGACAGGTTCGACCTGGTGCTCGAAGACGTCTTCATCGGGCGGGAGGCCACGCTGCGAAAGCCCGAGGGCTTCCCGCTGCCCGTGCTCGCCCACGCGAAAGCGCGCCTCGAACGCGGCGGCATCGTCGCAAGCAACACCATCGACGAAGGCGCCGCCGTGCGCCGCGCACTCGCCGCGCGCTTCCCGCGCGTAGTCGAGATCGGCGTGGCCGAACACCTGAATCACATCTACATCGCGGGCGGCGCGCCGCTCGATGCGAGGCGACTGCGCGCGGAAGTCGCCGCGAACGCGCTGCTCGCGCCGACGCTGGGGAGGCTGACGTTTCGGTCTGCGAATCGGCGTGGGCCGTGACCGAGCAAGGGCCGGCGGCCCGCGCGAGCGCCTAACGCTCCGCCAAGAAATGCAGCACCGCCTTGTTCAGGTCCTGCGCCGCCTCGGCCATCACGAGGTGCGCGCCGTAGAGGGTTGCGAGGCGCGCGTTGGGTAGCTCGTCCGCGAGTTCGCGGTGCAGCTTCGGCGGCGTGAGCTGGTCGTTGCGGCCGCACACCACCAGCGTTCGGTGGGGGATGTTACGGAGCTGGTCGAGCACGTCGTGACCGAGGCAGGCGTCGCATTGGCGCATCAACAAATCCGGCGACGCGGGTTCGCCCTCGCCGGGGAAGCTCGCGGACATCGCCTCGATCAAGTCGCTCTGTTCGAGCGTCTCGTCTTGCAGCGTCCAGAGCAGCCGCTCGGGTACCCAGATTTTTGGGCCGACGTCGATGCGCGACATCTCGCGCCACTTCTCGAGCACGAGCCGCCGCTTCGCATCCGGCCGCGCGTAGGTCCCCACCAGCACGAGCCGCCCTAATCGATCGGGGTGCCGCAGCGCGAACTGCTGCGCGACCATGCCGCCGAGGAACGCGCCGAGCACGTGCGCACGCGCAACGCCGAGCGTTTGCAAGAGGCCCAGGAGATCATCGGCGAGATCCGCGGTCGTGAACGGATCGCCAGGATCTTCCGATTCGCCAACGCCGCGGTTGTCGTAAATCAGCGTGCGGTGGTGCGCAGAGAAATCCGGCACTTGCAGCGGTAGCCAGCCTTTGCACGAACCGCCGAGGCCCATGATCAGGACGAGCGGCGTGCCCGAAGTCGCGCCGTGGGACTCGTAGTAGACCTTGCGACCGTTTACGGATGCGATCGGCATGCACGCATTGTATGCCGGCGCGAGCTTGCTGCGCGCGCGATCTCGGCTCGTCGCGCCGGTTCGCTAGCGCCCGAGGCGCTTCAAGTCCGACAGCACCAGCTTCGCGACGTGCTTCAGCGTCTCGAACACGCCGCTGCCGTTGTGGGCGCTGGCCTCGAAGTCGGGCACGCCGAGCGGGTTCAGCGCGCGCCGCAGCTCATCGAGCGGCGCCGCGTTCGGCAGGTCGCGCTTGTTGAACTGGATCACGAACGGAACTTTCTCGAGCTCGTAACCCTGGTCCTTCAGGTTGATGCGCAGGTTGTCCATGCTCTCGAGGTTGGCTTCCATGCGCTCGATCTGGCTGTCGGCGACGAAGATCACGCCGTCGACGCCCTTCAGGATCAGCTTGCGGCTGGCGTCGTAGAACACCTGGCCGGGCACCGTATACAAATGGAAGCGCGTCTTGAAGCCGCGGATCTGGCCGAGCGAGAGCGGCAGGAAGTCGAAGAACAGCGTGCGCTCGGTCTCGGTCGCGAGCGAGATCATCTTGCCCTTGAGGTCAGGGTTGGTCTTCGCGTAGATCCACTGCAGGTTCGTCGTCTTCCCGCACAGGCCGGGGCCGTAATAGACGATCTTGCAGTTGATCTCGCGCGATGAGTAATTGATGAACGACATGGGTTCCGCAGCAGCCTAATCGTTGAACAGGTTGTCGATGTCGTCGTCTGTGATCTCGGCGAACGGCGAGGTGCCGCTCGCCGCTTCGGCGTCGGCCTTCTTGGCGAGGTCCTCGAAGATCTTGCTCATGTCGGCGCCGGCCTTCTTGACGCGCAAGCGCACCAGGCCGAGCGAACTGCGCTCGTCGAAGATCACGACCAGGATCCAGCGGCCGGCCACCATCGTGATGTGCAGGCTGTCCTTCAGGCCCTGATGGAAGTGCACCGGGAAATCTTGCTCGCCAATGATTTTGGCGAGGCCGCCGGTCGCGGCGATCGAGCCGGCCGTGAGCGATGCGAGGCTGGTGGTGTCGATGCCGCGCACTTCGCCAGCTTCTGCGATCAGCTGGCCGTTGCGATCGACGACAAAGATCCCTTTCGCGTTCGCTTCTCGCACCAGACGACCGATTACGACGAGGATCTTCTTGTGATCCTCCTCGTACATCACCATCTGTGAATCCATCATTGCGCTCACCCGCGGCTTTCGTGGGCCGGCAAGAGCGTTGCCAAGTCTTCGGGATCGCAGGCTCTCGCGACCGCGGGCGTAGTTAGCGCCGCGGCTTCGACCCCGCACCCCAATGACTCCCTGTTTCGGCCCGGACGCGCGGCGCCTTTAGGCGGGAGCGAGCCGTTGGAGGCAGAAATCTGCCGCTCGCCAGCAAGCGCAGCGCCTAGCATGCTCGGATGACAGCGGCGTTGCAGATCGTGAGTGGCGAATGGTTCTCGCGAGAGCACGCCGAGGGCGGCGTGACGCGGCTTTTCGAGCCGCACGTCGCGCCGTTGCTGCGCTGCAACGTTTGGCATGTGCGCGGGCGCGAGCGCGACCTGCTCGTCGACACAGGCCTCGGCGTCGCGAGCTTGTTCGCGGCCGCGCGCGATCTGTTCGAGCGGCCGCTCACGGTCGTGCTCACGCACACGCATCGCGATCACATGGGCGGCGCGCATGAGTTCGCGGACGTGCGCGTGCACGAAGCCGAACTCGAGGCGGCGCGCGGAGCGCTCGACCAGTTTCCGCTCGAAATCGCGAGCTGGCCGGCCGGCATGCGCGAGTTCCTCGGGGCTAGGGGCTACGCGGTCGGCGGCGCGCTGCTCGCCGCGCGCCCGCACGCGGCGTTCTCGCTCGACGCGCCGATGCTCGCGGTGCTCGGTGCCCAGGCGCTGCGCGCGGGCGACGCGCTCGATCTCGGCGACCGCCGCTTCGAAGTGCTGCATTTGCCCGGCCATTCCCCCGGCTCGCTCGGGCTCTGGGATGCGCGCAGCGGGACGCTCTTCTCCGGCGACGCGATCTACGACGGTCCGCTGCTCGACGACATCCCCGGCGCGAACCGCGCTGATTACGCGCGCACGATGGAGCGCCTGCTCGCGTTGCCCGCGCGCGTCGTGCACGCCGGCCACGACCCGAGTTTCGGGCGCGCGCGCTTGCAGGAGATTGCGCTTGGCTGGCTCAGGCTGCGCGCGAGCGCTTAGGATGCGCGCATGACGTACGACCTCGTGATTCGCGGCGGCACGTTGATCGACGGCACGGGCGCCCCCGCGCGCCTGGCGGATCTCGCGATTCGTGGCGATCGCATCGCCGCAATCGGACGCGTCCGCGAACGCGGCGCGCAAGAGTTCGATGCGACGGACCGCTGGGTCACGCCCGGCTTCGTCGACATTCACACGCACCTCGACGCGCAGCTCGCCTGGGACCCGCTCGGCTCGTCGTCGTGCTGGCACGGCGTCACGTCGGTCGTGATCGGGAACTGCGGCGTCACGTTCGCGCCGGTGCGCCCGCGCGACCGCGAGACGCTCGCGCGCCTAATGGAATCGGTAGAAGACATCCCGGCCGAGAGCATTCTCAGCGGGTTGCCGTTCGACTGGGAGGGCTACGGCGGCTTCCTCGACTGGCTCGAGCGCGTGCCGAAGGGCATCAACGTCGGCGGCATGGTCGGGCACTGCGCGGCACGTTATTACGCCATGGGCGAGCGCAGCCTCGATCCGGAGGCGGCGCCCACGGACGCCGAACTTGCCACGCTGCTCGGCGAAGTGGACGCGGCGCTGGCGGCCGGCGCGCTCGGCTTCTCGTCGTCGCGCACGCTGCGCCACAGAGCGCCCGACGGGCGCTTCGTGCCGGGCACCTTCGCGCTGCCGAGCGAGCTGCTCGCGGTGGCCGACGTGCTCGCGCGCCACGGCGGGCGCGTGTTCGAAGTGGCGCCGCGCTTCGACGGCGACGGTCCCGCGGAGCCGCGCGTCGAGAGCGAGCTCGCGTGGATGGAGGACGTGAGCCGCAGATCCGGCGGCGTGCTCACGTTCAACCTCTCCCAAACGCACGGGCAGGGCGAGCACTGGCGTCGCGCGCTGGCGCTCGCGAAGGCGGCGAACGCGCGCGGTGCGCGCATCCGGCCACAGACCGCGCCACGCTTCATCGGGGTGCTCGTCGGCATCGCGCACCGCACGCCGTTCGATGATCACCCGAGCTGGCAGAAGCTGCGCAAGCTCGATTTGCCCGGGCGCCTAACAGCACTGCGCGATCCCGCACAGCGCGCCGAGCTGGTGACGGAGGCGCGCGGCGAGCGCGCGAACCTCGCGCCGTGGTTCGTGCTGAACGGCCCGGGCGGCGCCGCGCGCTACGACTGCCTGCCCGAGAACAGCCTGCTCGCGATTGCGGAACGCCGCGGCGTGCTGCCCGTCGAGGCGTTCATTCAACTCGCGCTCGAGACGGACGGCCGCTTACTGCTCTGCCTGCCGTTCCTCAATCAAGATGAAGGCGCCGTCGGCGAGATGCTGCGCGACCCGCTGGTGTTGATGGGCCTCGCTGACGCCGGCGCGCACGTGGGCCTCACCATGGATGCGAGCGCGCCGACTCACTTGCTGAGTCATTGGGTGCGCGAGCGCGGCGTACTCACGCCCGAGGAAGCGATCCGCCGCATCAGCTCCGACACTGCGCAAAGCTTCGGCATTCGCGAGCGCGGTGCGCTGCGCGAGGGCTTCTTCGCCGACGTGAACGTGATCGATCCCGAACGGCTTGCGCTGCCGGTGCCCGAGTACCTGCACGACTTCCCGCACGGGGCAGGCCGCTTCGCGCAGCGCGCCGCCGGTTACGACGCCACGTTCGTGAACGGCGAACTCTTCATGCGCGGCGGCGAACACGCGGGCGCGCTCGCGGGCCGCGTGCTGCGCAGCGGCGCGGCGCGGTAGCGGGCATGGCGGGCATGGCGGGCGGCGAGGTGGCGCTGGTGATGAGCGGCGGCGGCGCGCGCGCGGCTTATCAGGTCGGCTTTCTACGCGCGCTCGCGCGGCGCATGCCCGAGTTCGAGCCGCCGATTCTCACGGGCGTCTCGGCCGGCGCGATCAACGCCGCATACCTGGGTGCGCGCACCGGCTCGTTCGCCGCGACCATCGAAGCGCTGACGCAGCTCTGGAGCACGCTCACGGTGGACCAGGTGTTCCACGCCGACGCGTGGCGGCTGGCGGCGCGCGTGCTGCGCACCGGCGCGAAACTCTCGAGCGGCGGCGCGATGCGCGAGCGCAGGCCCTACTCCCTGGTCGACACGAGCCCGCTGCGGCGCTTCCTCGACGTCTCGCTGCACGCGGACGACGGCGCGCTCACCGGCATCGAGCAAAACCTCGCGCTGGGGCGACTGCGCGCGCTCGCGATTACGGCGTCGAGCTACTCGACGGGCCAGTCCGTCACGTTCGTGCAGGGCCGCGCCGCCGCCCACTGGGAGCGCGCCGACCGCAAGAGCGTCGAGACGCAGCTGCGCGTCGACCACGTGATGGCTTCGTCTGCGCTGCCGCTCTTCTTTCCGGCAATCCCGGTAGACGGGAATTATTATGGCGACGGCGGCATCCGGCTGACCGCGCCGCTCTCGCCCGCGGTGCATCTCGGCGCGACGCGCATCATCACGATCTCGACGCGCTACGCCCGCACGCAGGAGGAAGCTGCGCAGTCGGTGACCGACGGCTACCCGCCGATTGCGCAAATGATCGGCGTGCTGTTCAACGCGGTGTTTCTCGATCTCGTGGACGCCGATGCGCTCGCGCTCGAGCGCATCAACCAGATGATCGAGCGCACGCCGCCGGAGCAGCGAGGCGCGCTGCGGCGCGTCGAACTCCTGCAGCTGCGCCCCTCGCGCGATCTCGGCAAGCTCGCGAGCGACTATGAAGCCGAGCTGCCGAGCGCGTTCAGATTTCTTACGCGCGGCCTCGGTACGCGCCAAACGCGCTCGAACGACATGCTCTCGATGGTGATGTTCCAGCCAAACTACCTGTCGCGGCTGATCGAACTCGGCGAGGCCGACGCCGAAGCCAACGCGGCCAAGATCGAGTCGTTCCTCGCCGACGCTTAACGCCAAAAAGCGTCCGCTTCCGTCACGCGCGCGCTCGCTAAAAAGCGAGCCGAGACCGAAAGGGGTCAGACCCCAAACGGTCTCACTTCGCAGGGGAGGGGCGGCGTGGTCGCGGTCTCGCGCTCAGATCTCTCGGCGGTTCGCGAGCGAGCGGCCGACCGTGACGTGGTCGGCGTACTCGAGGTCGCCGCCGAGCGGCATGCCGTAGGCGATGCGCGTGACGCGCGCCCCGAGGCCGGCGAGGCGTTCGGCGATCAGGTGCGCGGTGGCGTCGCCCTCGGCATTCGGGTTGGTCGCGAGGATTACCTCGCGCACGTCGCCGCCGCGCACGCGTGCCTCGAGCTCGGCGATGCGCAGCGCCTCGGGCCCGACGCCGTCGAGCGGCGAGAGCGCGCCGCCGAGCACGTGGTAACGGCCGTTGAAGCCGCCGCTGCGCTCGATCGCGGCGCGGTCGGCGGGCTCCTCGACGACGCACACCGCGCTCGCATCGCGCTTCGCGTCGCGGCAAACCCCGCATGGCGAGACGTCGGTCAAGTCGAAGCACACTTCGCACAGCACGATCTCGCGCTTCACGCGCGAGATCGAGTCGGCGAGTTCGGAGACCAGGCCGTCGGGCGCGGAGAGCATGAAGAACGCGAGGCGCGTGGCGGATTTCTCGCCGACGCCGGGCAAGCGCCGCAGTGCGGCAATTAGGCGCTCGATCGGGGCGGGTGTGCGCACGCCTAACGCTTTCCGCCGAGCGCGCCGCTGAGCCCCGCAAGACGCGGCTCGCTCACGAGAGCACTCCCGCTCCGAACGGGCGGATCTCGACGATCTCGCCGCCGAGAATCTCCAGCGCGGCGTTCACGTTCGGATGCGCGAGCGCTTCCTGCCGCCGCTTGCGCGCCTCCTCGCCGCCGCTGTTCGCCTTCGCGTTGTTAGGCGCAGCGCTGGCCGCGGCGTCAGTTACGAGTTCTACGCGCATCGGCTTGCCGAAGAAGCGCGCGCACACGCTCTCGAGATCGGGCTTGCGCGCTTCGAGCCTGCGGGCCGCGATTGCGGAGGGCAGGCCGATGCGCAGCGTGTCTTCGCTTTTCGCGAGCAGGCGGCCGCCCTCGAGCGCCGCGAACAGGCCGCGGTTCTCGTCTTGCGCGAACGAGCGCAGGCGATCGAAGACCTGGCTGAGGGGCGCGGGCGTGTTCGGGCGAGCCGGCGCCGCTTCGGCGTTCGCGTAGGCCTCGGGCGGCGCTTCGTCCGGCAGCGGCGGTTCCTCGAAGCTGACCTTTGCGGTGGGAGCGGGCGCCGCGGTAGCCACAGGTGCACTGGCTACCGACGCCGCACCCGAACGCGCAGGTTGCGCTGCCGGTGGGCTCGGCCGACGCGCACCCCCGCTGCTCGGCGGCGCGCTACCCGCATCCGGGTTCTCGCCGCGCAGCCGCTTCTCGAGCGCGTCGATGCGCCCGAGCAGCGCATCGAGTTCGTCGCCGCTCGGCATCGTCGCGAGCCGCACCAGCGCCACTTCGAGCACCGCAAACGGGTCCGGCGCCCAGGCGAGATCTTCTTGTTCCTTGAGCAGCGCCCGGAACATACGCCGCAGGCGCGGCTCCTCTGTCCGCCCCGCGAGTTCGGCGAGCGCCGCGACATCGGCCTCGCTGCCCTCCACGAGCCCCTGCTTCGGCGCGATGCGCAACACCACGAGATCGCGCAGCGTCCCCAACAACTCGCCGCCGAGCCGTTTGGCGTCGATGCCGCGATCCCAGGCGCGCCGGCACGCGCCGAGCGCGCCAGCAGCGTCGCCGGCGATGCAGGCCTCGAGAATCGCGAACAGCAGTGCGCGATCGATTAGGTCGAGCACCTCGGCGACCTGCGCATCCTCGATCGCGCCGCTGCCGTAGGCGAGCAACTGGTCGAGCAGCGTCTGCGAATCGCGCAGCGAGCCTTCGCCCGCGCGCGCGACCGCGAAGAGGCTCACGTCCGAGATCTCGATGCCCTCGGCTTTCGCGATGCGGCGCAGGTTCGCGGCCACCTCGTGGGTCGGGATGCGGCGCAGGTCGTAACGCTGGCAGCGCGATAGCACCGTGAACGGGATCTTCTCCGGGTTCGTCGTGCAGAACACGAACAGGCTTCGCGGCGGCGGCTCTTCGAGCGTCTTCAGCAGCGCGTTGAACGCGGGCGTCGAGAGCATGTGCACTTCGTCGACGATGTAGACGCGGTACTTGCCCGGCGACGGCGCGTAACGGATCGACTCGATGATCTCGCGCACGTCCTCGACGCCGGTTCGGCTCGCGGCGTCGATCTCCTGGACGTCGGTCGAGTGGCCCGTTTGGATCGCGAGGCAGTCCGGGTCGTCGGGGTCGAACGCATCGCTCGCGCCCTTCGAGTTGTTGAGGCAGCACGCGAAAATCCGCGCGAGGGTCGTCTTGCCGGTGCCGCGCGGGCCGGTGAGCAAGAGCGCGTGGGGGATGCGGCCGGTGCGCACCGCGTTGCGCAGCGGCGTCGTGACGTGCGCTTGGCCCGTTACGTCGTCGAAGGTGCGCGGACGCCACTTCCGCGCGAGCACCTGATGCGCCACTGGGCTCGACCCCTCGCTTCCGTCGCAAAACCACTCGCGAGAAGACAAGACCGCAGAGCTTGCCGGCCACCGCCGGATCACCGCTACCGCTGCTTCCTTCCGGACCTGACGGGGTTCACGGGCCACCTGCGCGGCCGGGGCCCTGCGGTCATGTCTTCTCGCGTCTTTGCACCTTAGTAGTTCGGGCAGCGAGGCGCAGGCGTGTTTGCGAGGTTCGCGGGTCGATCCTCCTTGTTTACTTCGCGGTGCGTCGAAGACTCCGCCCCACTGCGCGCTTCGCTTGCGGCCTCGCGCCCGAGTTCGAGGGGTTGCGACTCACAGCTTCGATCGAGCACTGCAGCGCGTACCGCGCCCGCGCTTCATTGCGCGGGTACTGTGCGAGCCCGCATGTCTGCGCGCACTTCGTCGCCTTTCGCTGAACGCATGCTGCGCATCGAGCGCGCGCTTTCGCGGGAGCTCGCGGGGCTGTCGTTCGGGGCGCCGGTGACGCATGTCTATGACCCGCTCGTTTATGCCTGGAAGCCGCACGCGGCGTTTGTGCGGCGGTATGCGCGGGGGCCCGTGCGGGTGTTGTTTCTAGGGATGAACCCAGGGCCGTTCGGGATGGCGCAGACGGGGGTGCCGTTTGGCGAGGTTGGGGCGGTGCGGGGCTTTCTCGGCGTCGAGGCGCCGGTCGCGAAGCCTCGGCGCGAGCATCCGAAGCGGCCGATCGAAGGCTTCGCGTGCGCGCGCAGCGAAGTGAGCGGGGCGCGCGTGTGGGGCGCGATCGCGGCGCACTACGAGAAACCGGAGAGTTTTTTTGCGGACGCGTTCGTGCTGAATTACTGCCCGCTCGTGTTCATGGAGGCGAGCGGGAAGAACCGCACGCCCGGCCAGTTGGCGAGCGAAGAGCGAGCAACGCTCTTCGCTCGGTGCGACGCCGCGCTCGTGAAGCTGGCCGCGCTGTTCGCGCCGCGCTTTGTGATCGGGATCGGGCGCTTTGCAGCGGATCGCGCGCGCGCGGCGTTGCCCGACGGCGCGGCGAAGTTCGGAGAGATCCTGCACCCGAGCCCCGCGAGCCCCGCGGCGAATCGCGGCTGGGCAGCGCAAGCGCATGCGCAACTGCGCGCGCTCGGCGTGTGCGATCTCGCACCGCAGCGGCGCGCATAGCCCTGCTAAACCCAGCCCTCATGCACGCACCGCAGTGGCTTCGCCGCTTGTCGCGCGGCTTCGATTGGGCGCCGTTGGCCGCGCCCGGTGCGCTGCTCGTCGCGGTCGCCGCCCTCGTGCTCTGGTATTACGGCTTTCGCGAACTCGATCTGCTGCTGCTCGTCGCCGCGGTCGCGTGCCTCGTGGTGTTCGCGCTGAGCGCGCTCGCGACGGTCGTGGTCGGGCTCGCGCTGCGGCGCTGGCTGCGCGCGGCGCCGCTCGCATTGATGCCCGAGCGCATTGAGACCGACGTATGGCTGCGCACGGGCTTCGTGCTGCCGGATTGGGCGGTGCCGTGGGTGGCGCTCACGCTCCGCTGGGAGGAACCGGCGGACGTCGCCTGCCGTCTGCTCCCCAAGGTGGGCGGCGGCGGCTGGCTCGAGGAGATCCGCGCCGAGCGCCGCGCCGAAGTCGAGAAGGTGGAGCGCGTGATCGAGGTGCGCGACGTATTCGGGCTGACGCGCGTGCGCGTGCGGCAGGCCTCGCCCGCGCGCATCTGGATTCTCCCGAACCCAGGCCGGCTCTCGGACGCGCACGTGGTGGTTACCCGCGCTGGCGGCGACGGCA
>JANNDT010000222.1:0-3043 GCA_031387905.1 Deltaproteobacteria bacterium
GCACCGCGGCCGCGCGGGCGATCTGGATGGCGCGCTCGAAGCCGCCGAGACTGCCGTCAAGGTGGCGCCCGACAACGACACCGCGAAGTTGCGCCGTGCCGAAGTGCTGATCGACATCGGCGCGCGCAAGCAGGACAGCGCAGTGCTCGCGCAGGCGGACGCGGTTGTTAACGCGATCCTCAGCAAGGACGACGGGCACCCCGAAGCGAACTTTGTGAAGGGCAAGCTCGAGCTCGCGCGCCGCAACTTGCCCGAGGCGCTCGCCGCGCTGCGCCGCACGATCGACCGCCGCCCCGACATGCCGCAGGCCTACTTCCTGCTCGCCTCCGCGAAGTTCCTGTCCGGCGACCGCGCTGGCGCGCGCGCCGATGCGCAGAGCGCGCTCGAACGGCAGCCGAACTTCATGGAAGCCGTCTCGCTGCTCGCGCGCACCCACGCGGCGCTCGGCGATCACGCGCTCGCGGTGGAGGCCGGCAAGCGTGCGCTCACGCTGGGCGCAGGCTCCGAGGTTCGCATCGTGATCGCGCAGAGCCTCGTGCAGCTGGGCCAGCTGCCCGACGCGCTCCGCGAGCTGGAAGCAATTCCCGAAGCGGAGCGTGGCCTCGATGCGCACTACGCGTTTGGCCGCGTGCACCTCTTCCAAGCCAGCACGCTCGCCGCAAAGGCGCGCAATGCGAAGGGCGTCGTCACCGACGCACAGCGCGAGGCCGAATCCGTCGCCGAGTTCGCGAAGGCGCGCACGCATCTCGAAGAGGCTGCACGGCTCGCGCCGAGCAGCGCGGAGATCTTGGCCTCGATGTTCGTGATCGATGAGCGGGACGGCCGCGTGGATCAGTCGCTCGAGCGCGTCACCGCGGCGGCGAAGGCGGCGCCCAAGGACGCGGCGCTCGCACGTCTCGTCGGCGATATCGCGTACCGCAGCGGGCGCGCCGATCTCGCCGAGGCCAGTTACCAGAAAGCGATCGAGATCGACCCGAACCAGCTCGAGAGCTACGGCCGCCTGGCAGGCCTGCTGAGTTCGCAGCGCCGCTCGAGCGAAGTCGTTCGCACCTACGAGGCGGCGCTCACGAAGAATCCAAAGTCCGGCGAGCTGCACCTCGTGCTCGGCATCCTCAAGGAGGCGCAGGGTCCGGCGGGTATCGACGCGGCCGTGAAGCACTACGAGCAGGCAATCGTGCTGAACCCGGAACTCGCCGCTGCAAAGAACAACCTCGCGTTCTGGCTCGCGGAGCGCGGCGGCGATCTAGACCGCGCGCTCGATCTGGCGCAGGAAGCGAAGGCCTTGCTCGCGAAGAACCCGCGCACGAACCCCGCCGCGGCCGACACGCTCGGCTGGGTTTTCTTCAAGAAGAAGCTGCCCGAAGCGGCGGTGAACTATTTGCGCGAGGCGGTGGGCGGCTTCGATCCCACGATCGAATCGGATCGACAGACGCGCCCGCTCGTTCGCCACCACCTAGCGCTCGCGCTTGCCGCGACTGGCGACAAAGCGCAGGCGGCTGCGGAGTGGAAGCTCGCACTCGGCGAGTACCAGGCGCTGCCGAAGGGGCAGGGCGCAAAGGACCCGCCCTGGGTGGCGGAAGCGCGCAGTGCGCTCGCGAAGCTCTAGTCAACGCGTTCGCCAGCGGCCGCGAAGCGACCGCCCTCTGCGAATCCTCCGTAAAGCCCGCGCGCACGCTGGCCGATGAAGGCGTGAGCCTCGGCTCGGCCCGTGCTGGGCGCGCCGATGGCCTGCGCGGAGGGATGTATGAGTTTTGCAAGGCTCGCGCCGGCGTTGGCGCTGGCGTTCTCGTTCTCGGCAACGCTCGGACTCGCGGAGGAAGAAGCGACCGCACCGGCGGCGCCCGCCGCGGCCTCAGTCGATGAGGGGCTCGGCCCGGTCGGTCACGATTCACAGGGCCGCGCCGGTCGCGTTCACATCGTGCAACCTGGCGACACGCTGTGGGACATCTCGGATGCCTACCTCGGTACGCCGTGGGTGTGGCCCTCGATCTGGAAGGACAACACCGCGGAGGTCGAGAACCCGCACAAGATTTATCCGAACGAGCGGATTTGGATCAGCCCGTACGAGATGCGCAAGCTGAGTGACGCCGAAGCGGCGGAGATGCTCGCGCGCGGGCCGGAGCCGGCGCCGCAAGAAGAGCCGATGCCCGCCGCGATGGGCGACCCCGACGGTCCGGAGCCGATCCGCACGCGCGCCACGTATCGCTACAGCGAGATCCAGACGGCCGGCTTTGTGACGCTCGACGAACTCGAAGGCGCCGCCACGATCCTCGACGCGAACTCGCTGCGCACGATGTACAGCGATCATCTCGAAGTGCACGTCGGGCTCGGCAAGGGCGAAGTCGCCGTCGGCGATCAGCTCGACATCTTCCGCCCGGGAGAATTCGTGACCGACCCGAGTACCGGCCGCAAGGTTGGACGCGTGACGGCACAGCTCGGCTGGATGGAAATCACCAAGGTCAGCGATGAATCTGCGATCGGCGTGATCCGCATGTCGGACAGCGAGATCCTGAAGGGCGACCACGTGATGCCGCGCCGGCTGCGCAACGCGGATATCCCGATCGGCGATCGCGTCGACGTCGAAGGCATGGTGGCTCACACGCCTGATAAGCGTATGCAGATGGGCCAGGGCGACGTGTTGTACCTGAACCGAGGCACGCGTCAGGGCGTCGCGGTGGGCAGCCCGCTCGAAATCTTCAAGCCGCTCGGCGAGCGCCGCGACGCGGTGCGCAAGGAGATGCGCGCGCTGCCGGACGAAGTCCTTGCGAAGCTGATCGTGATCGAAGCGCACGACGACACCTCGGTCGCGGTCGTGACGATCACGAATACCGAGCTGAGCCGAGGCCTGAACTTCCGCGGGAGCGACTCGATCGGGTTCTAGTCGGAATTGCCCGCGTGAACGCGCGTTCCTCGTTGCACGCGCTCGGCGCGCGCGGCAGTCTTCGCGCACTCCCGGTCCCGCGGAGCGACGTCGGTGGATGTGCTCGACCCTCGCGAGCCGCGCGAGCGCGCGCTGCTCGCGCTTTGGCTCGAAGCGCAGCGC
>JANNDT010000419.1:0-6299 GCA_031387905.1 Deltaproteobacteria bacterium
GATGAAGTCGGCGAGTTGCCGCTCGCGCTGCAGCCGCGCTTGTTGCGGGCGCTCGGCGAGCGCAGCTTCGCGCGGCTCGGCGGCGGCGCGCCGCTCGCGCTCGAAGCGCGCGTGATCGCGGCGACGAACGTCGCGCTGCACGCTGCGGTCGCGCGCGGCGAGTTCCGCGCGGATCTGTTCCACCGCCTCGCAGTGGTGACGCTCTTGCTCCCCACGCTGCGTGAGCGACTCGAGGATCTGCCCGCGCTCGTCGAAGCCGGGCTCGCGCGTGCGGCGAACGCGCTCGACCAGCCCGCGCCGCGCTGCGACGCCGGCTTCGTCAGCGAACTCGCGCGCTACGGCTGGCCCGGCAACGTGCGCGAACTCGAGCACGCGCTCGAGCGCCTGCTCGCGCTCGGTGCGCCTGCGCAGCTCGGGGCGAGCGACGCGCGCGCGCTGCTCGGCGAGATCGCCGCGCTCGGCGGCGGCGGCGCGCCCGCGGCTCTCGCGCACGCACTCACGACGGCGCGCGGCAACGTCTCCGCCGCCGCGCGCGAACTCGGCCTCGCGCGCAGCACCTATCGCCGCCGGCTCGCCCAGGCGCGTGCGGCGCCAGGCTAAGGTGCGCGCGTGCCGCTGCGCGCCGTCGTCTTCGATCTGTTCGACACGCTCGTCGATCTTCACATGGACGGCTTGCCGCTCGTGACCGTGAACGGCCATACGTTCCCGTCGACCGCGGGCCTGCTGCACGCCGAGATCGCCAGGCACGCGCCGGTGTCGCTCGCCGAGTTCGCGGCCGCGCAGCGCGTGGTCGATCAGGAGGTGCGCGCGCCGCGCTACGAAGCCGGCCGCGAGTTCCCGACCCGCGAGCGCTTCGAGTGCGTGCTCGCAGGGCTGGGCGTCGAACACGCCGGGCTCTCCGAGCGCCTCACGCAGTTGCACATGGAATTGTTACGGAGCCAGGTGCGCGCGTTCGCGCATCACGCCGAGGTGCTCAGCAACCTGCGCCAGCGCGTGCGGCTCGCGGTGTGTTCCAACTTCACGCACTCCCAGACGGCGCTGGCCGTGCTCGAAGACGCCGGCCTGCGCTGGCACTTCGACGCCGTCGTCGTCTCGGACGCTGCCGGTTTCCGCAAGCCGCGCCCCGAGAGCTTCCGCGCGACGCTCGGGGCGGTCGAGGTCGCACCCGCGGAGACTTTGCACGTCGGCGACAACTTGTCCGCCGATGTCGCCGGCGCGGCTGCGGTCGGCATGCGCACCGCGTGGATCACGCGGCGCGTGCCGAAGGCGGCGGAGGCGCTCGCGAAGCACGCCGGCGCGCGGCCCGACCATGTGGTTGCGGACCTCGCCGAGATCGTGGAGATAGCCGCGCGTTCGTAGTGCAGCTCTGTTCGTGCAGCCGTGCGCTCAAGCGCGCGCGTTCGCGGGCCGATGGCCCCCGCATGGCGCGACTCATCGGCATCGTGTTGTTCGTCGCCGGGGTCTACTTCGCGGTGACTGCGGCCACCGAGGATGCGGACGGCGCGTCCGCGAGCGACCCGCAGGTTGCGGCGGAAAATCCCCGCGGCTTCGGGGACGAGCCCGCGCAAGCCGAACGCCGCGAAGGAACTGCGGGCGCGCCCTCGCGCGGTTCAGTGACATCGCGCGTGCGCGAGCGGGTGCAGGGCGCCATAGACGAGCGCACGGAGCGCCTCGGCACCGACTGAGCACGCGCTCGCGGCGAAGCCGACGCGGTAGCGCCTACTTCCCCTGCCAGTTCGGCGCCCGCTTCTGCGAGAAGGCGAGCGGGCCTTCGATGAAATCCTGGCTCTTGACCATTGCCCCGATGCCGCCGAAGCGCGTCGCCTGCGCTTCCTCGACCGAGAGTCCAAGCCCGCGCATGGCCGCTTCCTTGCTCGCGCGCACCGAGAGCGGCGCGCACTCGAGAATCAGCGCGGCCCACTTCTTGGCGCCAGCGAGTGCTTGCCCCACCGGCACCACCTCGTTCACGAAGCCGAGTTGCTTGCCCTCGGCTGCAGGGACGCGGCGGCCCGTGAGCAGCATGCCCATCGCGTTCTTCAGCCCGATCTGGCGCGGTAGCCGGTGCACGCCACCCGCCAGCGCCGCGAGCCCGACACGCGGCTCGGGCAGCGCGAACAGCGCGTTCTCCGCCGCGATGATTAGGTCGCAGGCCAGCGCGATCTCGAAGCCGCCGCCCATCGCGACGCCGTTCACCGCGGCGATCACGGGCTTCACGAGGTCGTAGCGCGCCGTGAGTCCCGCGAAGCCGGTGCTCGGTGAGCCGCTCATGTCGCCGCCGCCGGCTTGATACTTGAGGTCGTTGCCCGCGCTGAACGCCCGCTCGCCCGCGCCGGTGATGATCGCGACCCAAAGCTCGGGGTCGGCGTGAAACTCGTCGAAGGCCACCGCCAGCGCGCGGTTCGCCGCCGGATGCAGCGAGTTCATCACCTCGGGCCGGTTGATGGTGATGATGAAGAGATGGCCTTCGCGCTGCGTGAGACAGAAGTCGGACATCGCGGCTCCTTCGAGTAGGAGGCGATGCTACGCGAAGCGCAGCACGGAACGAAAGAACGGGGTCTGACCCCGATCTTTCGCTGGACGACGCAGCGCGTCGCACAAACAACGAGCCCCGTTGCGATGGCGAAGCTCCTCGCAGCGGAGCGTTCGGACGCGTGCGCTTTCGCTCGGAGCAGCGCTGGGGTGCTGCCGCGCGCTGCGTCACACAGCGAAAGAACGGGGTCAGACCCCGATCTTTCGCTGGGAGCGCGGGCGCTGCCATGACGCGCATCCCAGTTCGCGCACGCCTCGCCGCGAACCTGTGATGGACGTCACGCGGCTGCGACCCGCTCGCGCCGAAGAGCAGGGGGCAGGAGGGCTGCAATGCACACGCAATCCCGCTTGGTTCGACGACTCGTACTCGCGCTGGCGGCAACGGCGGCGCTCGCCGCACCTGGCGCCGCACAGCAAGTACGCGACAGGATCCTCACCGAGAACCCAACGCGCACGATCGGCGGATCGTGCATCTACGGCGGCGACGGCAAGCTCATCCACGCGCCGCGCAACGCTGTATGTCCGGCGAGCGAGGAGGCGCCGGCCGTCGCGCCCGCGCACGCTGCAGCGCTTCGCGAAGATGGGATGCGCACCGAGGCGGCCGCGCTGCTCGCCGAGCGCGAGCACCTCGATGTGGAGCTTGCGCGCGTGCGCGAGGCGTTCGCATACGAGGACCGCGAGGCGGCGAGCGCTGCCGTCGAAGCAGCGCTGAGCAAGATCGCGCAGCACCTCGAGCGCGAAGCGCGGTTGCTGCAGGAACTCAGAGCCGCGCCCGCGTCGCCGCAGCCCTAACTGCGAGCGAACGGCGCGCGGAGCGCATTCGCGAGCGACATCTCCCGTTCGCCAGCCGGGCCGGGCAGGCCTGTCTCGACGCGCAGCGCACTGTCCGACGCGCGCAGCGTGCCGAGCGCGCGATCCCAGGCCGAGAGAATCGTCCCGAAGTTCGAGTTCAGATCGAGCAGATTCCGCGCATGATGCAGCCGATGCAGCGCAGGCGTAACCAGCACGCGCGCGAGCGCGCGCTCAGCGCCGCGCGGTAGATCGAAGTTGCCGTGCTCGAGCAGATTCATCGCGCCGAACACGAGCTCGAAGACGAGCACTCCGAACGGCGAGACACCGAGCAGCGCGATCGCCGCGAGCCGCACCGGCAGCGCCAATAACAGCTCGCCCGGATGGAAGCGCAGCGCCGTAGTCACCTGGAAGGCGCGGTCGCCGTGGTGCACGCGGTGGAAGCGCCAGAGCCACGGCACGCGGTGGTTCGCGCGGTGCCAGAAGTACGAGACCGCGTCGAGCGCGAGCACGCCGAGCGGGAGCGCGAGCCAGGCGGGCGCGCGCGCCGCGTGCAGCAGGCCGAAGCCGTGCGCGGCGCACGCCGCCGCGAGCACGAAGCCACACGCGCCGCACACGAAGCGCATGAGCGCCGCGCCCGTCAACCACAGCCCGAGGTTCGTGCGCCAAGGCCGAGCGAGCCGCGCGTGCGGAGCGAAGTGCTCGAGCGCGAGCCCCGCGCCGAGTGCCGCGGCGAGGCCGAGGGTGCGCAGCAGATCGAAGCTCGCCTCGCTCATCGCGCACCTCCGCCGGTAGAGTCGCGCCGCCCGCGCCAAGCCGCGAGAGGAGGCCCATGAACGAGACGAGCCGCACGCCGCGCCCCATCATCAATCTCGACGAGCTCGCCTACCTCGAGCAGCGCCACGGCGATCGCTTCGAAGCGAGGCTCGGCCCCATCGCTGGGCGCCTCGGCGCGAAAAAGCTCGGCGCGCGCGTCACCGTGCTCCCGCCCGGCAAGCGCGCGTTCCCGCTGCACTGCCACCACGCCAACGAAGAGCTGTTCGTCGTGCTGTCAGGCAGCGGCACGCTGCGCTTCGGCGGCGAGGAGCACGCGCTGCGCACGGGCGACTGCATCCTCGCCCCCGCCGGCGGCCCCGAGAGCGCGCACCAGATCGTGAACACGAGCGACGCCGAGCTTCGATACCTGTGCGTCAGCACGATGATCGAGCCCGACGTGTGCGAGTACCCCGACTCCGGGAAGTTCGCGGTGCTCGAATCGCCGAAGCCGGGGAGCGCGCGCACGGGGCGGACGTGGGCGATGGCGAGGGACGAGGCGAAGTGCGGGTATTGGGAAGGGGAGTGAATGATGCGGATGAGGCGCTAGGCACGCGAGCCACTCGCCGGTGAGAATGCGAAGCCTCAATCCCCAACAACCCCGCGCGCCCACGCCACCCGCTCCTCCGCCATGAACTCCCCCGTCGGCTCCAGCTCCCCCGCTCGATCGAGGCTCCCCGCCGTGAGCCACACGCACTCCGGCTCGTTGTCGTACGCGAACGTCAGCGCTCCCCCGCACGCCGCACAGTGCCCGCGCACCACGCGCGCCGACGAGCGATGCGGCGTCACCTCGCCTTCCACGAAGCACACGCTCGCACGCGGGAAGCGCGCGAAGGTGACGAATGCGGCGCCGCTCCAGCGCCGGCACATTCCGCAATAACAATGCACGACCCGATCGGGCTCGCCGCGAGCCTCGAAGCGGATCGCGCCGCACAGGCAGCCGCCGGTCCAGACGCGGTCGCTGCTCGCGCTGCGCACGTCCTCGCTCATCCGATCTGCTCGCGCGTCTTCGCGACGCTCTCCGCGCGGTCCGCGAGCTGCCACGCGCGCAACTCGGTCGCGTAGAGCGCATCGAGCCGCGCTGCGAGCGGGCGCACCGCGGCGTAGGCGCGCTCGGCGCGGAGCAGCGCCCCGTGCGGGTCGCTGCGCCCGCGCCGAAATGCGCGCGGCGCCGCCCGCGAAGGCGCGAGCGCCTTCGCCTCGGACGCGCAGTGAAACTCCACGTCCCAGCCCGGTAGCCCCGCACTCGCGCGCGCTCGCGCGAGCCACGCGTCCGCCAGCAGCGTGCGCACCACGAACGCGTGCTCGCCTACCTCGCTGCGCCGGAAGCGCAGTGCGGCGCGCACGTAGGGGGCCGCGTTATTAGGCTCGCCGAGCGCGAGCAGCACGCGCGCCAGCTCGATCGCGCTGCAGATGTGCGCGGCGTATTCGCGCACGCTCTGCGCGGCGGCGTGAGCCTCGCGTGCGAGCGCGAGCGCCTCGGGCGCGCGGCCCTCGCGGCGCAGGCGGGTCGAGCGCAAGAGCGGCACGAAGATGCGTTGCGCGGGGATGCCCTGCTCGATCTCGCGCCAGGTGCGGAAGAGTCTGTCGGCCTCCGCGAGGTCGCCAGTCCAGATCGCGAACTGCGCGATCAGCCAGAAGTGTGACGACCAGGTGCAGCCGTGCGGGTCGTCGCGGCGCGCGGCGCGCGCCTGCAACGCGAATGTCAGGCCGCGCGCCCACTCGCCGGTCGAGAGCGCCAGCCGTGCGCGCGCGAGCAGCGTGCGCGAGCGCCAGGCGCGCATGCCGCGCGCGGCGAGCTCGCGCTCGGTCTCGTCGAGCGCGGCCTCGATGCTCGCGCGCTCGGCGGGCAGCTCGACCATCGCGCGCAAATAACGCGTCACGAGCCGGTAGTAATCGGGCTGATCGAGCGCGGCGCCGCGCGCGGCGAGCATCGGCGCCATCGCAGCGAGCGCTTCGCGGAGGCGCCCCGAGCCGTGCAGCGAGCAGCCCTCCCAGAAGCGCGCGCCGATTTCACTCGAGAGATCGCCGCCGGCCGCAGCGAGCGCGGCTGCGCGCCCGTAGGCCTCGGCGGCGCGGTCGCTCTCGCCGGTCTGATACAGGAACCCGCCGATCGAGTTGAAGTGCTCGAGCGCGTCCATTAGGTGGCCACCGCCGAATTCACGAAG
>JANNDT010000246.1:0-27365 GCA_031387905.1 Deltaproteobacteria bacterium
GCGCGAGATCGCGATGCACGTCGTCGACCTGCGCAAGCGCGGCTTCGAGGAGGTCGTGCGCAGCGAGCGGCCCCACGCGCTGGTGCATCTCGGCGTGCAGCGCGAGATGCGTGGCGATGCGCGCAGCCGGCACGACCTGAACGTGCGCGGCACGAAGAGCGTGCTCGATCACTGCGCGGCCTTCGGTGTGGCGCAGCTCGTGGTCGTGTCGACGGGCACCGTCTACGGCGCCGCGCCCGAGAACCCGCTCTACATGTCCGAGGACGAGCCGCTCTCCGCGAGCCGCAGCTACCCGGAGATTCGCGACCGCGTCGAAGTGGACGCGCTCGCGAGCGCGTTCGTGTGGCGCGTCCCCGAGGTCCGCACCGCGGTGTTGCGCCCCGTGCACGTGCTGGGTGCGCACTCGACCGGGATGCTGGCCGACTACCTGCGCCGCCCGCGGCCGCCGACCGTGCTCGGCTACGACCCGCTCGTGCAACTGATCCACGAGGACGACTGGGCGGAGGCGATTGCGCTCGTGCTCTTGAAGAAACTCTCGGGCGTGTTCAACGTGACCGGTCCCGGCCTGGTGCCGCTGCGCACCGCGATCGCCGAGACGCACGGGGAGCCGCTCGCGCTGCCGGAGTTCGTGCTGCGCCCGCTGATTCGCACCGCGTTCGCGGCGGGCCTGCTGCCGTGGCCCGAGGGCGCGCTCGATTACCTCAAGTACCCCGCGACGCTTTCAGGCGAGCGATTTGCGCACGACGCGGGCTGGAAGCCGCTGTTCGATCTGCGCGAGATCTTCGCTGCGCACCGCGAGCGCACGAGCGAACCGTGAGCGAAGCGAAGGCGCACGCGGCGAGCGGCCTGCTCGATCAGCTCGGCGAGCGCCTAATGGCCGCGCTGCCGGATTCGGTGCGCGATCTCGATACGCAGATCGGCGAGCGCCTCGCGCGCATTCCGACTGCGCTCAACGAGTACGGCGTCGACCGCTTCGGCATGGAGCCAGCCAGTGTGCGCCGGCAGCTGCTGCCCGGCGCGCTGCTCTATCGCCACTACTTCCGCGCAGAAACGCGCGGCATCGAGCGCGTGCCGGCGGGCCGCGTGCTGCTGATCGCGAACCACGCGGGGCAGCTGCCCTTTGACGCGATGATGCTTTCGGTGGCGATGCTGCTCGAAGCTGAACCGCCCCGGCTCGCGCGCGGGCTCGGCGAATACTGGATTCCGCGCCTGCCGTTCGTGAGTTCCGCCGCCACGCGCATGGGCGGGCTCGTGGGCACGCCTGAGAACTGCCGAGCGCTGCTCGACGCAGAAGAGTGCGTGATGGTGTTCCCCGAAGGCGTGCGCGGCATGAACAAGACCTTCAGCGAGCGCTATCGCCTGCAGCGTTTCGGCACCGGCTTCGTGCGGCTCGCGCTCGAGACGCGCGCGCCGATCGTGCCGGTGGGCATCGTCGGCTCCGAGGAGCAGCAGCCCGGCCTGTTCGACGTGAAGCCGCTCGCTCGGCTGCTCGGCATGCCCGCGTTCCCGATCACGCCGACCTTCCCGCTGTTCGGTCCGCTCGGCCTGTTCCCGCTGCCCGTCAAATATCACATCCACTTCGGCGAGCCGATCCGGTTCGCGGGCAGCGCGAGCGAAGACGACGCCGCCATCGAGGCGCGCATCGCCGAAGTGCGCGTCGCCCTCGACAAACTCCTCGAAGCCGGCCGCCGCGAGCGCCGAGGCATTTTCTCCTGACCGAAGTTCGGGGACGTTCGTTCACGAAAGCCCGGGGAAGTTCGTTCGCGAAGCGTCTCGCCCGACTCCGCGCCGGTTCGTCAAGGAACGTCCCCGCTTCTAGAGTGCGCGGGTGAGCACGGACCCCGTCGTCGAGATTGACCTCAGCGCGCGCGAGCGGCGCATCTACGACCGCTGGCGCGCTGCGCTGCGCGCGCCGCTGCCCGGCGCGAACTCCGACCTGCGCGACGCGCTGCTCGCGCTGCCGGACCTGGTGGTGCTCGTGCTGCGCCTCCTGCGCGATTCGCGCGTCAAGCCCGGCGACAAGGCGATTGCGATGCTCGGCATCGCCTACGTGCTCTCGCCGATCGACCTAATGCCTGAGTTCGTGTTCGGCCCGCTCGGGCTGATCGACGACGCGTTCGTGCTCGCCGCCACCGTCTCGCGGCTCGTGAATCGCGTCCACCCCGATGTCGTGCGCGCGCACTGGTCGGGGCAGGGCGATGCGCTCGCCGCGATTCAGCGCGTGACGAACTGGGCGGAGCGCCAGCTCGGGGGTCGCATGCGCGGGCTGCTCGCGCGCTGGAATCGTTGACCGGCCGCCCACGCGAACTCTCGATCACGCTTCCGCCGCGTCCGCCTCGAGCGTCTCCACCAACAACTGGAGCGCCGCTTCCGCGAAGGCCGCCATGTTGCGGACGCGATCTTGGTCGCCGGTGAGCACGCGCCGCGTCACCTCGCGTGCGCCCGCCACCGCGACCCAGGCGTGGCCGGCGGGGTCGCCATAGCGATTGCCGGTCGGGCCCGCGGCGCCGCCTTCGCCGATGCCCCAGTTCGCGCCGAGTTTCACGACCGCCGAGCGCGCGAGGTGCAGCGCCCAGGGTTCGGAGGCGCCGCGCAAGTTATCAGGCGGCTTCACCGCACCCGCGATGAAGGCGCGGCTCGCGGCCAGCGTATAGATCACGCCGCCGCCGTGGAAGTAATTGCTGGCGCCGGGCACCGAGAGCAGCGCGGCGCTGATCAGCCCGCCCGCAGCGCCTTCGCATACCCCGATCGTCTCGCGCTGTGCTTGCAGCAGTTCCGCAGCGCGGGCGGCGAGCGCGAGCAGCCGAGGCGTCAGCGGTGTCACGTCAGTCATTTTGGGCTCCGGGGCTCATTAGGGGGTTCCCGCGGCGCGTTCAGCGGCGACGCTCGCCATCGCGCGCCGCTGCTCTTCCGGAATGCGGCGCACGCGGCCGCTGTTGTCGACCATCGCGTGCTCGGTCGCGCCGCGCGCGACGAGGCCGCTCGCTGCCGTGCTGAGCGCGTACTCCATGCGCAGCGACGCGCCGCGCGCCCAGGCGAGCCACACCGCGATCTCGACCTCGTCGTCGAAGCGCAAGCCGCGTAGGTAGTCGAGCTCGACGCGCGTGGTCGCGAAGTGCAGGCCCTCGGCGACGTATTCGCGGTAGGGCCGGTGGTGCTCGTCCATCCAGCGGATGCGCGCGAGCTCGAGGTAGCGGACGTAATTCGAGTGATGCACGAGCCCCATCGCGTCGGTCTCGTAGAACGGGACGCGATGCACATAGCGCGTCGTGAGCACGCCCGGCGGCGGCGAGGCCTGCGTCATGGCGGCGCCTAGAACTTGTCCTTCAGCGCGCGTCGCCGCCCTAATTCTTCGATGCTGCCCGCGCGCAGGAACGGATTGGTCGCGTGCTCCTCGGCGATCGTGGTGGGCACGCTCATCTCTGCGGTCGTCGCGTCGTGCCAATCCTTGGCTGCGTTGGCACGTGCTCTCGCCACTCGCTCAATCGCCGTTTTCACCGCGTTGTTCTCAGGCTCGACGTGCGCGGCGAAGCGCAGGTTGCCCGTCGTGTACTCGTGGCCGCAGAAGACGCGCGTATCGCCGGGCAGCTGGCCGAGCTTCTCGACCAGCGCGCGATACATCATTTCGGGCGTCCCTTCGAACAAGCGCCCACAGCCGGCGGCGAACAGCGTGTCGCCGCAGAACACGGCCTTCGCGGCGTCGAACACGTAGGCGATGTGGCCGCGCGTATGCGCGGGAATGAACAGGATGCGCGCGCTCTCGCGGCCGACTGTAAGCGTGTCGCCTTCCTCGAGCCCGTTGCTGAAACCCGCGAGGCGATCTTTGTCCGAGCGATGCCCGAACACCGGCGCTCCATAATGCTTCGCGAGCTCCGGGTTCGCGGCGGCGTGATCCGGGTGGTGATGGGTCGAGAGGACTCTCTTGACCGAAACACCAAGCGCCTCGGCGCGGCGCAGGACCGGCGCGAACTCGGGCGCGTCCACCACCGCCGCGTCGCCGCTCGCTTCGCACACGAGCAGGTACGTGTAGTTGTCGTTCAACGTCGGGATACGTTCGATGCGCAGCGTCATAGGCTAGGCAGGCTAGTCCGGCGCGCCTAGAGGAGCGAGAGCTGCGGCGCTGCTTCGCGCGCGGCGGCTGCGGCGGCGCCTTCGGGGTTCACCGCAGGGCAGCGCTCGCGGTACTCGCACCAGCCGCACAGGCCGCTCGGCTTCGGCGCGAACTCGCGCTCGCCCCGAATCTTGTCGATCGCGCGCGTGGTGTCGCTGCGCAGCTTTTCGCGCTGCAGAGGTGTGCGCTGCGAAACGCGCTTCTGGTCGAGCAGCACGTAGTGCCACACCAACCGAATCTCGCCGCTCTCGCCGAACTGCTCGCGGATCGCGAGTTCGTAGAGGCCGAGCTGCCGGTCGCGATCGAGTGCGTCTTGCTTCGGGATGCGGCGCGCGGTCTTGAAATCTTGGATCTCGAGCACGCCGTCTTTCGCGCGCGCGATGCGGTCGATGATGCCGCGCACCGCGTACTTGCCGTCTTCGTCGAGCGCGAACTGGATCGGCTTCTCGAGTCCGATGGTTTGATCGCCGTCGAACGGGTAATGGCGCCGGTAATAATTCTCGAGCGCGCGCGCGCCGGATTCGCGGTAGAAGCCGATCTCAGTGCCCTCGCGCACGATGCGCACGCGCGCTGCGTCGTACTGCGCGTCGAAGTTTGCGCGATAACGCGCGAGCACCTTCTCGAGCCCTGGCAGCAGATTGTCGCCGACGAACCGGTAGAGCCGCTCGAGCACTTCGTGCACGCGCTTGCCGACGAAGGCCTCAACGCCTTCCGTATCGACCGCGATCTTCTCGACGTAGCGGAACGAGTACTGCTTGGGGCAGTTCTCGAAGCAGTTGAGGCTCGACGGGCTGAAGACCGACTGCACGCGTTCCCGCTTTGTTGACTTCGCTCGCCTGCGACTCGCTGCGCGTCTTCGCTTCGCTTTGGCTTGCTGCAGGCTCGCTAAAGAACGGGGGGGTCGGCCGACACTAGCAGCGCGAGGCCGCGCGCGACGATCTCGCGCTCGCCAGCGAAGGTCATCCGGCGCGCGGCTTCTTCGAGCGTGCACCACATCACGGCGTCCATCTCTCCGTCCGCGGGCCGCGCGTCGCCCGCTGCGTGCGCCATCAGGTAGTAGTGCACGCGCTTCGCGATCTGCCGGCCGACGCGACGTTCGAAGAACATGTACGAGAGGTCGCCGAGCGGAGCGAGGATGCGCGCGACCAGGCCCACTTCTTCGAGCACCTCGCGCAGCGCGGTCTGCTCGAGGGTCTCGCCCGCATCGACGCGGCCCTTGGGCAGCCGCACCGTTCGGTGGCCCGTGTTGCGGTCGAGTTGCTCTGCGATGAGCGCTTCGAAGCCACCCGCGCTGCGGCGCACGACGAGGCCACCAGCGCTCACCTGGTCTGCTCTGCTGGCCACTTCGACTCCGATCTGGCATCAGCCACGTTACGCGGCGCTCCGCGGGCCTTGCACGCAAGGCTAGACTGCAAACTTCGCGCCCGGGCCGGAGATGCGATGAAAGCCAAGCGACTCGAAGATGTTTATGAAGCCGCCATCGCAGCGCTCTCGGCGCCCAGTGGCGACGCGCTCGCGAAGGCCGACGCCGAAGGTTACCCGGACTACGACGAAGTCGTCGCGTGGACCGAGCGCGCGAAGGCAGTCGTGCTCCACCAACGCGACCGCGGCGCACTCCGCTCCGAGCTGCCGGCAATCGCAGAGCGCCTGCTGCGCTTCCTCGCGAAGGTGCCGCTGCCCGAGGGCGTAGTCGCCGAGGCCGTTGCTGCCGAGTTCATCTCGCGCCTGCCGCACATCCGGCAGTTGCTCGCGGAAGACCTCGAGGCCTCGTTCGAAGGCGACCCGGCGGCCAAGAGCTTCGCCGAGATCCTGGTCGCGTATCCCTCGATTCAGGCGATCGCCGTCTACCGCCTCGCCCACGAGCTCGTGGCGCTCGGCGCGCCCCAGCTGCCGCGCATCATGGCCGAGTACGCCCACGACCGAACCGGCATCGACATCCACCCGGGCGCGCGCATCGGCCGCCGAATCTTCATCGATCACGGCACCGGCGTCGTGATCGGCGAGACCGCCGAGATCGGCGACAACGCGCGCATCTATCAGGGCGTGACGCTCGGCGCGTTCTCGCCGCGCCGCGGCCAGACGATCCGCGGCACCAAGCGTCACCCGACGCTCGAAGACGACGTCACGATCTACGCCGGCGCGACGATCCTCGGCGGCGAGACGGTGATCGGCCGCGGCAGCGTGATCAGCGGCAACACGACCATCACCGAATCGGTGCCGCCGGGCTCGCGCGTGGTGCCGGGACCCGCGCGCCATGAAGTGCGGCAGCGCAGCGCGGGGCGCGAGCCGAAGAGCACGAACTGGGAGATTTGATGCGGGCAGGTTGCGGAGACAGGCGCGGGCGCGAAGCAGAGCGAATGCAGCCGGCGGCGCCGCGCGCCGCGGCTGATCCGCTTCGCGGTTCGCGCGCCTGGGGAAGTCTGTTCGCGCTCTGCGTTGCGCTGGCACTGTTGGGGACCTCTGCGGCAGTCGCCGCGGACAAGGCGCCGAGCTGGGGCTACGAGCTCGCGCACGAGCTGATGAGCCCGTGGTGTCCCGGCTTCGCGCTGCCGGATTGCAGTAGCGGCTACGCCTCGGAGCTGCGGCTCTGGATCCTCGAGCAGGAGAAACTCGGGCGGCCGCGCGCCGCGGTGAAGGCGGAGATCCTCGCGCGCTACGGCGAGAAGATGTTGCAAGCGCCGAGCGCGGAAGGGCGCGGCGTGCTCGCGTACGCGATCCCGGCCGCGCTAATTCTGGTGGGCCTCGCCGTGCTGGTGCGGTTCCTGCGCCGGCAAGGCGCCGCAGCGGCTCCGGCCTCGTCGGCGGATCCCCAGCTGCTCTCGCGCGTCGATGCCGAGTTCGCAGCCTACGAAAGCACGAACCCAGCCGAATGAAGATCTACACGCGGCGCGGCGACTCGGGTGAGACGGATCTGTTCGCGGGCGGGCGCGTGGCCAAAGACGACGTGCGCGTCGAGGCGTACGGCGAGGTCGACGAGCTGCTCGCGGTGTTAGGGGCGGCGCTGACGGACTCGACGCAGGCCGACCTGCGCGCGCTGGGTTGCGACATCCAGCGCACGCTGTTCGCGCTCGGCTCCTACCTCGCGACGCCCGACGCCGAGCGCCGCGCAAAATCTGGAATCACGGATCCGGCACAGAGCTGGGTCGATGCGCTCGAAGCCGCCATCGATCTCGCCGAGAGCGAACTCGCGCCGCTGCGCCGCTTCATTCTGCCCGGCGGCACGCGCGGCGCCGCGAGCTTCCATCACGCCCGCGTCGTCTGCCGCCGCGCCGAGCGCCGCTGCGTCACGCTGCACCGCGCGCAGCCGCTCTCGGAGATCGCGCTGCGCTACCTGAATCGCCTGAGCGATCTGTTGTTCGTGCTCGCGCGCCTCGAGAACAAGCGCTGCGGGATTCCGGACGTGGAGTGGGCGGGGCTGGCCTGAGGCCGAGTCAAGTCGAGTACGCGCTCGAGTCCGCTCGCGCCGCGCCGAGAAACTCCCGCGGTCCTTCGATCTGCTTGCGAATGCGCGTACCGAGCACGAAGAAGAAGATCAGCTCCGCGAGCAGCAGTAACAACACGAGGCGCCCGAAGCGTTTCACCCAGCTCACGAGTTTCCTCCGCGCAGTGCGCGCTCGATCTCTTCGGCCAGCCGCAGCGCCAGCGCGAAGCCCGAGGCGTCGGGCTCGGCGGCAAGGCGCGCGTTGAGCGCACCCGCAGCGCCGAACGCCGCGATGCCGTAGCTGCCGTAGCGGCGCGCGAGCCCTTCGCGCAGCCAGGCGTCGCGGCCGCGGCGGCGCTTGGCTGCGAGCGCGCCGGGAGCAGCGAGGTGCGCGCGGTGCCGTTCGATCGCGGCTTCGAGTGCGTCGATGGCAGTGCCGTCGCGCGCGGAGACGAGCACGATCGGCGGCACCCATTTCGCGTCGGTCTTCTCGCCGAGCGAGAGCGCGCTCTCGAGTTCGTGCGCGGTGCGCTCGGCGAGCGCGCCAAGATCCGCCTTGTTGACGGCGATCACGTCAGGCAGTTCGAGCACGCCAGCTTTCAGGAACTGCACCGTGTCGCCCGCCGCCGGCTGCGCGACGAAGACGAGCGTGTCCACCAGATCCGCGACGTCGCCTTCGCTCTGGCCCACGCCGACGGTTTCCACGATCACCACGTCGAACACCGCGGCCATGATGGTGGTGGCGGCGCGCGTGGCGTCCGAGAGGCCGCCCAATGAATCGCGGGCGGCCAGCGAACGAAAGAACACGCCGGGGTCGTTCGCGGCGGAGCGCACGCGCACGCGGTCGCCGAGCAGCGCGCCGCCGCTCACGCGGCTCGAGGGATCGACGGCGACGATGCCGACGCTTTCGCCGCGCGCACGGCGGGCGCGCACGAGCGCATCGAGCAGCGTCGACTTGCCGGCGCCCGGTGCGCCGGTGAGCCCGACCCGCGGTGCGCCGCCGAACAACACACGCGCTTCGAGCAACGCGAGCATTTCGCGCGCGGCGGCGCGCGGTTCAGCCCGCGAGTCGTCCGCGAGGTTGAGCGCGGGCGCGACCGCATTGCGATCGCGCGCGAGCAAGCGCGTCGCGAGCTCGCTCCCACGTTCGTGCGCGCTAGGCAGAGGCGGCCTCTTCCGCCACGTCGACGACTTCGCCGAGCACGCGCGTAAGATCGAAATCCTTCGGCGTGTAGACGCGGGCGACGCCCGCGGCGCGCAGCTGCGCGGCGTCGTCCTCGGGGATGATCCCGCCAACGATTACGGGCAGTTTTACGCCGGCGTCGCGCAGGCGGCCGAGCACATCGAGCACGAGCACGCCGTGCGAGCCGGACAGGATCGAGAGGCCGATTACATGGACGCCTTCATCGCGCGCGCTCTGCACGATCTCCGCGGGCGTCACGCGGATGCCCTCGTACACCACCTCCATGCCGAGGTCGCGCGCGCGCACGGCGATCTGTTCCGCGCCGTTGCTGTGGCCGTCGAGGCCGGGCTTGCCGACGAGCAGCTTCAGCGGGCGACCGAGCTTGGCGCCGACCGCGCGCACGCGCGCCCGGATCTTCTCGACCGCGGGGTCAGCAACGCGCACTGCGCCCGCCACGACGCCCGTCGGCGCGCGGTATTCGCCGAACACGGCGCGCAGCGCGTCGGACCATTCGCCGGTCGTCACGCCCGCCTGCGCGCAGCGAATGCTCGCGGGCATCACGTTCGCGCCGCTAGTCGCCGCGTCGCGCAAGCCGGCGAGCGCTGCTCTCGCGTCGGCGGCATTGCGCTTGTTACGGAACGCGCGCAGTCGCTCGATCGCGGCGCGCTCGGCCGACTCGTCCACCTTGAGCACCGCGCTGCTGCCCGCCGAAACGAGCGGGCTCGGCTCGGCCTCGGTGTAGGCGTTCATCCCGATCACCAGTTGCGCGCCGCTCTCGATCGCGCGCAGCCGCCGCGTGTGCGACTCCACCAGCCGCTGCTTCATGTACGCGTTCTCGACCGCGGCCACCGCGCCGCCCATCGCGAGCACTTTGTCGAGTTCCGCCTGCGCGCCGGCGACGAGTTCCCGCGTCTTCGCGGCGATCACCGGTGAGCCGTCGAACAGGTCGCCGTACTCGAGCAGATCGGTCTCGTAGGCGAGCACCTGCTGGATGCGCAGCGACCACTGCTGATCCCACGGTCGCGGCAGCCCTAATGCTTCGTTCCAGGCGGGCAGCTGCAGCGCCCGGCAGCGCGCGTTCTTCGAGAGCGTGACGCCGAGCGCCTCGAGCACGATGCGGATCACGTTGTTCTCAGGCTGCGCTTCGGTGAGCCCGAGGCTGTTCACTTGCACGCCGTAGCGGAAGCGGCGCAGCTCGGGATCGGCCACGCCATAACGATCGAGTCCGAGGCGATCCCACATTTCCGTCATCGCGCGGGCTTTGCAGGTTTCCTCGACGAAGCGAATGCCCGCGTTCAGGAAGAACGAGAGGCGGCCGAACACGCGCGGCAGCGCATCTGCGGGCAAGTCCGCGCGCGCTCGCACGGCGTCGAGCACGGCGATCGCGTTGGCGAGTGCGTACGCGATCTCCTGCACCGGCGTCGCGCCGGCTTCCTGCAGGTGGTACGAGCAAATATTGATCGGGTTCCACTTCGGGATCGCGTCGACCGTGAACGCGATCATGTCGCTGATTAGGCGGATCGACGGCTCCGGTGGGAAGACGTACGTCCCGCGCGACAAGTACTCCTTCACGATGTCGTTCTGCGTCGTGCCCGAGAGCTGGCTCGCGGCGACGCCTTGCCGCTCCGCCGCGGCGACGTACAGCGCGAGCAGCCCGGCCGCCGTTGCGTTGATCGTCATCGACGTGTTCATGCGGTCGAGCGGGATGCCGCGGAACAGCATCTCCATGTCCTCGACGTGGCCGATCGGCACGCCAACCTTGCCGACTTCGCCGCGCGCCAGCGGGTGATCGCTGTCGTAGCCGGTCTGCGTAGGCAGATCGAAGGCGACCGAGAGGCCGGTCTGCCCCTTCGCGAGGTTGCTGCGGTAAAGCCCGTTGCTCGCTTCGGCGGAGGAGTGGCCCGAGTACGTCCGGAACACCCAGGGCTTCTCGCGCGCGGCTCGCTCTTCGCCCGACATCTCGCCTCACCTCTAGGAAACGATCGGCGAAGCTACCAAGGCGAGTGAGCGCCCGAAACGAAAGCGCCCGGCTCGGGGCCGGGCGTTTCGAGCGGAAGTGCTCTCGCTAGCGCCGGCGGACTGCCACCACGCCAAGGCCGAGCAGCGCTGCGGCAAGCAAGCTCGCGAGCGCCGGCTCCGGTACGGCGTAACCGATGAACTCGATGTCGCCGCGAATGTCGAAAATGGTCGAGCCCCAGGTGATCTCGCCCAGCTTCACGCCATAGAAGCCGAGCCGCATCTGGCCGGCGTTGTAGAACGCGGTGACCCCGAAGCTGCTGATCGGGAGCACTCCGCCCACCGCCTGCGGCGGCACGGTGATCGGCGTCGTCACGTCGACCGCGACCCCGGAGAACGTGATGTCAATGGGGCCGAGCGTGATCGCGTACGGATTGCTGCCCGTCGCCGAGGAGCTGTAGCCAGCGCCCGGCTCGAGCGTCACGTCGAGCATCAGTGCGTTGTAGGCGCCCGGCAGAATCGACGCGCTGATGAACACGCTCGAGGAGTGCAGCGAGAAATCGACGATCTGGCCGGT
This sequence comes from Deltaproteobacteria bacterium, assembly GCA_031387905.1. Taxonomy (GTDB): domain Bacteria; phylum Myxococcota_A; class UBA9160; order UBA9160; family UBA6930; genus VGRF01. The sequence goes on from JANNDT010000246.1 coordinate 11,249, forward strand.
CGCGGGGTCGAACGTCACGAACGTGCCGTCGAGCGGGCCACCTCCCGTCGCAACCAAAGTTCCGCCGACGCTCACCCTCGCGGTCACCGAGCCTGCAGTCGGGGCGAACGTGATCGGAGTCGCGTAGCTGGCTAACGGGAGCAGCAGCGCGAACGAGAAAAGCAGCGGGCGCAGACGATGCATTCGAGATCTCCAAGAGGGGCAGCAATTGCATCAGCAAGTCCGGTGCCACCGCATCGCGCGCCGCCAAGTACGCGAATTTTAAGGAAAACACCTGGAAGATCGCTCGGGCGCGCGGAACCCGCGTTCCACTTCCGGAAAAGAGTTTCCGTTCCAACGCAGCGCTCGGGCGTGGCATCTTCGGGCGATGCTGACTGGACTCGACCACTTCGTCGTCGCGGTGCGCGATCTCGCAGTCGCCACCCGCACGTACTCGCGCCTGCTCGGCCGCGCCGCGACCTGGCGCGGTGAGCACCCGGTGCTCGGCACCGAGAACACGCTCTTCCGACTTGCGAACACCTACCTCGAGTTACTCGCGCCCACGCCCGGCGCGGGCCGCTGGCTCAGCGAGCGGCTCGAAGCGAACGGGGAGGGGCCCTTCGCGCTCGCCTTCGCGACCGACGACGCAGAGGCATTTCGCGCGCACGCGGAAGCGCGCGGTTTGCGGCCGAGCCCCGTGCAGCCCGGGCTCGGGCGCGACTCGGACTCGGGTGCGTTTCGCAAGTGGCGCAACGTGCTGCTCGATCGCGCCGCGACCCACGGCACGCAGCTGTTCGCGATCGAGCACCTCTCGCCGCCTGAGTTGCTTCCCCTTTCTCCGCCCACGGACGAGAACGGGGACGCCACGATGAACTCGGTCGACCATGTCGTCGTGCAGACCCAAGACGGGGAGCGCGCGAAGGCGCTCTACGGCGATGCGCTTGGCATCCGGCTCGCGCTCGATCGCAGCTTCCCGCAGTGGGGTTCGCGCCTCTTGTTCTTTCGGCTCGGCCACCTGACCGTCGAAGTTGCCGCTGCCCTCGAAGGCGCCGCGAAGCCGGGCGTGCCGGATCGCTTCTGGGGCGTCTCGTACCGCGTCGCGGACGCTGTCGCCGCGCACGCGCGCCTCCGTGAGGCCGGCTTCGACGCAACGCCCGTCAAGCCCGGCCGCAAACCCGGGACGTTCGTGTTCACGGTGAACGGAGAAACACACGGCGTCGCGACGCTCGTGCTGCAACCGTCGATCTCGGAGCGGCGACCCGGCTAAGGTCCGCCATCTTCGCGCGCCAGCCTTTCGAGGAGACGCGATGGCCGCTGCACAACTGCTCGCAAAGCCCGAGTTTCCCGCGGATCTCGAGGACGCGATTCGCCGCCTGAAGCGCGAGCGCAACGCCGTGCTGCTCGCGCACTACTACCAGGAGAGCGAGATCCAGGATCTCGCGGATTTCGTGGGCGATTCGCTCGCCCTCGCGCAGGCCGCCACAAAGGTCGAGAGCGACGTGATCGTGTTCTGCGGCGTTCACTTCATGGCCGAGACGGCGAAGATCCTGAACCCGTCGCGCAGAGTCGTGGTGCCCGATCTCGCGGCCGGCTGTTCGCTCGCGGACGGCTGCCCGCCCGCGGAACTCGCGAAGTGGAAGGCGCAGCACCCCGGCGCGAAACTGCTCTCCTACATCAATTGCTCCGCGGAAGTGAAGGCGATGAGCGATCTCATCTGCACCTCCTCGAATGCGGTGGCGATGGCGCGCTCCTTCGACGGGCAGGAGCTGATCCTCGCGCCGGACCGCCACCTCGCGAAGTGGATGGGCGAGCAGCTCGGGCGCGACGACCTGATCGTCTGGCCGGGCGCGTGCATCGTGCACGAGCAGTTCAGCGCGAAGGAGTTGGTGGCGCTGAAGGCGCGCAACCCCGGTGCGGAAGTGCTCGCGCATCCCGAGTGCGAGAGTTCTGTGCTCGCGCAAGCGGATTTCGTCGCGTCGACGACGGGCATCATCGCGCGCGCGGTCGCCTCGCCCGCGCAGACCCTAATCATCGCGACCGAAGACGGCGTCTTCCACGAGATCGAGAAGCAGTTAGCGGTGGCTGGGAAGCGCAAGACGCTGCTCCAAGCGCCGGGCATCGACGAGAGCTGCTCGTGCAACCGCTGCCCGTTCATGCGGCTCAACACGCTCGAGAAGCTCTACCTGTGTCTGCACGACCTAACGCCCGAGGTGACGGTGCCCGAGGACGTGCGCGTGAGAGCGCTGGTGCCGATTCAGCGGATGCTCGAACTCTCGAAGGGACTCACGGCGGGCCCGAGACTCGCTGGACGATCCTGAGAAACGGCGCGCAATGCTTCTGATTCACGGCGATTGCGGCAGCGGAAAGAGCAGGGCGCTGCACGCGCTCGGGAGCGCTCCGCCCGCGGAATATCGCGCGGTGTACGTGCCGGTGCCGACGCTCGACTTCGCGGGCCTCACGCGCTGGTGCCTCGACAGCCTCGGCGCGGAGGCGGGCGAAGAACCGGTCGCCGCGCTTCGCGAGGCCGTCGCGCGCGGCCGCCTGCTCGTGCTGGTGGACGATGCGCAGCGGCTGCCGCTCGAAACGGCGCTCGCGCTGCGCCAGTTCGAGCGCGATGCGCGAGGGCAGCTCGCGGTCGTAGCGGCGTGCGGCAGTGAGGAGTGCCGCAGCTCCGCGGTCGTCGCGCTGGGCGAACCGGCCGCCGTTTTCGCGCTGGAGCCAGGCTTTGCGCATGGCCCCGAGGAAGTGGCGGAGGACGTGCGCGTCGCGCTCACCGCCGGGGCGTTGCCGCGCTCCGCGCAGGCGCGTCCCCAACAAGTCGCTGCAGCGCCGCCCGAGGCGCCGCGTGCGGCCGCCGCCAGCGCGCGCTCGCTCGAGCAGCCGCTGTCCGCCCCGCCGCCAGCCCCCGCGCTCGCGCGCGCGCCAGTCGTGAAGCCGCCGCGCAGCGTGCCGCTCGGGCTCGCGGTCGCTCTCGCATGCGCAGCGTTTCTGATCCCCGTTGCCTTTGGCGCGGGCTACGTGCTGGGGCGCACACCCGCTGTGAGGGAGCTCGCGGTGAGTTCGCGCCCGGCCTTGCCGTCTGTCGCAGCCGCGCCACCCCCGCCTGACGAACGTGAAGGCGAGGTCGCGAACGCGGCAGCGCAGCTCGCGCCGCCGGCGAGCGCGGAAGCGAAGGTGACGCAGGCGCAGGCGCCGGAGCCGATCGTCTTCGAAACGGCGGCGAAACCAGCTGCAACCAACGCCCCGAGCGTCGCGGCGCACCCGACCGGATCTAGCGCCGTGGTCGAGAGCTGGGGGGCGCCCGCGCTGATCAGCGTGGCGCCGGCCGGCGACGCCCCGTAACAAGCTCGCCGCCGCGGTCGATCCAGCTGAAGGTGATCTCCGTCTCGACGTCGGGGCGATCCACGGGCAGGCCGCCCTCGATGCGCGGCGAGTAGGCGAAGCCAGCTGCTGCATCGAGCGCAGCTTGATCGAACACGCGTGGCGGCTCCGCGGCGACCACCTGGATGTCTCGCGTCGTGCCCTCGGCCGTGACCGTGAACCTCAGCTTCACCCAACCCGAGATTCCGCCGAGGATCGCCGCGCGCGGGTATTCGGGCGGCGGCCGGCGCAGCGCCTTCACGTCGCGGTCGGCGAACTCGGGCGGCGCGGCGACTGGTTGCGCCTCGGGCGCCGGTTCTTGCGCCGCGCTTGGCGCTGCCGCAGCGCGCTCGATCGCGACGCTGCACAGCTCCGGCGAGGGCGGTGACACTTGCAACCCGCGCACGCCGCGCACGCGATAGCAGTACCGCACGCCCGCCGCGGCGTGGGTGTCGATGAAGCGCACCACGTCGCCGGCAACCCGCGCGATCGGCACGAACGCGGCCCGGGGATCGTCGACGCGCCGCTCGACCTGATAGGACTCGACGCTCACCGCGAGCGGCGCCCACTCGACCACGAGGTCCGCGGCGCGCACGGCCGGCGCCAGCAGGGCGAGCAGCAGCGCCCACTTCAAGCCACGCGCCGCCGCCGCCATCGCTTACTTCTCGTAGAGCTTGATCACTCGCACAGTGCCGGCGGGAGCGGCCTGGATGCACAGGTCGCACAGCACACACTCGTCGAGGTTCTCCTCGACGATCTTGAGCGAGCCGTCGGCGTGCTGGTCGAAGATGTCGACCGCGCACACTTCACTGAGCCGCTTCGCGAGTGCCTTGTCCTTGGCGACGCTCGCGTCCACTTGCACGTCGATGAACAAACCCGGCATTAGAGCGTCACTCCCGTCGCCGCGAGGCGCTTCCGGATCAGGCCGGGGATCTCTTCGATGCGTTCGGCGACCGAGATTCCCGCGGCTTCCATCCTGGCGATTTTCTCGGAGGTCGTGTCTTCCTTGCCCTCGACGATGGTGCCGGCATGCCCAAAGCGCATGCCCTGCATCTCGTCCATGAAGCGGCCCGCCATGAAGGCGACGATCGGTAGCCGCGACTTGTTGCGGGTCACCCACTCGGCGAGCTCGGCTTCCATGCGGCCGCCGGGTTCCGAGTAGATCGCGATCGCTTTCGTCTCGGCGTCGGCCTCGAACAGCGGCATCAGCTCGGCGTAGGTCGTGCCGACGATCGCGTCGCCGCCGATCGAGACGCAGGTGCTCTGGCCGAGGCCCGCGGCTGTTAGGGTCGAAGCGATCTCGGTGGTCATGCCGCCGCTGCGCGACATGATGCCGATGGGGCCCTTCGAGTAGGCCTGCCGCGTGTTCGCCGCGGGGCCGCCGACGCCGCCCATCTTGGCTTCGCCGGGCGAGATCATGCCCAAGCAGTTGGGCCCGATGATGCGCGCGCCGCGCAGCGTCGCGAGCTCGACCATCTGCGCGACTTCGCGGCGCGGAATGTTCTCCGTCACCACGACGATCAGCTTCACGCCGTTCTCGAGCGCCTCGAACACGGCGTCCTTGGTGAAGCGCGGCGGCACCGAGACGATCGCGCCGTCGGGCTGGCCGTGCTTCACGACGATCTCGCGCACCGTGTCGTAAACCGGCACGCCGTAGATGTCGCGCCCGCCGCGGCCCGGCGTCACGCCGCCGATGATCTTGGCGCCGTAGGCGAGGTTCTCGCGCGTGAGGCTCACCGCCTCGCGGCCCGTAATGCCTTGGATGATGAAGGTGGTGTCCTTCGTAATGAGGATGGACATGACTACTGCTTCCCCAGCTTCGCGACGGCGCGCCCAGCGGCCTCGAACATCGACACGCTGCGGTCGCAATAGTCGACGCCGTACTTGCGCAGGATCTTGAAGCCTTCTTCCTCCCACGAGCCGGGGATGCGGAAGATCGCGATCACGTCGCTCGGCTGCTTACCGGCTTCGAGGCAGCCCTTGATCACGCCGCGCGCCACGATGTCGACGCGCGTGTTCGAGACCACGTTCATCATCACCGCGATCTTCTCGACGCCAGGCTTCGACAGAATCAGCTTGGTCAGGTTCTTCGCCTTGCCGACGCTCGGGTTGCCGCCGATCTCGCAGTAATTAGCCGGCTTGCCGCCGTGTTTGCGCACCGCGTCGAACAGCGTGAGCGAGCCGCCGCCGGCGCCGATGATCAGGCCGAGGTTTCCGTCGAACTCGACCAGGTTGCCCGCGACGCCGCGGTGGTCCACGGCATTCAGCCGCGCGCCCTCCAGCTCGAAGGCGGTGGGAGGCCGCGCGAGCCGCGTCTCGTCGTCGCCAATTCCCAGCTCGACGAGCAACGCCTTGTGCGCGCCGCGCGCCTCGGCCTCCATGTCGAGGTGGCCGTCGAGCACGATGAACTTGCCGTTCGTCAGCTTCGCGAGCGGGTTGATCTCGGCGAGCGTGAGATCGAACTCGAGGAACAGCTGCATCAGCTTGTAGACGATCGGGATCATCGCGTTCAGATCGTCGCCCGTAACACCCACGGCCGAGATCGCTTCCTTCGCGATGCGCTCGCTGAGCGGCAGGATCGAAGAGAAGTGCGTGCGCGAGAGGTGCTCGGGGTGCCGCTCGGCGACTTCCTCGATGTCGATGCCGCCCATGTCGGAGAACAACAGCACGGGTTTCTTCGCGCGGCCATCCCAGGTCACCGAGACGAAGAACTCTTTCGCGACGGGCGACTTCTCCTCGACCAGCACGCAGCGCGCTCGCTCGCCCTTCACGACGATCGGCAGCACGTGCTCGTACTTCGCGGCGGCCTCGTCGGGCGAGTTCGCGAACTGCACCGCGCCCGCCTTCATGCGCCCGCCGGAGAGCACCTGGCTCTTCACGACGACCGCGCCGCCGATCCTTTGGGCCGCCGCCCTCGCTTCGCTCGCGCTGCGGACGACTTCGCCGTTGCCGAGCGGCATGCCGCGTTTACGGAAGAGCGCCTTGGATTCGTACTCGTAGAAACGCATCGCTCACCTTTGCTCGAAGGCGCGACACGGTATGGAGCCGAGCGAGGAGGGGCAAGCAGGCCGCGCGCGATCGCGAGCCCGCGTTACCTTGCTCGCCTTTTCGAAGCCAAGGAGCCCCGATGCCGTCCGTCGCCGCGTACTCGATCTCCGCCTCCGCCATCGCCGCCGAGAAGGCGCGCGTGGGCGGCGACCCGTCCAGAGTCGATGTCTCGCGCGTGCTCGCGCTCGACACGCTCGAGCTCGCGCCGCTCGGCGCGAGCGACGTGCACCTGCGCATCCTCGCGGTCTCAGCCGAACACAACATCGATCACGTCGCGACGGCGGACACGGGCAACCCCGCCGAGACCCGCGGCGGCAAGATCTATCCCGGCAACAGCGCGACGGGCGAGGTGCTCGCGGTCGGCGCGAACGTGACGAAGTTCAAACCCGGCGAAATCGTAATCACCCACTGCAACGGCGGGCCCGATGCGTACGGTTACCCGACGCGCATCTGGGGTTACGACGCAGAGAACTCGATTGGCTGGTACGCGAAGGAAGCGGTCGTCGGCGAGTGGCAGATCCTTCCGGCGCCGCTCGCGTGCGGGCTCTCGCTCTGGGAGATCGCCGCGCTGCCGCTACGCGCGCCGACCGCGTATCACCTCTGGCGCCGCGCGCTCGGCATCTACCGCTTGAAAGTGTCGGCCGGGAAACGCGCGCAACTGAACGTGCTCGGCTTCGGCGGCGGCGTCTCGGAGTTGTTCCTCCAGCTCGCGAAATCCGAAGGCCACAATGCCTACTTCTGTTCGGGCAGCCCCGAGCGCCGCGCGGCGCTCGAGAAGCACGGCATCGTCGGCATCGACCAGAAGCAGTTCGACCGCTTCAAGTCGAAAGATGGCGTGAAGGCATTCACTGCGGAGTGCAGGAAGCTGACGGGCGGGGACCAGATGCACCTCGTGTGCGACATGCTGCGCGGCCCCGTGTTCGCCGCGGGCCTCGCAGTCGCGGCGCGCGAGGGCGTGAACGTCTCCGCCGGTTGGCAGCTCTCGCAGGTCGTCGAATACAACTCGACCCTAATGAGCGTGAAGCAGGTGACCATCGACCACACGCACTACGAGACGATCGAAGGCTGCGCCGCCGCGACCGCCCTCTACGGCCGCGTGTTCAAGCCGACCGTGCACAAGGAGATCTACGCCTGGGCGGATCTTCCGCGCGCGCATCAGGAGATGCACGAGAACACGCAGACGGGCATCCCGATCGTGCGCGTGGCGGACGCGCTGCCGGAGAGCGTGAAGGGCATCGCGTAGGAGGCGTGGGGCTCGTGCCCCCAACGCGGCGGGCAAACCCAGTTGCTCGCCGTCGCCCGTCGCGGCTACGCTGTGTGTATGAAACGCACGAATCTTGTGCTTCGCGAAGATCTGCTGGAGGAGGCGACACGCCTTTCCGGCGAGAAGACCTACTCGCGCGCGGTAGAGAAGGCGCTCGAAGAATTCGTGCGCCGCGCCAAGGCGCGCAAGATTCTCGAGCTGCGCGGCTCGGGCCTCTGGGAGGGTGACCTCTCCAAGATGCGCGGCGACCGCCCGGCGAAGAGCAGGCGGCAGCGTCCCGCGTGATCTTGGTGGACACGTCGGCCTGGATCGAAGTCTTCCGGCGCGTGCGCCCGCTGGATCTCGAAGCCGCGGCGGAGATGGGCGACGTAGTCACCTGCCTTCCGGTGATCCAGGAAGTTCTCCAGGGATTCCGCGAGGAGCGAGCCTTCCGCATGGCCCGAGACGCGATGCTCGCGCTGCCATGCGTGGAGTCGCCTCTGCGGGAGGTCGTGGTGCTGGAGGCGGCGGCGCTCTACCGAGCCGCGCGGCGGGTCGGCCTGACGGTGCGTTCCTCGTCTGATTGCCTGATTGCCGCCTGTGCGCTTCGCCACGACCTCGAGGTGTTGCACCGCGATCGCGATTTCACCGCGCTTGCGCGGGTCTCGCCGTTACGCGAGCGCGGCCTCTGAGCGCGGGGCTAGGCCGGCCAGCGTGAGCTCGCTCGCGTTCCACGCGAATTGTCGCCCACCGCGTAGTGGCTTCTCCGCTTCACCACCACGTCGCGGTCGAGCTCGAAGATCTGCACGCGCTCCTGCGAGTCCTTCGCCTTCGGCTTGTACCCGAACAGCCGCGTCTGGACGACGCCGAGATCGGGGCGCCCCACGAGCTCGCGCTTGCCGAGAATCTCCGTCGCCGCGAACACGGTGTCGCCCGCGAACAAGGGCGCGGTGTGCTTGCCAGTCTTGTAGACGAGATCGCCGAGCGCGTTGTCGGCGACGTCGGGACAGGAGAGCCCTAAGCACAGCACGAACGGGATGCCGCCGAAAATGATCAGCTGCCCGCCGACGTACTGCTCGGGGTTCTGATCGATCATGTGCTGGTTGCAGTGCACCTGGCTGGTGTTGTCGAGGATCGCGGTCAGGTGGATGTGCTCGCTCGTCATGGTGCGCCCGCGCGAGTGCTCGATGCGCGTGCTGGGCTCGAAATCCTCCCAATACGTGTCGGCGTTCGAGAGGTGCGCGAGCGCGCGGTAGTCGCGCTTCGCGTCGTAGGGCGGCAGCCAGAGCTCGCAGGCGACCTCGTCCGGCGCGATTTCGCCCGCGTTCACCTGGGCCTCGTTGTCCTGCTTGTAGACCTGCACCTTGCGCTGCCAGGTCATGACGACTGCCTCGTCCGGCTCGCCGACGTTCTTGCGCGCGGTGCTCTGCACGTGCACGACGCCGAGGTTCGGGCGCGAGGCGCTCGTCTTGATGCCGAGCACTTTCGTCACGACCTCGATCGAGTCGCCCACGTACACGGGCACGCCGAAGCGCATGTCGATGTACTCGAGGTTTGCGCGCGCGTTCTCGCTGATGTCCTCCACGGTCTGCGAGAACGCGACGAGCATCGCGAGCCCCGGCGGCACGACGAGCCCGCCGAAGCCGTACGCCCGCGCATAGCGTGCATTCTTCGAGAGCGGGTTCGTCGTCATCGCGAACTCGGTGAAGGTGGTGAACAGGCCCTCGGTGACGGTCTTGCCGAGCTTGTGGCGGAACACCTGCCCTGGACGGAAGTCCTCCAGGAAGTTTCCGGTCTGCTTGTGGACGACGCGGGGCGATGACACGTGATTCTCCTCACTCGCAGTCTGCAAGCGCCGCATTCTCGCGAAGGAAAGCGCACGATCAACCGCGCGGGCTCTTCAAAGCGCCCGAGGCATTGGGTAGGCTGCCCGCCCGCATGATCATTGCCGTACCGAAAGAGACTGTTGCTGGTGAACGCCGCGTCGCGCTTGCGCCGGATGGCGTGAAGGCGCTCGCGAAGGCGGGCCTCGAGATTCGCATCGAGCCCGGAGCGGGCCTCGCCGCGGGCTTCGACGACGCTGCGTACACCGCTGCCGGCGCACGCGTCGAAGCCGGCGCGCTCGCGGCCGCGGAACTCGTGCTGAAGGTGCAGGCGCCGAGCGATTCCGAGATCGCGCGCATTCGCAGCGGCGCCGCGCTGATCTCGCTGCTGCGACCGCTCGACGATCCCGCGCGCGCCGTTCTGCTCGCACAGCGCGGCATCACCGCCTTCGCGCTCGAGCTGGTGCCGCGCATCACGCGCGCGCAGGCGATGGACGTGCTCTCGTCGCAGGCCACGATCTCCGGCTACCGCGCCGTGCTGCTCGCGGCGATGCGGCTGCCGAAGCTGTTCCCGATGCTCGTCACCGCCGCGGGGACGATTACTTCGGCGCGCGTCTTCGTAGTAGGAGCGGGCGTCGCAGGCCTGCAAGCGATTGCGACCGCGAAGCGGCTCGGCGGCGTGGTAGAGGCCTACGACACACGCTCGGCGGCGGCCGAGCAAATCGAATCGCTCGGCGCGCGCTTCGTGAAGCTCGAGCTCGACGCCGGCGATGCGCAAGACGCGGGCGGTTACGCGAGAGCGCAGGACGAAGCGTTCTACACGAAACAGCGCGCCCTAATGGCTGCGACCGCGGCGAAGAGCGACGTGGTGATCACGACCGCGCTCGTGCCGGGCCAGCGCGCGCCGATTCTGCTCGACGAAGCGGGCGTACGCGGCATGAAGCGCGGCGCGGTGATCGTCGATCTCGCTGCGCCGAACGGCGGCAACTGCGCCTGCACGCAGCCCGGCGCCGAGGCCGAAGTGAACGGCGTGCTCGTGCTCGGGCCGCTGAACTTGCCGAGCGAGATTCCCGCCGACGCGAGCCGCCTGTTCAGCAAGAACGTCGTCACGCTCGTTCTGCATCTCGCTAAGGACGGCAAGCTCACGCTCGATCTCGAAGACGAAATCACGCGCGGCACGCTGCTGACCCATCAGGGCCAGATCGCGAATGCAGCCGTCAAGGAACGCGCGGGCGCCTGAGCGCTACGCGAAGGAGACCTCGTGTCACACCGCATGCTCTCGCTCCTCGCAATGGCCGCGCTCGCGTTCGCTCTCGGCTGCTCGAACGACGAGGCGCCCGCCGTAACAACTGAGGCGCCGTCTGCTCCCAGCGGGCCAGCCGCTGCCCCTGCGGCGAACCCGGGCGCGCCGGCAGGCACTCCGTTCACGGTGACGCATCAGATCGAAGGCAGCGGCGCGATGCCGACGGCCGCGGACACCGTGACGGTTCACTACGAGGGCCGCCTATCGGACGGCAGCGTGTTCGACAGCTCGCGCGCGCGCAACGAGCCCGCGTCGTTTCCTCTGAGCGGCGTGATCTCGTGCTGGACGCAGGGCGTCGCGCAGATGAAGGTGGGCGGAAAGGCAACGCTCGTTTGCCCGCCCGAGATGGCATACGGCCCGAACGGCATCGCAGGCACGATCCCGGGCGGCGCCACGCTCACCTTCGAAGTCGAACTGCTCGGCATCGCGTCCGCGTCTCCCGCCGCGTCGCAGTGAAGACGCGCGACGACCGCTTCGGTTATTGGGCGTCGCTCGAGGGCCCGCCGCGCCCGGGCGTCGTCATCATCCCCGATGTCTGGGGCGTCTCCGATCTGTATCGCCGCGTCGGGGAGCGACTCGCGCAAGAAGGCTTCGCGACGTTGGTGGTCGATCAGTACCGCCACAGCGGCCGCAGCGGGCTCGATGCTGCGAGCGTGATGCCATTCATCGCGCAGCTCTCCGACCCGCTCGTGCTGCGCGCAGTGCAGGAAGCCATCGACGCGCTCGCAGCAAGTGCTGCCGTGGGCGGGCGCAAGCTGGGGCTGATCGGCTTTTGCATGGGCGGTCAGTACGCGCTGCTCGCGGCTTGCGGGTGCAAGGGCCTCTCGGCCTGCGTGCCGTTCTACGGGATGCTGCGCTACGCCGCCGGTCTCGACGCCGCGAAGAAGCCGCGCCAGCCGCTCGACGCGCTCGTCGATCTCAGCTGCCCATTATTAGGGCTGTACGGCGCGGAGGACGCGCTGATCCCGGTCGCGGACGTCGAGGAACTGAAGCGCCGTCTCGCCCTCACGAAACACGCGCACGAAGTACACATCTACCCCGGCGCCGGGCATGCGTTCCTGAACGACACCCGCGCCGACGCCTATCGGCCCGCCGCCGCGAGCGACGCCTGGTCGCGCATGCTGCCCTTCCTTCGCGGGAATCTTTCCTGATTCACTTCGCTAGCCGGAGTCACCCCGGTCTGCAGACGACCAGCGCCAGTGCTCTGCCACCGCGCGCTGCGTAGCGCGTGACGCGCAGATCGAGTGGCGCCGGCGCGCCGCTCGCGTCGAGCAGCGCCGCGCGCGCGAGCAGCGGCTCGCTGCCTTCCGCCATCGCGTCGAGGAGCAAACTCCAGGCTGCGCGATCGGCAGGCGCGGCGAGCGCGTCGAGATCGCGCGCGAGCAACTCCGGGCGGCTCAAACCGAGCAGGGCGCAGGCCGCGGGGTTCGCGTCCACGATCGCGCCGCTGTCCACGTCGACGGCCAAGAACACGTCGGCGATGCGGTCGATCGCGGCCGAGACAGCGCGGCGCGCGCTCGGCGTGGGCGCGCCGCTCGCGCGCCGCGAATGCGCGCCGCCGCAAAGCGCCGCGATGAACTGCGCGCGCAATGCCGTCAACGGCTCGATCACCTTGGCTCGATCGGGCCCGGCGAGCGTGCCCGCGGCCTGCACCCAAGCGTCGATCGCGCTGGCCGTCCTGCGCAGCGAGACGCGCAGCCCTTCGAGCGCGGGCTGTGCTCCGCCGCGCACGAGCGCCAGCAGCGCGAACGAGCGAAACCGCCGCAGCGCCTCCGCCTCGGGGCTCGCGGGATCGAGGGCTCCGGTCGCACGCGCGGCCTCGCGCTCGATGCCAGCGCGTTCCGCTACCAGCCAGTGAGCGAGCGCGGGCTCCACGCGCAGCATTCTATCGCCTCAATCACCGCGATCCCCTGGCCGATAACGGGCCCTATGTCGCAGTCGCACGAAGTTCCCGAAGAAAAACGCCGGCTGATCGTCTCGCTCGCGCGACCGACCGCGTACGTGCCGCTCTCGCGCGCGATCCTCGGCCGTATGGGCTACGCGATCGTGCCGCTCGAGGAGTGGCAGGCCTACCCGCCCGTCGCGAAGCGTGAACCCGTGCTGTGCCTGGTCGACGACCGCATGCTCGCGAGTTTTCCCGAGGACGCGCCGTTCGATCGCTTGCCGATTCTGTTGCTCTCGGGCCGCGACCCCGGCCGCATCGAAGACCGCCGCGTGATCGGCGCCATCTCGCAGCCGGCTGGCCTCCACGAGCTGTATCGGCTGCTCCAGCAAGTGATCGAGCCGATGCCCCGCGGCTCGCTGCGCGTGCCGACGAACTTCCCGGCCCACATGCGCAGCGCCGATCGCGATTGGACGGGCTCGGTGCTCTCGCTCTCCGAGAACGGCTGCCTGCTGAGAACTCCCGAACTGGTGCCGCTCGGCAGTCTGCTGGAGATTTCCTTCGATCTCCCGGGCGCCGGCCGCATCGAGACGCGCGCTGAAGCCTCGTATCAGCTGATCCCCGATTTCGGCATCGTGTTCCAGTCGACGCCCGCGGCCTCGCGCCACGCGATCCGCCACTTCGTGGAAGAGCAGCTCGCCGCCTAACGCTGCGAGTGAGCCGGGATAAGCTGCGCGGCATGAGCGAGTTCGATTGGCGCAGCTTCGACCTGTTCGCGCCCACGCCAGAGCACGCGCTGTTTCGCGAGACGCTGCGCGAGTTCACGCAGCGCGAGGTGGAGCCGCAAGCCGCGGCGCACGACCGCGCGGAGAAGTTCAATCACGCGCTGTTCAAGCGCGCGGGCGAGCTCGGCCTATTGGGCGTGACGTTGCCCGCGGAATACGGCGGCTCGGGGCTCGACGCGACCGCCGCCGTGCTGCTCTACGAAGAACTCTCGAGCTCCGACCCGGGCTTCGCGCTGGCGGTACTCGCGCACTCGGTGTTGTTCGCGCAGAACCTCGCTGTGAACGGCAACGCGGAGCAGAAGCAGCGCCTTCTGCCGAGAGCGGCCTCGGGCGAGTTCGTGTGCGGCATGTGCATGACCGAGCCGTCAGTCGGCACGGATGTGCTCGCGATGAAGACGCGCGCGCGCCGCAACGGCGACGCGTACATCGTTGACGGCACCAAGACTTTCATCACGAACGGCGGCATCGACGACACCACGCTCGGCGATGCGTTCGTGGTCTACGCCGCAACCGGCGAGCGCTCGCTCACGTCGTTCCTCGTCGAGAAGGGCATGCCCGGCTTCCGGCTCGGGCAGAAATGGCGCGACAAGCTCGGCATGCGCGCTTCCTTCACCGCGGAGCTCGTGTTCGACGGCGTGCGTGTGCCGCTCACGAATCGCCTCGGCGAAGAGGGACAAGGCGCGCTGCAGATGATGCGCAACCTCGAGGTCGAGCGGCTCACCGTCGCCGCGATGTCGCTCGGCATCGCGCGCCGCTCGATCGCCATAATGACGGACTGGGCGAACCAGCGCGTGAGCTACGGCGTGCCGATCCGCGAGCACGGGCAAGTGCAGCGCTACATCGCCGAGAGTTATTCGGAAATGAGCGCCGCGCGCACGTTCACCTACGACGTCGCGCGCCGCATCGACCTCTGCGCAACGGGCCAGCGCGTCGCCGCCGACGCCGCGAAGCTCTTCACGGTGCAAATGGCCAAGCGCGCCGCCGATGCCGCGATCCAGGTGCTCGGCGGCTACGGCTACATGGGCGAGAACGTGGTCGAGCGTTTGTGGCGCGACGCGAAGTTGCTCGAGATCGGCGGCGGCACGCTCGAGGCGCACCATAAGAACTTGACCAAGGACATCGCGCGCGATCCGTCGCGGTACTTGCGATGAAGAAGCAGCCGAAGAGCGCTCGGTCGCTGCGAACCCGCACCGCGAACGGCGTGCGCCACATCGTGCTCGCGCGCGCCGCCGAGTACAACACGATCACACCGCGGCTGCGCGACGAACTCGGCGCCGCAATCGACGCCGCCGACGCCGACCGCGATGTGCGCGTGATTCTTCTGCGCGCCGAAGGCCCCGCGTTTTGCGCGGGCTATGGGCTCGATTGGTCCACCCGAGCGCAAGCGAAAGAGCAGCGGGCGCTGGGCAACGAGGCATTGGGGCCGGCGCCGTGGCGACCGGCGAACGCGGATCGCCTCGCGCGCGAGAAGGCCTGGGACTCGGTCGTCGACGTGCGCATGCTGGGCGAGTACGTCGCCACCTACATGAAGCTCTGGTACGCGAAGAAGCCGACGATCGCGGCCGTGCAGGGTTGGTGCATTGGCGGCGGCACCGACCTCGTGCTGTGCGCGGACCTAATCGTCGCCGCCGAGGACGCGCGCTTCGGCTATCCGCCTTCGCGCGTGTGGGGCACGCCGACCACCGCGATGTGGGTCTATCGCATGGGCCTCGAGCAGGCGAAGCGGTACATGCTGACGGGCGACGAGATTCCCGCGAAGACCGCCGCCGAGATCGGCATGATTCTCGAGACCGTGCCTCTGAAGTCGCTGCTCGCGCACGCGACGGCGCTGGCGGAGCGCATGGCGCTCGTGCCGACGAGCCAACTCGTGATGCTGAAGCTGCTCTGCAACCAAACCGCGGAGAACATGGGCCTCGCGAGCTCGCGGTTGTTGGGCACGCTCTTCGACGGCATCGCCCGCCACACCCAAGAGGGCCTCGACTTCGTGACGCGCGCGCAGAGCGTCGGTTTCCGCGCAGCGGTGCGCGAACGCGACGACCCGTTCGGTGATTACGGAAGCCGCAGGAAGTAACGCGCCATGTCATTCCGCCTGCGCCTCCACATCCACGTCGATCCCGAGCACTCGCTCGGCCCCGGTAAGATCGCGCTGCTCGAAGCGATTGAAGTCGAAGGCTCGATCTCCGCGGCCGCGCGCGCGCTCGGCATGGCGTATCGCCACGCCTGGGAACTCGTCGACGACCTCAATCAATGCTTTCGCAGCGCCGTCGTTGCGACAGGCACGGGCGGCGCGGAAGGCGGCGGGGCGCAGCTCACGCCGCTCGGCAAGAACTTGATGGCGCGTTTCCGCGCGATGGAGGCCGCCGCGAACGCGGCGATCGCGAGCGACCTCGCGGCGCTCGGCGCCGAACTCGCGACAGCGCCAGCGAAACGCGCGCGCGCGAAGAAAAGCACGGCGAGGCGAGCGAAGCGCTGAAGTTCACATCTATATTCGTCCGGGAATAACGAACGCCGTTCGGCGGCGAGGGGGACCCGGTGCGAAGGAAGCACGCGTGCGCGGCGCTGGCGCTGCTCTCATTCCTGGCAGCGAGCGCTCCGGCCTCCGCCGCGGAAGACGCGGTAATCAATGAAGTGCTCGCGATCCTGAAGGAGCGCGGCATCGTGGACGAGGCGCGCTACGGCGAACTCGTCGAGAAG
>JANNDT010000263.1:0-6750 GCA_031387905.1 Deltaproteobacteria bacterium
AACAACAGCAAGGCCCGGCCGAGGCACGAGCCGCCGCCGCCCGCTGCCCCGCGGCGCCGTCGCCCAGAACGAGCGCCAGCGTTCGCGGTCGAACGCTCAGTCTTATCGCCGCGCCACCGCCAGCATCGCCGCCGTCGCCACCTCGATGCACACCGCCATGTTCCGATCGAGGTCAATCTCCGCCGGCCCACTCCAAGGCGTCCGATCGCTCACCACGCAGATACACCCCGCGCGCACCCCGAACAGCCCCGCCAGCGTGAGCAGCACGCCGCTCTCCATTTCGCAGTTCAGCACTCGCGCCGCGCGCATGTCTTCGATGCGCTGCCGATGCTCGTGCGCCCAATAACCGCCCACGCTCATCGAGCCCATCCCGCCGTCCGCGTTCAACACCGCGTTGCGGATGTAGAACGCATCCAGCGACCAGGTGATCCCCGCGCGATGCCGCGCCCCGCGCGCGCTCGCAGCCGCGAGCAGCGCGCCCACGATCTCGTGATTCGCCAGCGCGGGGAACTCCGGAATCACGTAGGTCTTGCTGGTGCCGTCGTCGCGGACGGCGCCGGTCGTAACAACCAGGTCGCCGAGCGCGAGATCCGGCGCGAGCCCGCCGCTGTTGCCGACGCGAATGAACGTGTGCGCGCCGAGCTTGATCAGCTCCTCGAGAATCACCGCGGTGCTCGGCGCGCCGATCCCGGTGGATGCGGCGCACAACGCCACGCCATTCAGCTCGCCCGTCACCACGCGGTATTCGCGCACGCGGCACACCTCGCGCGCCTTCTCCCACTTCGCGCTGATGCGCGGGACGCGCTCCGGGTCGCCGCACAGGAACACGTGCGGCGCGATGCGGTCGGCGGTGAGGCCGGTGATCGGCTGGGCTTGGGACAACGGGGGGCTCCCTTTGAGAGCGCGCCAGCGTCCGATACCAGATCGCCTCTCGCAAGCCGGACGAACCAGCGACTCCCCCTCAAGTTCGGCCCGAAAGACCCCGACCGAAGGGCTCGCCAGCGGGGCGCCCGAGGGGGCTCAGTTTGCCACGCCGAGAGGTGAGGGCTAAATCGGGCCGCCTGTCCGGCGGGCGCATGAGGCCGCCGGGCTCTTAAGGATGGGAAGCTGCGAACGCGCCCCTCGGGGTGCAGAGCGGGGGCGTAGTGGCCAAAGGACTCGTGATCACGGAGAAGCCGAGCGTTGCGCGCGACATCGCGGCGGCCCTCGGCGGATTCACCGAGCACGAGGGCTACTGGGAGAGCGACGAGCTCGCGCTGACGTTCGCGGTCGGGCACCTGTTCGAGTTGCTCGAGCCGGAAGAGATCGACGTGAAGTTCAAGCGCTGGACGCTCGACGTGCTGCCGATCCTGCCCGAGACGTTCCAGCTCAAGAAGAAGAAGGGCCACACGGATCGCATCCGCGTGATCGAGAAACTCGCGAATCGCGAGGACGTGAATCGCCTGGTGAACGCCTGCGACGCCGGGCGCGAGGGCGAGCTGATCTTCCGCGAGATCGCGCGCTACTTGGAGACGACCAAGCCGATCGAGCGGCTCTGGCTGCAATCGATGACCACCGAATCGATCCGCAACGGCTTCCGCAACCTGATGCCTGGCAAGCAGATGGAAGGCCTCGCTCAGGCCGCCGAGTGCCGCGCCTACTCGGACTGGCTGATCGGCATGAACGCGACGCGCGCGCTCACCAAACGCCTGAAGAGCCGGAAGGAAACGCGCGCCTGGTCGGCTGGCCGCGTGCAGACGCCGACGCTCGCGCTGCTCGTCGACAAAGAGATCGAGGTGCTCGCGCACGTGCCGCGCCCGTTCTGGCGCGTGACGGCCGACTTCGCGGCCACAGACCATCATTACGCCGCGACCTGGTTCGACCCCGCGTTCGCGCAGAACGACGACGACGAGCGCCGCGACGACCGCATCTTCGAGCGCGGCCGTGCCGAGGCGATCGTCGCCGCCGCGCGCGTGGGCGCCGCGCTCGCGAGCGAGACGCGCAAGCCTTCGCGCGAGAGCGCGCCGCCGCTGTTCGATCTCACCAGCCTTCAGCGCGAAGGCAACCGCCGCTTCGGCTGGAGCGCGCGCCGCGTGCTCGGCGCCGCGCAGTCTTGTTACGAGGCCTACAAGGTCCTCACCTATCCGCGCACCGATTCGCGCTGCTTGCCGAGCGACTACCGCGAAACCGTGAACACGGTGCTCGAGAAGCTCGCGGGCGCGCGCGAGGAAGGCGTCGCGGATTTCGCCGCCGGCGCGAAGCGGCTGCTGCGCGACGGGCTGCTCAACCAGGACCGCGTGTTCGACGACAGCGGCGTTTCGGACCACTTCGCGATCGTGCCCACCGGCGTGCTCCCGCGCGCCGACATGCGCGCCGACGCGCGCCGCATCTACGACCTCGTCACGCGACGCTTCTTGGGCGCGTTCCACCCGCCCGCGCTGTGGGAGCGCGTCGAGCGCACCAGCGTCGCCAGCGGCGAGAGCTTCCGCACGCGCACGCGCGCCCTAATGGAACCCGGCTGGCGCGCTGTGCTGCCCGCGGGCGACGACGAAGAGGCCTCCGCGCCGCTGCCCGCGCTCGTGCGCGGCCGCGACGAAGCCAACGACGTCCCCGTGCGCACGCAGGAGGTCAGCTCGATCGAGGAAGAGACCAAACCGCCGGCCCGCATCTCGGAAGGCCGTCTGCTCTCGCTGATGGAGAACGCGGGCAAGGATCTCGACGACGAGGAACTCGCCGCGGTTCTCCACGACAAGGGCCTCGGCACGCCCGCCACGCGTGCCGACATCATCGAGAACCTGATCGGCAAGGGCTACGCCGTGCGCCAAGGCAAATCGCTGCGGCCGAGCGTGAAGGGCATCCGGCTGATCGACACGCTGCGCCGCATCCACGTGGACCGGCTGGCGTCCGCCGCCCTGACAGGCGAGATCGAGCAGCACCTGAAGCAAGTCGAGAACGGCGGGCGCACCGCGGCGGACTTCATCGCCGAGATGAAGGAATACGCCAGCGAGATCGTCGAGCGCACCAAGACCTTCGAATACGACGAGCTCTACGCGAAGGAAGCCGAGCTCGGCCCGTGCCCCGCCTGCGGCAAGCCCGTCATCGAGATGGCCTGGTTCTACCGCTGCAAGGAAGACCCGGCGCGGCCCGAGACCACGCCCGACTGCCCGATGCGTTTCTGGAAAGACACCTCGGGCCGCTACCTCGACCGCACCGCGATTTCAGCCCTGCTGCGGGACGGCCGCACGCCCGTGCTCGACGGCTTCACCGCGCGCAGCGGGCGAACCTACCGCGCGAACCTCGAAGTCGACCGCGACGAGTGGCGCCTGCAAGTTGCGCCTGCCGGCTGGAACGAAGAAGCCGCCAGCGAGACGCCCGAGTACGAAGTAAACGGCGAGCCGTTAGGGAATTGCCCGTTCGGCGGCGAAGAATGCAAGGTCGTCGAGACCTCGACGCACTTCGCCTGCACCGCGTGGATCGCCGACGCGGAGGTGCAGACCGCCTTCCGCGCCGCCAAGAAAGCCGCGCGCGAGGCGGGTGTGCCGACGCCTGAGAAGCCCGAGAAGCCCGACCACGCGCTGTTCGTGTTCCCGCGCACCGTCTGCAAGCGCGAGATCACGCGCGACGAGGCGCTCGTCTACTTGCGCGATGGCAAGACCGAGCTGCTCACGGACTTCACCTCGCGCATGGGGCGCCCGTTCTCGGCGCAGCTCGTGATGAAGGAAACCGGGCGGCATGGCTTCGAGTTTCCGCCGCGCGGGAAGCAGGGCGCGAAGGCCGAGGGCGCGGGCGCGGAGGGTGCAGCCGCTGCGGATGGCGCGAAGAGCGCGACTACTGCGCCGGCGAAGAAGCCCGCGCGCGGCGGGCGACGGTTTGCGACGAAGCCCGATCCCGGCACGAAGCGGGTGGTGCGGGCGAAGAAGAAGCGTGGCGCGCGGAAGGCGGCAGCGGCGAAGAGTGCGAAGCCGCGGAGCCGGAAGGCGGCGGCCGCAACGGGCAAAGTGACAGCACCGGCCGAGTAGCCCCGGTACTCGAGCACAGCTCCGCGTTCGAGTTGTCCCGCGAGCCCACTCCTCACTGCGAGCGAACCGCGAGCGCGCCGAGCGGCCGCGGGTCGCGCCTCGCTTTGGCGCTCGCCGGTGCCGGTGTCCTCGCGTGTGAACAACTTCACTATTCGCCGGCCGGGTCCGCGCTCATACTCGCAGACCACAGACCACAGACCGCAGGCCGCCGACGCAGTGCGCGAGCGCTTCATCGAAGCGCGGCGCGCGAAGGAGACGAGATGTGGAACACCCTGGTCAAGCTCGTGGCGAAGAGCCCGGCCCGCGAGCTCGCGAGTCGCGTGGGCATAAATCACTTCGCAGCGCTCACTGCTCCGCGCCCGCGCCCGTTCAGTCTCTGGTCGGAGATCGCGAAGCCTGGTCCGCACGATCTCCAAGGCCCGGTCTCGGATTACACGTCGTGGCCGGTCCTCACGAATCGCATCTTCTCAGGGCGACACCCCCCCGGCTGAGCCCGCTTACACCGCGAGCTTGCCTCCCGACGCGCCGTACGATCGCGCCCAGCAGAAGAGCGGGCAGGTCACGGCGTTGTTCGAGCGCCACGGGGCGATGAAGCCCGATCGGTCGAGCTTGTTATTCGGGTTCTTCGCGCAGTGGTTCACGGACAGTCTGCTCCGCGCCCATCCGATCGATCGGCGCAAGAACACCTCCAATCACGACATCGACCTCTGCCAGATCTACGGGCTGACGGAGGATGTGGCCAACTCGCTGCGCTCGCGAATCGGCGGACGGTTGAAGAGCCAAATGGTCAACGGCGAGGAGATGCTCGACTATTTGTGCGCGCCGGACGCCGCGGGCGAATGGCATGTCAAGGGCGAGTACACCGCGATCGTCACCGACAAGACGGTGGACGGCTTCCTGAAGGACTTTCTGCCGCCCGCGGAGCGCAAGAAGAAGCTCTATGCAACGGGCCTCGAGCGGGGCAACTCCTCGATCGGCTACGTGGCCGTCAGCACGATCTTCATGCGAGAGCACAATCGGCTCTGCCGTGAGCTCGCGCAGCGCAACCCTGCCTGGGGCGACGAGCGGCTCTTCCAGACCGCACGGATGATCAACATCGTGTTGTTGATGAAGCTCGTCGTCGAGGACTACATCAACCACATTCTCGGACAGAGACTGTTCTGCCTCGATCCTTCGTTCGCCGAGAGCGAACGCTGGTACCGCCCCAACTGGATCACGCTGGAGTTCGATCTGCTGTACCGCTGGCACGGGCTCGTGCCCGATGCAGTCAGCGTCGGCGGCGTCAAATACGACCCCATGCAGTTCCGCAACAACAACGCGTTGCTCGAGCAGGCCGGCGTGAGCGCCGTGATCGACGCCGCCTCGCGTCAAGCCGCCGGCCGGATCGGTTTGCAGAATACGCCCTCGTTCCTCTGGGAGGCCGAGTATCAGGCGATCAAGATGTCCCGCGACTTCCGGCTGCGCTCCTACAACGATTACCGCAAGCGCTTCAGCTTGAAGCCGCTCCAGAGCTTCGGCGAGCTCACGAAAGATGCGGCGCTCCGCGCGCGGCTCGAGGGCCTGTATGGGAACATCGACAAGCTGGAGTTTTTCGTCGGGATCTTCGCCGAAGACCGCAATCAGTCTTCGCTCTTCGGCGAGCTGCTGACGAACATGGTCGCCTACGACGCGTTCACACAGATCTTCACCAACCCGCTGCTCGCGCACGAGATCTTCAACGCCCGCACCTTCACGGCCTACGGAATGGACGTGATCGAAGAGACGGATTCGGTCCAGAAACTCGTGGATCGCAACCTCGAGCCCGGCGATCGGGCGAGGGCGTCTCTCGGCTTCAAGTGAGCGAGCTGTGAGACCGCCAGCGCGCCGGCCTGGCCCGCAAGCGCGCTAGCGGGGGCGCGCATCCGGCCGTTGAGCCAGCGTCCGCTTGCAACAGTTTGCGACCATCGGCGCGGTTTCGGGCGGAGACTCGGGCGGAGGTGGGATGCGGCGACACGCAGCGAGAGGATTCGCGGCCACGCTCGCGATCTTCGCTGCTTTCGCAGCGCCCGCGCGCGCGCAGGAGCAGGAAGCGCCGGACTCCGCGGAAGCGCAGCCTCCCTCCTGGCGCGACCGCATCGAAGTGCACGGCTATTACGAAATGCGCGTCGTGTTCGGCTGGGAAGACTTCCGCACGAGCGACGCGTTCGAGTTGTACGGCTGGCAGCACGTGCTGAACCTCGAGGCGGAGGCGGATCTAGCGCCGAAAGGTCTCGGGCCGTTCACGGCGATTACGGCGTTCGCGCGCGCCGAGGTGAACTTCAACTGCGTCTACTCGCACGGCTGTGGGCTGTTCGACAGCGCGAGCGCGTTCGGGCGGAAGCCGGGCGAGTCGCCGCGGCGGCTGCAGGATGGCCGGCGCGAGGGCGACGCGGGCTCGCAGGAGACGTTCGACCGGCGCGCTTATTATTTCGACGACGAGACGCGGCTCGATGGCGCGGTAGTCGGACCCGATGGCGTGCGCAACGCGGATCTGCCGAGCGGGCGCCGGCGCGCGGCTCGGGCGCTGTTCGGACCGTCGCTCGTCGACTTGTTCTCGGCGAGCGTTGGCGCGGACGGCGTGCGCGGCTCGTTCGCGAACCCGGGCGACGACGTCGGGTATTACGTGTTTGCGCATGAGCGCGGCTGTCGAACCGGCACGCGCCGCCTACGCGAGGACAACCTGCGCGGCTACGGCAACCGCGAGCTGCTCTTTAACTACACCTGCGACTTGAAC
>JANNDT010000308.1:0-2212 GCA_031387905.1 Deltaproteobacteria bacterium
CGACCCGGCGCGCGCGCACGCGCTGCGCGCGGGCAAGCGCGCGCCGCTGCAAGTCGCCGCGCGCGGGCTGCCCGCCGGCATGCGCGATCTCGCCGCGCCGCTCGCGCGCTTCTTCGCACTGCAGACGCGCGGGCTCTCGAACCTCGCGAACGCGGCGCCGTCGCCCGAAGCGCTCGCTCGCCTGTTAGGCAGCGCGCTGCTCGGCGGCACATCGCTCGCCGATTCGCACGGCGGCGTACGCGCGCTCCTGCGCCGGCGGCTCGCGACGCTGCACGCCGAGTTCCGCGTGCTGTCGGGCCCGTTCCAGTTCGTGGAGGTCGGCGAGCACCCCGGCATCGCGCGCGATCACCCCGGCGACGTGTGGATCGGGCGCGCGGTGATTCTGAACGCGCCCGTGGCGAAGCTGGCCGCCGCGCAGCGCGCGTGGGGCTTCGAAGCGCCGCATTTCCTCGATGGCGCCGCGCCCACCGCGCGCAGGCTGACGCTGCACTTGCGGGCGCTGGCCGAGGCGATTCCGGAGCCGCTCGCTGCTCGTGCGCTGATCGCGAGCGAGGCTGCGCCCAACGGCGTCGCGCTTTCGGTGCTGCCCTCGCCGCGCGGCGTGCGCTTCGCGGAGCTGGTCGCACGCGCGGTCGGCCCCGATGACGTGGCGAGCGAGCCCGCACTCGCGACGGCGATCCGCGAGGCACTCGCTGCGGTCGTGCCGCTGGGCGACCCGCGCATCGCGATCGCGCCGCTGCCGGAGCGCCCGCTCTGGGACGACGAGGCCGCGCTCGTCGATCCCGAACGCGGCGCCAGCTTCTCGGCGCTTCCGCCGCTGCGCGTGGGCGGGCGGCGTCCGGTGTATCGCCTGCCCCGCGAAGCCGCAGCGGCGCTTGGCGTGGAAGGAGACTTGTTACTGGGCTGCCAAGCGGGCGACGCGATCCGCGGGGAGCTCGGCTGAGTGAGCGCGCCCGGGCCCCCTGCGATCGCGCGACCCGCGTTCCGGCGCCTGCTCCGCTACGCGCGCCCGTACCTCGGGCTGCTGATCGCGGCCGCTCTGTGTGCGGCCGTGTATGCCGGCGCACGGACTGGCCGAGCGCTCCTGCTGAAGCCCATCATCGACGAGTTTGGCGTACCCGCCGCCTCGGCGAAGCTGAACTGGGACGACCTCGCGGGCGCGCTTCGCGGGGAACCGCAGACGGCGTCGGCCGCCGCCGCGAACGACGCCGAGACGCGGACGCTGCTCGATTCGGTGCAGCACTCGGGCCCGCAGCTCTTGCTCTGGATCGCAATCACCTTGATCGCGCTTCCCGTCTCGCATTTGGGCCAGGAGTACCTGTCGCAGTACTTGATGGGCCGGATGCTGCTCGACTTGCAGCGCGATCTCTGTCGCAAGCTGTTGGCGCTCCCACTCGGCTTTCATCACCAGCACACGCGCGGCGAGACGCTCTCGCGGATCACCAACGACACCGCTCGCGCACACGCGGCGCTCGAGCCGTTTTTCGTGGACGTCGTGCAGGCGATCATCATGTTGGCCGTCACGATCGCGGGCCTGGTGCTGCTCTCGTGGCAGCTCGCGCTGTGCGTCTTCGCCGTCGCCCCGGCGCTCAGCTTCGTGATCGCGTTCTTCGGCGGTCGCATCCGGCGCAGCGCGATGCGCCGCCAGGAGAGCCAAGCCGATCTCACCCAGCGCTTGTTACAGATTCTGGCCGGCATCAAGATCGTGAAGGCGTTCAAGGCGCAGGACGGCGAGGCGCGCGCCTTCGACGGCGAGAACCAGCGCTTCTTCCGCCGCAACGTCAAGGTGATGCTCAACCGTTCGCTCTCGCGCGCGAGCACCGAAGGCCTCAGCAACTTGATCGGCATCGCGGTGCTGCTGCTCGGCGTGTATGCGCTGCTGCGCGGGCTCTGGGGCCTCTCGCTCGGCACGCTGCTGGCGTTTTTCGCCGTGATGACTTCCGCCTACCCCGCGATGCGCGACTTCTCGCGCGCGTGGACGCGCATCCAAGAAGCCGTGCCGTCGGCGGAGCGCTTTTTCGCATTGCTCGACGAGGGCGAGGAGCTGCGCGATGCGCCGGGCGCCACAGCGCTCGCTTCGATCGGTCGAGGCATCCGTCTGCGCAACGTCTCTTTCTCCTATGGCCGCGAGCCCGTGCTGAGGGACGTCTCGCTCGACGTGAAGCCTGGCGAGATGGTCGCGATCGTCGGTAAGACCGGCAGCGGCAAGACC
>JANNDT010000427.1:0-5100 GCA_031387905.1 Deltaproteobacteria bacterium
TCCGCGCCGGCGAACAACTGCTCTGGCTCGCACACGAAGCGGCCGGCTTGGCGCGCGGCATCGTGATTCTCGATCACTTCGCCGGAGAAGCGCAGCAGGCGGTCGTGCCCGTTCTCGGGTTCATCGACGACCACGAGCGAACTCTCAGGCAGGAAGTCGAGGAAAGTCTCCAGCGAGGGCTGGAGGAGTGGCGCGAGCGCCTCCGCGCCGGCGGGCAGACTGCCGCGCAAGAGCGAGTCGATCAGTCGGTCGGCCTCGCGCGCGGGCACGCTCTGCGCGAGCGCTGCAGCGCGAATCGCGTCGCCGCGCGCGATCGCGAGCGCGCGCGTAACAAGCAGCTCGCGCGGCGGCGGCGCGACCACACGCTCGAGCTCCGCCTGCGAGCGCTGGCTCGCCGGGTCGAACTCGCGCAGCGATTCGACCTCGTCGCCGAACAACTCGATGCGCACCGGTCGCACGAGATGCGGCGGGAAGAAATCGACCACGCCGCCGCGCACCGCGACTTCGCCGCGCTCCTCGACCACCGATTGCCGCGCGTAGCCGGCCGCGATGAGCGCGCCGACGAATGCGTCGCGATCGAGCGGCTTCCCGCGCACGACCGAGAGGGACGCGCTGAGCACTGCCGCGCGCGAAGGCACGCGCGGCGCCAGCGCCGTCCAGGGCGCGACGATCACGGGCGGCGGCGCGGCATCGCTCGCGCCAAGCCCGGTTGCAGCGCCGAGAGTCGCCAGCCGGTGCAGTACGTCCATGCGCTGCGCGGTCACGAAGGGCTGCGGCGAGAAGCGGTCGTAGGGCGTGGTGTCGGGCGGCGGGAACATGCGCACGCGCCCGCCCCGTTCGGGGAGCGCCTCGCCCATCACTAGGCGCAGATCTTCGAGCAGCGCGTCCGCGGCCTTCGCGCCGACCGCGACGACGAGGGTCGCCGCGCCGGCGTTCGCCTCGATGAGCCGCGCGATCGCGACGGCGCGCGCAGCGCCGCGCAGCCCGACCAGGCGCGCGGGCGCCGTGCGCGCGCGGAGGTGCGCAGCGAGCTCGGCAAGGCGGGATTGCGGCGGGGCTTGGTTCAACGAGGCGTTCCCAGAACGCACGACGGCCCCGCCCGGCACGTGCGGGGTGGGGTGTGTCGCGCTTGGAATTGGCGGCGCAGCTTATCGGAGGAATAGAGTCGGGGGCGTAATCGCAGCGCAAACAAGGCAACAACGTCCCCGCTTGCCTTTTTGGAGGATCGAGATGATCGACGTGCATTTCTGGCCGACGCCGAATGGGAAGAAGGTCACGATTTTGCTCGAGGAGGCGGCGATCCCGTATCGGGTGGTGCCCTGCAACATCGGGCGCGGCGATCAGTTCAAGCCGGAGTTCCTGAAGTGGAACCCTAATCACCGGATGCCGGTGATCGTCGATCACGCGCCCGCGGACGGCGGCCCGCCGCTCTCGGTGTTCGAATCGGGCGTCATCCTGCTCTACCTCGCCGAGAAGGCCGGCGAGTTCTATCCGCGCGATTTGCGCGGGCGGACCGAAGTTCAGCAGTGGGTCGTGTGGCAGATGGCCAATCAGGGCCCGAAGCTCGGCGAGTACGGGTTCTTCCACCGGCTCGGCGATTCTCAGGGCGATCAGAGCGTCGGGCGCCGGCGCTACGCGGACGAGGCGAACCGGCTGTATGGCGTGCTCGACAATCGGCTCTTCGATCGCCGCTACGTCGCGGGCGGCGCCTATACGATCGCGGACATGATCTGTTATCCGTGGATCGCGAACCCGAGCCTGCACGGCCAGAGCCTCGATGACTTCAAGTACCTGAAGCGCTGGCACGCGGAACTCTCGGCGCGGCCGGGCTTGCAGCGCGGCATGGCGGCCGGCGCGGACCTGAGGATGGATCCCGCTTCGCTCTCGAAAGAAGACCAAGAGGCGCTGCGCAAGATGCTCTACAACCAGCGCGCAATTCCGGCGCCCTCGGGCGGGTTGCTGTGAGCGCGGGCGGATCGGCGCCTAACAAGCCCGTCCCGGATTTTGGCCTCTTGCTCGCACCGCTGATTGGCCCGCTCAGCGATGGGGAGCGCCCGGCCCTTCTGGCGCGCCTCGAGCTCGCCGCGGCGGCGCGTTACCGCGCCTGGGCCGCCGAGGCGCCGCAGCACGCGGCGGAGCTGTTCGCCTGCGCGAGCGGCGAGGATGAAATCGCGGCTCATGCCGTGCGTTTGTTTCCGTTGAGCGCTGCACAAGCCGCAAGACTCGACGCGCTCATGCCGCGCGCGCGCGAGATGTTTTTTGAGCCGTTCGCGGGCCTCGAGCTGCGCGGGCAGTTCGCGCTGCAAGCCGCCGCCGAACTGCAGGGCGCGAGAGCGTGGCGCGGCATCGCCGCCACGCCGGGGCTCCCGCACGCGATGCGCGAGGCGCTCGCCACCTGCGCGGCGCTCGAGGAAGCCAGCGCGGCGCGGCTCGAGAAGATGCTCGCGAACTGGACGGCTTGATGCGCCGCGCACTGCTCGCCCTAATCGTCTTGCTGTGCGGGCATCTCGCTGGCGTCGTACTCGCGGATTCGCCGCCCATCACGCCCGTTCCGGCGATGCTGCCGACGCCGTATTCGGCGGAGCAGATTCGCGAAGCTTGGCAGCCCGGCTTCAGCGTCGAGATGCGAACCACCCATGCAGGCGTCGAAACTCGCAGCCGGTTGACGGTGGTCTCGGCGACGCCCGAGGCCGGCGTCATTCGCAGCGAGAGCTTCGCGGCGAATGGGGAAGCGAGTGAGCCGCCGCGCGAGTCCACCGCGCAGTGGAGCGAACTGCGCGATCACGCGCTGTTCGAGGCGGCCAAGGCCACGCGCGAGCGCGCTGAGTGCCGCTCGCGACTCGGCGCGCTGTCGGGCTGGCGTTATGTCGTGCCTCAGGCGAGCGGCGGCACGCTTACGATGTGCTTCGCCGACGCCACGCCTGGCCCCCCAGTGGAGTTCGAGACGGTTCGAGACGGCAAAGTGTCGTCGCGAACGGAGCACATGAGTTACGGGCGCCCCGCTAGTGGCGCGGAGGAGAAGCTATGAGCGGGAGACTCGAGGGCAAGGTCGCAGTAATTACGGGCGCGGCGTCGGGCATCGGCGCGGAGACGGCGCGTCTGTTCGTCGCGAACGGCGCGCGCGTCGTCGTTGCGGATTTCCAAGAGGAAGCTGGCCGCAAGGTCGCCGCGCAGCTTGGTGAAGCAGCCCGTTTCGCGCGCTGCGACGTGACGCGCGAGGCCGACATCGCGGCCGCCGTCGATCTCGCGGTCTCGGCGTTCGGGCGGCTCGACGTGATGATCAACAACGCCGGCATCGTCGGCGCAGTCGGCCCGATCGCGAACACCAGCGCCGAAGCCTGGGACGCGACGATCTCGGTGCTGCTGCGCGGAGTGTTCCTCGGCATGAAGCACGCCGCGCGCGTGATGGTGCCGCGCAAGACGGGCGCGATCGTCTCGCTCGCGAGCACGGCCGGCGTGGTGGGCGGGCTCGGGCCGCACGCTTACACCGCGGCGAAGCACGGTGTCGTCGGACTCACGAAGTCCGTTGCGTCGGAGCTCGCGCTGCACGGCATTCGCGTGAACGCCGTCGCGCCGGGAAACACAGTCACCGCCATGACCTCGGCAGTGATTACGGGCGACCCGAACGACATGGCGAGAGCGGAGGCGCAAATCGCCAAGGGCTCGGCGCTCGGCATTGCGGGCATGCCAAGCGACATCGCGCACGCGCTGCTTTACCTCGCGAGCGACGAGGCGCGCTACGTCACCGCGCACACGCTGGTGGTGGACGCGGGCCAAACCAGCGCGATCGGGCGCACCACGTTCCACGACGCGCCGCCCGAAGTGATCCGCGAGGCCGGCAAGCGCAGTCAATGACGCGCGCGTTGCGCGCCCTCGCGCCGCGTCCCTAATGCCTCGCGCGCGCGATCGCCTCGCGCACGAGATCGAGCGTGTCGAGCGCGAGCGCCGGCCAGTCGTGCGCCTTGTCGAGCACGCGGCGCGCGCCGGCGCCGAGCCGCGCGGCCAGCGCTTTGTCGTCGAACACGCGCGCGATCGCGCCCGCGAACACGCTGGCGTCGTCGCCACGCTCGATCAACCAGCCGGATTCACCGTGCACGAGCGTGTCCGCCAGCGGCGTGCGCGCCACGATCGCGCGGCTCGCTTCCATGTACTGGAGCAGCTTGATCGGAAAGCCGCCGACGTGGCGGCGGGGCACGAGCGCCGCGCGCGCGCCGTACACGAGCAGCCGCGCTTCCTCGGGCGCAGCGATCTTCAGCACGCGTAGGTATCGCAAGCGAAGCGCTCGGGAATCGTGGGTGGCGACGACGATCAGGCGCTGCGGAGCGAGTCGCGCCGCCTGGTCGAGTTCGTGGAGATCCTGATAAGCGTCGAGGTTGCCCGTGTAGATCGCGTAGCTGTCTGGCGCGAGGTCGTGCCGGCGGCACACGTCCTCGACCTCGTCGGGCTCTGGCGCTCGCTCGCGCGTCCAGCCGGGCGGAATGCGCACGAGCGGGCCGCGTGCGTGAGGGCGCAACGCGCGCTCGGCCGCCTGTGAAAGCACGAGCGTCGCGTCGGCGTTCTGTGCGAGCAGCCGATCGAGCGCGGCGCCCGGCGCGCGCGTGACGCTCGAGATCGAGCGCGCCTTCGGCAAGTACGCGGCGAGTTCCACCTCCCAAAGCGTGTGCGCAACGTAAACGACCGGCAGCCGCAGGAACGGCCGCAGCGCGAGCGCGAGCAGCGCGGCCTCGGCGTTGTGCGCGAGCACGGCGTCGAACGGCGCGGCGCGGTGCGCGCGCAGCAGCGCGGTCATCAGGGACGCGTCCGAGGGAAGCTTGCGCGGGTCGAGGCGCGCGGACGGGCGCGCGGGCGCGAGCCAGGGCGCGCTGCGCACGATCCGGAGGGCGCCAGTTTCGCGCCCGTCGCCGCGTCCGTAACAAAAGAGCGTGACATCGGCGCCAGCCGCAGCGAGCGCGCGCGCCTGCTCGTCGGCGTAGCGCTGCGAGCCTTGCGGCGCCGGGAAGCGAAACGCGGCGAGCAGCGCGAGGCGCACGCTGCGAGCCTACTCCGCCAGCGCGGGCGCGAACAGCGCGCGCAGTGCTGATGCGTTCGCGCGCACATCGT
>JANNDT010000355.1:0-6614 GCA_031387905.1 Deltaproteobacteria bacterium
GCCCATTCGGGAAGGGCATTGAAGCGTTCAGCGAGGCCGCGGGAAACAGACACAGTCGACACCTAGCGTTTCGGAAGAGGCACCGAGAGAACGGCGGGCGAGTTGCTCAGACGCCATAAGTAGAAGGAGGCCGCAAGGTCAATGGGCAGCCAAACCAGACGGGTGAGTGAGACGGGGAACACCGGATTGAACAGAACTGCCAACACACCGAGAAGCGCGCGATCGCGTGAAGCAAGCGGCTTCCCCACCACCACGATGTAGATCGCAACTACGAAAACGACGACTCGGATAACGAGGTAGTAGCCATAAGGCCAGACGGGAAGGACGGCGAGAGCCACGAGCCCTGCCGCCGCTCGGAGGATGACCTTCATTGATCCTCCTATTGGCCGCCCAACAGTTAATGGACTGACCAGCCTTCTGCCTGGCGCGCTGCAAACGCGACGATTCTCCTCCCACAAACACTGCGGCGCAACGAGCTTTGGAGGCTCCGCGTGCGTCCCGGCTTTCTGCGAACGCTTCTGCTTGCACTCGGCCCCTGGCCTTTCCTTCGCAGCGTCTGTCGTGCGAAGGCTGCGGTGGTCGCGAGGATGATGCCATGCGCTCACCCCGAGCACCGCGCTCGCTGGTTGCGCGATTCGAGGAGCGCGCGCGGGGAGTGACGGGCATCGGAGTCGAACTGCACGAACCCCAGTTCCGCCGAGAGCAGGCGAGCACGCGGACTCCGATCGCGCCCGCCTCGCGCTCACCTCCTCAGCCGCGTCACCGGAAACGGCGGCAGCGCCATCGGGCGCGCGGCTAGCGCCAGCAGCGCGTACTCGTTGTCGTCCCCGGCGATGCGGTTCACGCGCACGACGTGACAGGTGCCGCAGCGGTGCACGAGCGCCCACTCTTCGCGGTCGCGCACCCAGACCGCGATGGGTTCCATGCCCCCGCGGCAGGCAGAACGCCGGTCGCCCGGGCGCTCGTCCATGTGCAGGCTCCACAAGCAGAGCGGGCAGTGATTACGGTGCTCGGTGCCGGCGGCGCTGCGCGGAGTCTCGGCGCGGCATTGCTGACAGCGGAATGTGTCGGAGTCGGATTCGCGCTTCGGGACGCCCGCGTGCGGGTCGTCGGGATCGCGCCGGAAGCTGCGTGACATGTTCTGCTCGGAAGCGCTGCGAGCGCAGCGCGCGAAGGATCTCTCACGACGCCGCGGCGAACGCAGCGCACGCATGCGCAGCGCGTTCAGAATCGCGGCGGGGCCAGCGAGTTAGCTGTGAGAGACCCTGGCAGACATGGAGCAACCTCGAGCGATCGGCGGGGCGCACGGTATCGAGCGAGCGCGAGCGGTCAACCCAGCGCGACTCGCGCTTCGAGCACCGCTACCGGCTACCTCGATCGGGCGCCTCTCCCTCGCAGCATGGAGGTCGCAGAGAGGGGCGCGCTCGGCCCATGCTCACTACTCGCGACGACGACGGCGCCAGATCACCGGGTTCCGGGCAAAGTGAACACAACCGAGGACGACGACCGTTTCGCCGACGACTTCGTAGAGCAGGAAGTACGGGAAGCGGCGAATGAACGCGCGGCGCTGGGTCCGGTAAACGACTGCGTGCGCTCGGGAGTGATCGAGCAGCGAAGCCGCGGTCGCGTCGAAGGCGCGCTGAAACTCTTCGCCGAGTCCTTCGCGCTGATCGTCATACCACGCGCGAGCCTCGGCGAGCTCCTGCGCAGCTTCACGCGTGAACCGGAGATTCAATCACTCGGCCTTCATGCGACGCTGAACTTCTTCGAGCGAGAGTGAGGTCGATGGATCCGCGAGATACGCAGCCAGGCGAGCGTCCATCTCGGCCCTGAGCGATTCCGGAAGAGGCGACGTCTCGAGTTCCGCAGCGATGCTCGCCCAGAGATCCTCGACGAGCTGAAGGCGTTCGGAGAGCGGCAGCTGCTTGAGTTCTTCAGATCGAATGCTCATGCACTGATTCTCCCTGCGAGCGATTCGGCTGGCAAGCTGCCGCCTCGGCCGAGCGAGCGCGAGCGGTCAACCCTGCGCGGGTCGCGCCTGCGCGAGCCGGCGGTTCACTTCGCCCCACTGCACGTTCGCGAAGAACGCATCGACGTAGCTCTTGGCGTTCGCGCCGTTGTCGAGCGCGTAGGAGTGCTCGTACATGTCGAGCACGAGCAACGGCATCGTGGCGGCCGCCTGATGCAGGTGATCCCACGCCCACCAGTTATGAACTCGCCCGCTCGCCGCGTCGTAGCCGAGCACCACCCAGCCCGCGCCGCCGCCCAGCGCGAGCGCCGTGCGGCGGAAGTCGCTCTCCCATGACGCGAGTGAGCCGTACTGGGCAGCGATCGCGGCTTCGACGCCGCCGCTCGCTGCGCCACTGCTGCCGAGATTTGCGAAGTACAGCTCGTGCAGGACGACGGAGTTGCGCGCGATCGCCTCTTCGCGCTTCAGCGAGCCCCAAGCGAAGGGAGGCGCGTCGGCGGCCTGCGCTCCGAGCTGCTGCTCGATCGCGTTCAACCGCTTCAGCGCGCCGCCGTAATTGTTCTCATGGTGTGAGCGGAGCAGGCGCTCGGAGAGACCCGGCAGCGCGGCTGGATCGAAGGGCAATGGCTTCACGGTATGCGCACCGGCGTAGGCAGGCGCCGGCGCTCTGACCGGTTCGGCCTCCCCACGCGTCGCCGCGAGCGCCGCACCCGCCACCGCCAATGCGCCGATCGCCTCGCGTCGCGTGAGATCGGACATCGCGCCTCCTTCCGCGGTTCAGCGCGGCGTCACGCTCAACCCCGCAGCGTGATCGCCGCGTTCGAGATCACCGGCGTGCCGCGCTCCTTGCTCGCCGACGCAATCAGTAGCTTGCCCGCTTCCTTCCAGATCGACGTGACCATCGTCTCGCCGGGGTAGAACACGCCTGCGAAGCGCGCCTGATAACGCGCCACTTTCGTGACGTCGCCGCCGAGCGCCTTGTCGACGGCCGCCTTGCAGACGATGCCGAACGAGCACAGGCCATGCAGGATCGGCGTGTCGAAGCCGCCCATTTTCGCGAAGCCTGGATCGGCGTGGAGCGGGTTCTTGTCGCCAGACAAGCGGTAGAGCAGCGCTTGTTGGGGAAGCGTCTTTGACTCGATGACGAGGTCGGCCGCGCGCTGCGGCGCCTCGTTGCCCACCTTGGGGCCGGCGTCGCCGCCGAAGCCGCCTTCGCCGCGCAGGAACAGTGAGAAGCGATTCGTGAACAGCGGCGCCCCGCCCTGCTCGCTCGTCTTCGCCTCGAACACCACCAGCGCCGCCTTGCCCTTGTCGTAGATCCCCGCGATGCGCGATTCGCTCGTCAGCTTCGCGCTCGTCGGCAGCGGCCGATGAATCTCGATGTCCTGCTCGCCGTGCAGCATCATCACCGGGTTGAACTTCAAGCCCGGCGCGTTGAAGACCGAGCCGCCCATCGAGCCGAACACCGGGATCACGCCGAAGCTCGGCAGCACCTTCAGGTTCTTCTCGTAGCTGTATTCGAGCTCGTTCGCGTCGGTTTGCGGCGTGCCCGCGCCAACCCCGAGGTGATAGAGGATTACGTCGTCGGCTTCATAGCTCGACTCCGAGGCCGGGAACTTCGCAGCCAGCGCTTCTTGCGGATTGATGGGCACGAGTTGCCTCCTCGTTCGTGATTACTTGAACAGCTTTGCCGTCACGCGCAGCTCGTCGCCGACGCCGTACGGGATCGTGTAATGCGTGGTGTCGCGGATCTCGCCGATGTGCTCGGCGATCTCCTCGACCGTGGCCGCGCCTCCGCCGGGCTTCACCCAGCCTTCGTTCATGCCAATGAAGAAGCGCGCGTAGCGGCCGCCGCCCACGGTGAAGATCTCGTGCGTCAGCTCGCACTGTTCCGAGACGAGGTAGAGCACGAGCCCCGTCACGCTTTCCGGCGCGAGCTTGTCGGCGAGCGGCCCGAGGAGGTCCTGCGTGAGCCGCGTGTTCGCGATCGGCGTGATCACGTTGCACTTGATGTTGTTCTTGGCGCCCTCGATCGCGAGCACGTTCGAGAGGCCGACAAGGCCCATCTTGGCGGCGGCATAATTCGTCTGCCCGAAGTTGCCGAGCACACCCGCGGCCGAGGCCGTCAGCACGATGCGCCCGAAGCCGTTCTCTTTCATCACCTTGAAGGCCGGCTGCGTCACGTAGAACGCGCCCTTCAAGTGCACGTCGAGCACGATCTCGAGTTCCTGCGGCGTGAGCTTCAAGAACGTCTTGTCGCGCAGGATGCCGGCGTTGTTGACGACGATGTCGACGCGGCCGAAGTGGTCGAGCGCGGTCTGCACGATCGCGGCGCCGCCTTCGGGCGTGGAAACGGAGTCGTAATTCGCGACGGCCTGGCCGCCGGCCTCGACGATTTCCTTCACGACCTGGTCGGCCATGCTCGAGCTCGCGCCCGAACCGTCGGGCTTGCCGCCGAGGTCGTTCACGACCACGCGTCCACCGCGCCGCGCGATCTCGAGCGCATAGGTGCGGCCGAGGCCTCCACCCGCGCCGGTGATGACGGCGACGCGGCCCGCGAAACTGATCTGCGACATGGCGGCTCCTTGCATGCGGCGCGACGAAGCGAACGGCCGCGCGCGGAAGGCTTGGACTTTGCCAGCGACGAGAGTTGGTTTCAACGGCCCGCGCATCTTGCAGCGCCCGCGCCTCGCTGGTAACAGACCCCCGCCTCAGGCCGCCGGCGTTTTCCGTCGGCCCGCGCAGGGAGCCGCGCCGTGAATCAAGACCTGATTTTCTCGATGCTATTCGCGCTGATGCTGGCGACTTTCGTCGGCTTCGCGGTGATCCAGAACGTCTCGCGCCTCTTGCACACGCCGCTGATGTCGCTGACGAACGCGATCTCCGCGATCGCGGTGGTCGGCTCGATCCTGATTGCGGGAGAGCAGAAGGACACCTTCACCACCGTGATCGGCGCGATCGCGGTGTTCGCTTCGGTGACGAACATCGTGAGCGGCTTCTTGATCACGGACCGCATGCTGAAGATGTTCCGCGAGAAGGGGCCGAAGTCGTGAACGAGATCGTCACCCATCTCAGTTATCTCGCGGCGGCGACGCTCTTCATCTTTTCGTTGCGCTGGTTGAATCGCCCGAGCACGGCGCGCCGCGGCGTCGCGGCCGGCGTGGCCGGCATGTCGCTCGCGATCATCGGCACGCTGCTGCATCCCGAGATCGTGACGTTCACCTGGATCGGGATCGCTGCCGTCCTCGGCATCGCGGCCGGCTACCCGCTCTCGCGCGTGTCGCTCACCGCAGTGCCGCAGCGAACCGCGATCTCGCACGCGTTCGGTGGCCTCGCGGCCGGGCTCGTCGGCACCGCGAAGTACATGATCTGGTTGCACGACGGCGACCTCACCCCGTTCCGCGCCGGCGCGATCGTGGTCGAGGTGTTGTTGGGGTATCTCACCTTCACCGGTTCGCTGATGGCGGCCGGCAAGCTCCAGGAAATCATTCCGACGCGGCCGATCACGTATCGCGGTCAGAACGCCGTCAACCTCCTGCTGCTCGCGATCGCAATCGGCGCGGGCGTCGGGCTGATCCTCGATCCCACGCGCGCGTATCTCTTTCCCGTCGTGATCGTGCTCTCGCTCACGTTCGGCGTGCTGCTGATCATCCCGATCGGCGGCGCCGACATGCCCACCGTGATCTCGCTGCTCAACTCTTATGCGGGCCTCGCCGCCGTCGCGATGGGCTTCGTGCTCGAGAACCAGCTGCTGATCATCGCCGGCGCGCTCGACGGCGCCTCGGGCTTCATTCTCTCCGTGATCATGTGCCGCGCGATGAACCGCTCGTTCACGAACGTGCTGTTCGGCGCGTTCGGTCAGGTGCAGGCCGTCAGCGGCGCGGTCGAAGAGCGGGTGATGAAGAGCGCGACGGCGCACGACGCGGCGGATTACCTCGCAAATGCGACGCGCGTAGTGATCGTGCCGGGCTACGGCATGGCGGTGGCGCAAGCGCAGCACCGCGTGCGCGAGGTGTACGACGCGCTCTCGAAGCGTGGCATCGACGTGAAGTTCGCGATTCACCCGGTGGCGGGTCGGATGCCGGGCCACATGAACGTGCTGCTCGCCGAAGCCGACATCCCATACTCGGCGTTGCTCGAGATCGACGAGATCAATTCCGACATGCCGCAGTGCGACGTGTGCGTGGTAGTGGGCGCGAACGACGTCGTGAACCCGGCGGCGCGCACGGACAAGTCGAGCCCGATTTATGGGATGCCGATCATCGATGCGGATAAGGCGCGGGTGGTGATCGCGATCAAGCGCTCGAAGAACCCGGGCTTCGCGGGCATCGAAAACGCGCTGTTCTATGGCGAGAACACGATCATGGTCTTTGGGGATGCGAAGGGCGTGATTGCGGAGATTGCGACGGCGTTGAAAGAAGGCGAGACGGCGGCGGCGGCCTGAGGAAGAGTGGCATCGGGCGGAGCGGCATCGGGGACTCGCCGCTCGCTGGCGTGGTGCTTGGCGCCAGGCGCAGGCCGGGGACGCGGCGGCGGATGGCTCGGGGCGGCCTTAGCTGGATGTGGCGTTGGTGGGGCTGCGGGCGTTTGCTGAAGGCGTGCATTGCGTTGGGCCGCTCCTGCGCTTTTACTCCGCCGCCGCGTC
>JANNDT010000366.1:0-1900 GCA_031387905.1 Deltaproteobacteria bacterium
CACGCGGCGCGCGTGCTCGAGCAAGTCGCCTTCGAGGCAGCCGCCACTGATCAGACCGACCATCGTCTCGTCGGGCAACACGAGCATGCGCGCTCCGGCGCGGCGGTACGTCGAGCCTTCGACATGCGCGACGCTCGCGAGCACGCCTGCCTCAGCGCGCGCGGCGAGGCGGGTGTAGGCAGCGAGGATGTCACGCAGTTCCTTCATGGCTCTTCAGTTTGCCGCGCTTCTGCGCGTGCGTCAGTCGCGCCGTGACCGCTGGAGGGCGAGCGCGATCAGCGGCGGTGCGAGACAGAGCACGAGGAACCCACTCGCAACGCTTTCGAGTGGGACGAGGAGAAATTCTTCGGCGAGCCGCGAGAAGTCCATCCAGTGCCCGCCGCCCTTTGCGGCCTCGTACACCTCGCGATGAAAGGCGCTGGTGCGAAGTTGCCAAGCGAACACAGCACCGCTGAGGACGAGGAACCAGCCGAGCAGGCCGTAGAGCGGGCGCTCCGCAGCGAGCGTGCAGCCGCGGCCGGAGAGCGCCCGGTGAAACGCAAGGCTGGCGAAGCAAAGCTCGCCGCCGTGGCCCATCGCCAGGATCACGACCTCGTGGCCGCGCGTGAGCGCGAGCGGCGCGTACAGCGCCAGGAATGCGACCAAGGTGTTACGCAGCACGCTGTTCGCGCGCAGCGCGTATGCGCCGTACGCAGCAGCGCCGACCGCGAGTGCGCTGAACAGGGCGCTGCGCTCGTGCTGCAGAGTGACGCCGCCGCCGTAGCTGAAATCGAACGCGGGGATGGACGGATACCCAAACAGCCAGCCGAATGCGGCGTGCCCCATCTCGTGCACGAGAATCTTCATGCCGGAGAGCGCAGCCTCGGCCAACGGGAACTGGAGCGCGACGACGGCAGCTGCGAGGCCACCGCCGAAAGCGGCCCAGCCGAGCCGATCAACGCGTAGCTCGCGGGGGCCACCCCGCTGGTACCCAACAACCGCAGGCGCGTCGGCTTCAACAACGGGAGGGATCGCCTCCAGCGCGGGAACGCGCCAGCGCGCGTACACGACGCCGCAGCGCGCGCACTCGCCAGCGCCTTCGCATTCGAAGCCGCATTTCGGGCAGGTCGTCACGGGGCCCCCAAGACAATCCCGTCGCTTCATCGTCCGGCTTCGAGGCGCGGCGGAGCCAAAGCCCGCACTCGCACGTGGAGCCTGCGCAAGCGAAGATTCCAGCCAGCGAGGAATGCACGATGACGAGCGCATCCGAACCCAGCGTGCGCCGCGCCGAGCGCCGCGACCTCGCGCGCATCACCGAGATCTACAACCACTACATCGAGACCACCTCGATCACCTTCGACATCAAGCCGTACGCGGTGGCCGAGCGCGAGCCGTGGTTGGCGCAGTTCGCCGCCAGCGGGCGACACCAGTTGTTCGTGGCCGAGCGCGCCGGGCAAGTGATTGGGTACGCGGGCTCGATGCAGTATCGGCCGAAGGCGGCGTACGAGACGAGCGTCGAGCTGACGATTTACGTCGCGCACGAAGAGCGCGCTCGCGGCGTCGGGCCGCGCATGTACGAAGCGCTGTTCGCGGCTCTGCGCGGCGAAGACGCGCACCGCGCGCTCGCGGGCATCACCATGCCCAACGACGCGTCCGTGCGGATGCACGAGCGCTTCGGCTTCACGCTCGTCGGCGTCTACAGCGAAGTCGGCCGCAAGCTCGGCCGATACTGGGACGTGGCTTGGTACGAGAAGCGGCTTTGACTCGAGGGGGGAGTTCACTCGATGGACGAACTCACTTGGCGAAGAGCCGCTGCCGGCGGCTGAGGGAACTCGAAGAAGCGCGCGCGGCGGACAAGGCGCGGCCTCGGTGAATCGCGCCTTCACGGCGCACTCTTCATCGCCTCGTTGGTTCTGCCGAT
>JANNDT010000367.1:0-6385 GCA_031387905.1 Deltaproteobacteria bacterium
CAGCGGAGAAGCGCGGCGGGCTTCTCGTGGTCTTCGGCCGGCGCCGCGTCGGCAAGACCCGGTTGTTGCGGCAGTGGCTGCAAGCGCGCGATGGCCTGTACAGCCAGGCCATAGAAGCGCAGCGCGACCTGCAGCTTCAGCAGGTCTTCGCCGACCTCCGCCCGCGGCTCGAAACGCAGCTCGTCCCCAAGACCTGGCCAGAGTTGCTCGAGATCCTCGCGCTGCAAAAGCGGCGTTGGGTGCTGTGCCTGGACGAATTCCCCTACCTGACGGCGGTGGACGCGTCGCTGCCGAGCCAGTTGCAAAAGTGGCTGGACCATTCGCTGCCGCGCGGCTGCCTGTTTATTGTGGCGGTTTCGAGCACGCGCATGATGAATGATCTCTTCCTCCACCGGGCGGCGCCGCTCTACGGCCGCGCACGAAAGCTCCTGCATGTCCAGCCGATGGACTACCCCGCGTTTTGCAACGCCTGCGATCTTCGGCCCAGCGATCCGGATTCGTTCGAGAAGTTCGCCTGCGTCGGCGGCATCCCGAAGTATTGGGAGTTCGTCGAAGCGGGGCAGGATGCGGTGGCGCTCGCGGAGTCGCTCTACTTCGATTACGCGCCCTACATGGAACAGGAGCCGCAACGCATCCTGCGCGACGAAGGTGTCGTCGGCCTGAACGCCGTGGCCGTGCTGGAAGCCGTGGGGCGCGGCGCCGAGCGACCCTCGGAAATCGCCAGCCGGATCGGCACGGCGCAGACGAATCTCTCGCGCCTGTTCCAGCAGTTGCTCGACGCCTCCATCCTCACGCGCGAGCTGCCGTTCGGTGAGAGCATGCGTTCGACCAAAAGGACCCTTTACCGCATCCAGGACCCGACGATGCGTTTCTGGTTCCGGGTCTATTCGCCGCACCAGAGCCGGTGGCGCGCCTACACGGCAACGGAAAAACGAAAGCTCATTCATGACCACGCCGCGACGGTGTTCGAAGACGTGTGCCGGGCGCGCTTCCCCGGCGCGCAGAGATATTGGGAAGGCAACGTCGAGTTGGACCTGGTCGCGCCCGACCCCGACGACCGCCGTCGACTGCTCGTGGCGGAAGTGAAATGGCGTCGCTTGACGGTCGCGGAGCGGAAGAACGTACTCCGCCAGCTCGAGAGCAAGTGGTCGCACTGTTCCCTGCGAGCTCGGCACCGGAACGTCCGCTTCGCCGTTTTCGACAGCGGCATCCTTGCGGGGTAACCGTTCAACGCCCCTCTGACGAAGGCGAGTCTCGACGAGTCGAGAGGCGCCTACCCCTCGTGTCGCCGCACCATCGCGGCGACCCAGCGCTCCATCAGCTCTAGGAGACCGACCCAAGACTACGCCAGTTCTGTGTTATTATTGTCTTCATGACGCGAGAGATCGAGTTCAAGGGGTACGAGCCGGGTCAGGGGCAGCTGCTGCCGGGTTTTGCGGAGGACGCGCTGGAGGCTGGGGATCCGGTGTTTTTCGTGGACGAAGTGGTGGAGGAGCTGGACCTCAGCGCTTCCGAGAAGCGTTATGAGGTGATGGGCGAGCACGCCTATCCACCGCGGCTGCTGCTGAAGCTGTGGCTGTTCGGGGCGATCGCCGGTGTGTACAGCGGGCGCGAGATTGCGCGGCGAGTGCACTGGGACCTGCGCTTCCGGTACCTGGCCGGGGAGCTGCGGCCGGACTTTCGGACGGTCAACCGCTTTCGGGTGCGTCACGGCACGGAGTTCGCGGCGGTGTTTCGGGAGAGCGTGCGGATCGCGCAGCGGGCGGGGCTGGCGAAGCTCGGTCGGGTGGCGCTGGACGGGACGAAGCTGCGAGCGAACACGTCGCGCTCCAAGGCGATGAGCCATGGGCGGATGGTTGCGGCAGAGGCGCGCAGCTGGAGGACGAGATCGCGCAGATCTTGGTGCAGATCGAGGAGCGCAACCGAGACGAGGACGAGACCGACGGCGACGGGCCCGGCGGCGGTGGATTGCCGGAGGAGCTGCAGCTTCGCGAGCGGCGGCGCGCGCGGATTCGCGCGGCGCGCGCGCAGCTCGAGGCGGAGAAGGGCGAGAAGCTCGTGTCGCGCCACCAGAAGAGCTTCGCGGACCCGGAAGCCAACATGATGAAGACGGGCGAGGCGGCGCTGACCTACTGCTACAACGCGCAGGCGGCGACGAGCGAGGACGGCATCATCGTCGCGACGGGGCTCTCGACCTCGGCGTCCGACGCGCCGCAGCTGCTGCCGATGATTACGGCGGTGGAGCGGAACACGGGCCAGCGCCCGGTGTGGGTGCTGGCGGACGCGGGCTACCGGAGCGAGGAGAACTTCGCGGCACTCGGGGAACTTCAACAGCGCGCTCTGATCGCGCTGGGCCGCGAGGGCAAGAAGGGCAAGTTGCCGAAGGGGCGGCTCTCGCGACGGATGAAGCGGACGTTGGGGTTGCCCTG
This sequence comes from Deltaproteobacteria bacterium, assembly GCA_031387905.1. Lineage (GTDB taxonomy): Bacteria > Myxococcota_A > UBA9160 > UBA9160 > UBA6930 > VGRF01. The sequence goes on from JANNDT010000367.1 coordinate 2,430, forward strand.
GGCGCGGGACCGTTACGGCCACCGCAAGACCCAGGCCGAGCGGCCGTTCGCGGAGATCAAGCAGCGCATGGGACTGCGGCGCTTCGCACTGCGGGGCAAAGAGAAAGTCGAAGCCGAGTGGAACCTGGCGTGCGCCGCCTTCAACGTGAAGGCGATCTGGCGAGCCCAACTCGCCTAACACCGCCGCACCCTGCCGCGCGCTCACTTCCGACGGCCCGATCTCTCCCACATCGGCGCCACCAAGCCCACCACCCCTCCGAAACTCGCCTCTGCCTCGATCCTGGGCGAGTCTCGGGTCACTCTCCTAGCGGCTGGCGACGGAGATGACGACTTCGAGTACGGCGCAAAACTAGATGCAATGCTCAACGCGGATGCCGAGCCCGCGCGGGGGAAGCCAGCGCCTCGCCTCACGCGATGCTCGCTCCGCTAGATCTGGAACCGAGACTCCCCCTGCGCTCGGCGCGCAGTGACTAGTCGGCGATGAACGCGCTGATCCGCTCCGCCAGCTCTCGTGGCCTCTCCAGCGTGAGCATGTGCCCCGCGCCCTCGATGCGCGCGATCTCCGCCTGCGGGATTAGGCGCTGCCACGCTTCGGCGTACACCGGCGGGATCAGGCGATCCTGATTGCCCCAACAAATGAGGGTCTTCGCGCTGACGCGATAGGCGCGCTTGCTGAAGCGGCGATTCGGAATCGGGAAGAGCAGCTTGCCCGCGGTCCCGAGCCGACGCGAGTTGGCGACCATGAAGCCCTTGAGCGCCTCGTTGTTGGACATGTCGAGGCCTGCGGTGAGGAGCGCCTCGCCGGCTTTCGCGTCGGCAAACAAGTAGCCCGGCAGCTCGAAGGGCGTCATCGCGAACATGTCCGGGATCGGGTGCGCGTCGAGCCAGACGCCGGAGGGCGCGAGCAACGCGAGTCTCTCGACGCTCGCGTTGTTCACGGCGGCCATCTCGGCGGCAATCATGCCGCCCAGCGAGTGACCCACCAGCGCGGGCCGCTCGAGCCCTAATGCCTCGACCACGTCCCAGCCGTGCAGCGTGAAGTCGAGCATGTCCTCGAGCACCTCTTCACCCGCCTCGGCGCCGAAGCCGGGCCACACAGGCGCGAACACGTGGAAGCGCTCGGCCAGCGCGTCGAGCAGCGGCTCGTTCGGGAACAGCCCGCCCGCGCCGTGCAGGAACACGAGCGGCACGCCGCGCCCCGCTTCGCGCACGCGGCACTTGATCCCTCGACGCGTCTCGATGCTTCTTTCGCTCACGCTCTTCCCCTATTTTTTCGCGTCGCGTGCGCTCGCGAATCGCGCTCGCCGCCGGGAAACGATTCCTCTGGCCTGACACGCGCGTCGTACGGCTTGCACCACCAGCGGTCGTCGCCCTTCCAGTCGGGCCACAGGTCGCGCAGGTGCGGCATCACGTTCTCCGCAAACAGCTTGGTCGATTTGCGCGTCTTCCAGTCCGGCATGTTCCCAGACTGGAGCAGGCAGAAGATGTGTCCGACGTGGAGGCGCTTGATCATGTCCTCGCAGCGCTCGCGCACGGTCGCGGGGCTGCCGGCGATCACGAAGCCGCGCTCGACGAGATCCTTCCAGGTGAGCGTCGAATACTCGCGCTGCGCCTCGGCCCGTAATTGGTCGAGCTTGCCGCCCTGGATCGTCTTGATCGTGCGGTAGCCGGGCGGGTCGGAGAAGCCCGGATAAACGTGTAGGCAGCGATTGAAGAAGTAGAGGATGTGCTCGGCGTAGAGTTCTTCCGCTTCTTGATCGGTGTCGGCCACCGCCATCACCTGCGCGAACGCGCTGCGGTAGGGCGACTCGTCCTTGTTGAGCCTCCCGACGTGCTCGTAGAAGCCTTCGAGCATGGCCTGGCCGCCGATGTAACCGCCAAACGAGAGGTACGAGTAGTTGTAATCCATGCGCGCGCACCATTCCCAGGTCTCGAGCGAGCCGCCGCCAGGAATATAAATTGGCGGATGCGGCTGCTGGATCGGGCGCGGCCACAGGTTCACGTGGCGCAGTTGCGTGTACTTGCCGTCGAACGCGAACGGTTCGCGCTCGCGCCAGGCGCGCATGATCAAGTCGTGCGCCTCGTAATACTTGTCGCGCGTGAGCGCCGGGATCTGGCCGTAACAGAAGTTCGTGTCCATCGGCGTGCCGACCGGGAAGCCCGCGAGCAGGCGTCCGCCCGATATCACGTCGAGCATCGCGAACTCTTCCGCTACGCGAATTGGCGGGTTGTAGAGCGCGATCGAGTTCCCGATCACCGCGATCGCCGCGCGCGAAGTTCGGCGCGCGAGCCCGGCGGCAATGATGTTCGGCGAAGGCATCAGGCCGTAGCCGTTCTGGTGGTGCTCGTTCACGCCGATGCCGTCGAAGCCGAGCGACTCCGCGTACTCGAGCTGGTCCATGTACTCGTGGTAGACGCGGTTGCCTTCGCGCGGGTCGTACATCTCGTTCGGCAGATCGACCCACACCGAGCGGTGCTTCTCGCGGAAGCCGTCGGGCAGGTGCGGCCACGGCATCAGGTTGAAGAAGGTGAACTTCATGGGTCATCTCCTGTCGCAGACGCTGACGCTATTCCAGCCGGGCGCGGGTTGCCGCTGCGAGCGAGTTGGCCAGCCTCTGGACCCGATTTGCTGATCCCGATTTCGCGAAGCATTCCGGGTCGGGTTCGGTTTAGTCTTCCGCCATGCGCCTGAAGTTCCTCTCGGCTGCACTCGCCGTGCTCGCGGCCGCCGCCCTCGCGGACATCGCGCCCGAGGAGACCGGACATAGCGCGAGCACGCCTGATGCCTGGAGCCCGCACAGCGTCTGGGTAGGCGACATGCTGCTGCGCCGGACGGCGCTGTTCGACGCCGATTCGGCCACGATGCTCGGCTCGCTCTACGGCGGTGAAGACCTCGCGCCCGTCGCGCCGCTCACGAACGCGGCGCGCCGCGAGGTGTACCTGGCATCCACTTATTATTCGCGCCGCACGCGCGGCGAGCGCACCGATCTGGTCACGGTCTACGACTCGGGCACGCTCGCGCCCACCGCCGAAATCGGGATCCCTCCCAGGAAAGCCTCGAACGGCAACGGCGTCGCGATTTCGGCGCTGCTCGACGACGGGCGCTTCGTGGTGGTGTGGAACCAGACGCCCGGCAGCTCGGTGAGCGTCGTCGATGTGGTGGAGCGCCGCTTCGCCTCTGAGATCGAGACGGGCGGCTGCGCGCTCGTCTACCCCGCAGGCCCGCGGCGCTTCGGCATGCTCTGCCTCGACGGCAGCGCGCTCGTCGTGACGCTCGACGCGACGGGCGCCGAGACCTCGCGCGCGGCGAGCAAGAAGTTCTTCGATGCGGCGAGCGATCCTATTACGGAGAAAGGCGTGCGCCTCGCGGCGGGCAGCGGCCGCTGGTTGTTCGCCTCGTTCGGCGGCATGGCGCAGGAAGTGGATTTCGCCGCGGGCGGCGCGCCGATCGCGAAACCCGCGTGGTCGCTCTTCACGAAGGACGAACGCGAAAAAGGCTGGCGCATCGGCGGTCTCCAACACCTCGCGTACCACGCGCCGTCGGATCGCTTGTACTCGCTCGTTCATCAGGGCGGCGCCGACACGCACAAAGAAGCCGGGAGCGAGCTGTGGGTCTACGACCTCTCGTCGCGCGCCAAGGAGCGCACGATCGAGATCCCGAACCTCACGGCGCTGTACCTGCGCGGGATCCTGGGGCTGCCCGCCGGCGGTGCGCTCGACTGGTTGCTGCAGGCCGTGCTGCCGAACCGCGGTGCGCACGGCGTGCTCGTAACGCCCGACGCAGCGCCGCTGCTGCTGCTCGCTCATCGCGAGGCAGCCGTGGTCGCAGTGATCGGCGCCGAGAGCGGCGAGATGTTACGGGTAATCCCCGAGACCGGCATCGCGATGGGCCTGTTGGTGGCGCCGTGAACGCGCTCGATCCCGCGCTCGGCTGGGCGGCGAGCGCGGCGCTCGCG